>JAJYTC010000047.1 GCA_021793275.1 Deltaproteobacteria bacterium | reverse complement strand
AAAGACAAAAAAGAGCTTGTTTATCCGGCTGTCCAGCCTTTTGCCATGTTCGGGCACGCAAAGCTCACTGATGGACAAGGATTCGGGGAGCTCAAATTTCGGCCTGATGCAGAGCACTATGGAGAGCGGAACAACGGTACCCCTGGCCCAACTGGAAAACTCATAGATGTTGAAATAGAACTCAGGTGTAAGGAGCACAAGTTCGACAGGCATCGATGGAATTTTTTTCCATTCATACTGGCCAAACTGTGCGAGCCAGATCTTGGTGAACACGCGTGAATCTTCAATGCCCCCGTGTTGGAGGATGAAACCCCTTGCTCTTGCAAGGGCGTCGGAGGCCGGGTCCTGCCCCAGGAGCTTAAGGGCGAAATAGGCTTCGATCGTCGTGCTCAGCTCTCCGCCGTCACCGTAATAGAGTCCCCAAGCCCCGTTTTCATCCTGATGGCCAAGGAAGTACTTGACTATGCTATCCTTTTTTTTCTCGAGGGAAACGCCCAACAGGCGGGCCAGCATGACATATTCGGCGGTTATGGTGACGTTGGATTCGAGTTCCGACCACCAATAACCTTCGGGATACTGCGTTTTGAAGAAGTATTCGCACGATTTGCGAATTGTTTCTTCTATCTGCGGGACCCAGGAACTGCGGATAATCGCCGGAGACCTGGATCGATGCGAACAAAGTTCTTCAAGCGGTCCGTGCGGTTCGGGAAAAACCATCCCCTCTGCGCCGGACTCACCGTCCCCGACCCCGCGCTCCTCTTCCCCCTCGGCTGATTCAACGCTCGCGCCGACATTCTCAAAATGATTCATTTGTCCTCAAAGCCCCTTTTTTTCAACAATCCGCTGCCCCTGCGGGATCGCGAGATTGCATTCATCAAAAATAAGCCTATAAGACCAAAGACGTTATTTTGCAAGCGGTAAAAACTCCACCGCCCGGTTAAGTCATGGATAGAACGTGGAAAATAAGCCTAATGAAGACAAAATTCAATCAAATGACCGGAGGTGAAAACAGATCACGATCCACCGAAATGCACATTGCCACAAAACGCGCAGCTTGTTTGTTTTGCCTGGAATATCGTATATTCACAGTGGACCGATGGAGGAAAAGAATATGAGTCGAATAGAGGGCAGCAACATCCTGATAACAGGTGGAGCAAGCGGCATCGGCAAGCTCATGGCGCAAAAATTTGCGGATCGGGGCGCGGGAGTAATCATATGGGACATCGACGACGCAGGTCTGGAGAAGATTGCCGGGGAAATGAAAGCCGGCGGGCGCCGGGCCGCAGTCTATCGTTGCGATGTATCCAACCGCGTCGAGGTCTTTAGAGTTGCCGAAAATGTCAAAAATGATTTCGGAAAGGTCGACATTCTCATCAACAATGCCGGCATAGTATTCGGGAAATCCTTTCTGGACGCTACGGACGAACAGCTTGAAAAGAGCATGGCTGTAAACGCGCTTTCGCACTTCTGGACCGTTCGAGCATTTCTGCCCGACATGATCCGCGCCGGCAGAGGCCACATCGTAACCATTTCGTCAGCGGCCGGGCTCATCGGCGTCTCGCGCCTGGTAGATTACTGCGCGGCCAAGTTCGCGGTCTTCGGCTTCGATGAAGCGCTTCGGATGGAGATAAAACAGAAGAAGTGGAACATAAAGACTACGGTCGTATGTCCGTATTTCATCGATACCGGGATGTTCGAGGGGGTGCGGACCCGATTCTCCGGACTCCTTCCCATACTGGACCAGCAGAGCGTTGCGGACAGGATAGTCAAAGCCGTCGAAAAGAACCGAAGAAGGCTCCTCATGCCTCCCATGGTCTACAGCCTCTGGCTTCTGAGATATCTCCCGACGTTTGCCTTTGACTTGACCGCAAATCTTTTCGGGATAAACGCAACCATGGAAGGATTTACGGGACGATCCGGCGGACACGGCACAACACCTTTTAGCACAGCCCAGCCGGGCAGCGATTCCCAAAATCCGCCGCAGGGCAACTGAGAGCGCTTAAAGGAAAGGATATCTTCGCAGATTCTTCAACCAGGAGGTGAAATGCATGAGCGAACGGCCTCAAGGCTTTTCAGATCCGGATAAAGGCACGGGGTGGACGAAATCGGTAAATCCCGCCAGCGGCGATACAATCGGGTTTTCGGAAAAAAACAGCCCGCAGGACCTGAAGGAAGCGGTCCGCAGGGCAAGGAAGGCTTTCGAGCAGTGGGCGATTCTCCCGGTGGGCGAAAGAGTCCGTGCGCTGAGGAGAATCAAGGCCCACCTCATGGAGCATGCCGAAGAAATCACGGCGCTCATTTCCAAAGAGAACGGCAAAACCAGGATTGAGGCCTTTGCAATCGAGGTGATGCCGGCGGTGATGGCCCTCGACTATTATACGAGTCATGCGAAGAGTTTTTTGAAGCCGGCGCTGCTTGCGCCCGGAAGCCTGCTTCTTTTCAACAAGTGGAGCAGGATCTTTCGAGTTCCCTATGGAGTCATCGGGATCATATCCCCATGGAACTACCCTTTCTCGATACCCTTTTCGGAAGTTGTCATGGGGCTTCTTGCCGGAAACGGGGTCATACTCAAAACAGCCTCCAGCACGCAGCTTGTCGGAAGACAGATCGAGTCCTGCATGCATGCGGCCGGTCTTCCCGACGGGCTCTTTTCCTTTATAAACATACCCGGCAGCCAAGCCGGGGACGCCTTTATCGAGTCGGGGATCGACAAGTTGTTTTTTACAGGCTCGGTATCCTCAGGGAAAAAACTGATGGCCAAAGCCGCCGAGACCCTTACGCCTCTTAACCTCGAACTGGGCGGCAACGATGCGATGCTTGTCTGTGAGGATGCAGATCTCGACCGCGCAAGTTCGGGGGCCGTATGGGCGGGGCTTCAAAATTGCGGACAGTCCTGCGCGGGGGTAGAACGAATCTATGTCCATGAATCCGCCTACGGACCTTTTCTCGAAAGGCTCAAAGCGAAGGTCGAATCGCTAAGAGTCGGCGAGGACAGGGACTTTAGCGTGGACATGGGGGCCATGACCACAAAAGACCAGATGGAAACGGTCCGAAAGCACATCGAAGACGCCCTGCAAAAGGGGGCCAAGATCGTCGCGCAGTCCGGCTGCCCGCAAACAGACAGCCCCGGCAACTTCCTGCCGGCAACGCTTATCGCAGATGTCAACCACGACATGCTCGTAATGAAAGAGGAAACATTCGGGCCGGTCCTTGCCCTTATGAAAGTGCGGGATATGGAGGAAGCAACAGCTCTTGCAAACGATTCCCTGTACGGCCTCACCGGGTCGGTCTGGTCGAAAAAGAGCAGGAAAGCCGAACGGATCGCGCGAAAAATCCGGGCGGGGGTCGTTACGATAAATGACCATCTCGTCAGCCACGGCATGCCCGAAACACCGTGGGGAGGGGTCAAAGCCTCAGGCTTTGGAAGAACACACGGCAGGATCGGCTTTAACGAGATGAGCCAGCCGCAGGTGGTGGTGCACGATCTGCTGGGCTTTGCAAAAAAGAACCTGTGGTGGCGCCCGTACAGCGAGGAACTCTATAGAGGCCTTTGCGGGACCATGAAATTCTTTTACGGTCGAAAGCTCAAAGTCCGTCTGTCGGGACTTAAACCAATGTTGAAGATCCTCCCGAGGATTTTTAGCGACCGTTAAACATGTATCGGACCGCCTGGCGAACAATCGCCGGTAAGATTTACCGGCAGAAGGGACAGGAAAAGACACGATGGAAGCAAAAGCGCTCTTCAGGAGAAAAAGCCTTAGCGATCTCATGTCCGAGGCGGAAGCGGACGTGGGTTTAAAGAGGACGCTCGGCCCTGTGAATCTTGTGGCGATAGGTGTTGGCGGCATCATCGGCGCCGGAATATTCGTGCTTACCGGACAGGCAGCAGCCAACTATGCGGGACCGGGCATCGTCATATCCTTTTGCCTGGCGGGCATAGCATGCGCCTTTGCAGGACTCTGTTACGCCGAGTTCGCTTCCATGATTCCCATCGCAGGAAGCGCTTACACTTATTCCTACGCGACACTGGGCGAACTGGCGGCCTGGTTCATCGGGTGGGATTTGATACTCGAATACGGCGTTTGTGGAGGGACCGTGGCCGTAGGATGGTCGGGATATGCGATAAGTTTTTTGCGAAACCTGGGGATAAATGTCCCGCCGCAGGTCATGGCATCCCCCGGGACCTGTCTGGTATATTTACCCCGCGCCGTCCTCGATCGATTGCACCTTGCCGTGCCGCAAGGATGGTACGAAGTTGGAAATTACGCCAAAGACCTGGCGTCGGCCGGAATTTCATTGGACAGCCTCAAGCAGGCAACGGCCCTGTTCAACCTGCCGGCAGCCCTGATAGTTCTGGCTATCACCGCATTGCTGATCAGGGGGATCAAGGAATCGGCAACATTTAACGCAATCATCGTTGTTTTGAAAGTCTCGATTCTAACTCTGGTAATTTCGCTTGGCTTCGCCTATGTAAAGACTGCCAACTGGTTTCCCATCGTGCCGCCCAATACCGGTGAATTCGGGCATTTCGGGTGGTCCGGAGTTGCCCGGGCGGCCGGGGTGATTTTCTTCGCCTATATCGGATTCGACGCGGTTTCTACAGCCGCCCAGGAAACGGTCAATCCGAAAAGAGATATGCCTATCGGTATCCTGGGGTCTTTGGCCATCTGCACCATCATCTATATTCTTGTCGCCCTCGTTATCACCGGCGTCGCCCCCTACACCAGACTAAATGTGCCTGACCCGATCGCGGTGGCCATCGATATAATGGGGATCGGCTGGCTGTCGGTTATCGTCAAACTGGGGGCCATCGCCGGGCTCACTTCTGTGATCCTGGTCTTCCTGCTGGGTCAGCCGCGTATTTTTTTCACCATGTCCCGAGACGGCCTTCTACCCCCGGCTTTCTCCAAAGTCCATCCAAAGTACGGCACGCCATTCATGACCACGCTGGCGACCGGCATCGCGGTTGCAATTCTTGCCTCCCTGGTGCCGCTGTCGGTCCTCGGCGAGCTGGTTTCAATCGGAACGCTCGCCGCATTCATTATTGTGTGTGCCTCCGTTTTGGTGCTCCGCCACAAGATGCCAGACGTTCCAAGGCCCTTCAAAACCCCGTGGACGCCAGCAGTTCCTTTGCTGGGGATTTTGTTCTGTCTCTACTTGGCGATGGGCCTTCCTATCGACACATGGATCCGTCTGGTTGTCTGGCTGGCAATCGGGATGATTATTTATTTCACCTACGGCATAAAACATAGCATTCTAAACAGGGGCGAGCCTACGCCCGAGCCATTGCTCGTGCCCGCCCGGAGTACATCGCCGGGGGCTGGGGGGATAGAGCCACGCGATTAGGCGGGGGAGGCAATTTATATGCGTGGTTGACAGGAACGCCGGATAAGTTATAAAAGTTCTGCCGGCAGAATTTAAAGGCTTCCATTTCGATTGCGTAACGGCATAGAGAATTGTTGCACCCGGGTGATTACACGACGACATGCAAAGAACTGAAGGAAAGCGGGATTCAGGCTATACACCGATTGTTCCGGCTGTTGATCAGGCCGGAAGGCTGCTGATGTGCCTCGGCGAAAATGTCGGGGCATCTCTAACCCTCACCGAAATCTGCGCCCGCCTCGGGATTCATAAAAGCAGAGGGTATACCCTTCTAAATACCTTGCAGCAATTCGACCTGATTGAAAGAGACGATCAGACCAAGACCTATCGGCTGGGATCGGGTATCCTGCACCTGGCCCGCAACATCCTGACCGGCCTCGATCCCGGACAGATTGCAGTGCCTTTTCTGAGCCATCTCGCACAGGAAACCGCCAGCGCAGCTTATTTCGGACTGATCCAGGGCGACCGTATCCAAATTGTGGTCGGTCGCGACGGCTACAGGTATGGGTACACGCTCAGCCTGGGAAATTCCTACCACATCACGCACAGCGCCCATGGCAAAGCCATCGCGGCATTCATGGCGAGGGAGAAAAGAGAGAGGCTCCTCTCCGGAGACGATCTTTGTTTTTACGGCGACGGTGAACCGGTCGATATGGCGAGGCTGCGCGAAGAATTGGAAGAATGCCGAAAGACGGGCTACGCTTACGATGCGGGAGAGATCAATCCCGGCATCATGGCAATCAGCGCGCCCGTTTTCGGTGCAAACGGAGATATTTTGGGCTGTATTATTCTCCTCGGGGCTTTTCCAAAAACGAGAATCAGGAGCTGCGGACCCAAGGTTGCAGCCGCGGCCGGAAGCATTTCCCGGAAACTGGGCGCCGATCCGGATTCTATTTCCAAGACCCTCGATTAATTGGCATTACACGCGCTTTCCATGCAGACCCCTGCCAGGCCCGTCCCATAAGGCTGAAACGCTTCACGGTTAACCGCATGGCGGGGCAATCCCCCTTCCGCGTATTCGATGATCTGATCCACGCACCCTTTGCTCATCTTGTCCATGCTCTCAAGAGTAAATGCCGCCGTGTGGGGTGAGAGGATGACATTCGGGGCCGAAAGGATTGGTGACCCTTTCGGGGGCTCGTTTTCAAGCACATCGAGAGCCGCCCCTGCGATGCGCCCTTCCTTGAGAAAACGACACAGGGCCGTCTCGTCAACAAGCTCCCCTCGAGCGGTATTGACCAGGATGGCCGTTGGCTTCATGAGCGAAAGCTCCCGTTCTCCTATCAATTTGTAGCTGGACGGCACGAACGGACAATGAAGAGAAACAATGTCGGAGACCCTGAGGAGCTGATCGAGTTCGACCCGCTCGATCTTGTGTTCGTTAGCGAAGGCTTCCGGCCAGTAGGGATCGGAGGCAACCACCGAGCACCCGAAGCCTTTAGCGCGAAGAGCGACATTGCGTCCGATGGAACCCAGGCCCACAATGCCGAAGGTTTTCTGCGCGATTTCCATTCCGAGGACAGTCGTGTGTTCCCAAAGCCCCGAGAGGACCCCCGTGTGGAATCGAACGATTTGACGTGCGAGCGAAAGAATCAGGGCAAAAGTATGATCGGCCACGGCTTGATCGTTTGCCCCGGGAGTGTGGAAAACAAGAACGCCCCTGGCCGTAGCGGCGTTGATGTCTATCATATCGAGCCCCACGCCGAGCTTGCAGACGGCGCGAATGTTCGGGGCGGCATCCAGAAGGTTTCCGTCAACAACCAGGTCGTTTCCGCTAAGAACCAGATCGACCTGTTTCAATGCCTCCATAAAAGCCGGTTCTTCAACCCCTGAACCTCTCATGTCTATCAATTCGAAGCCGCAGTCGCGCAACCGCTCCATATGTCCGGCGCCGAACCTGGCAAAAGGCCTGGCCTCAATCAGCACTCTCATCGCAGTCATGTTCGATCCTTTCATCCAATCATCCAAGGCGGTAAAGATGAACGACACCCTCGAACCTCGAGTCGCAATAAGTTCCGTATACAGAATATGGTTCTGCATACGATAACTTTACTCTGCCTGTCAATCTTAATTGGCCGGGCGAGAGTGAAAAAACAGCCCCTTATCCGGGCTGAGGCGAGCGTCTTTACCGTCCTGGACCGGGCTACGCTTTTTGGGGCTCGGCAAAAATCCGGCGCCGACGCCCTTTACCCGCTCTTGAGGGCGCTCCCGTGACTTGGACCACTTGCGCTTCGCGCCCGGATAGCGAGTATCCGGGCTACCCGTGTACGGCTCTTCCATTGCATGCTCGAGGGGTCATTTTTTCACCCCTCCTATAGACCGCTTCGAGATCCGCCAGAGAACCCGGAAGGTCTGAAGCCGGTCCGGAAACGACCAGGAAATTCGCGGGCATTCCCGGGCAGAGCCGCCCGAGTTCATGATCCAGCCCAAGAAGCCGGGCGCCTGCATACGTGGCGCTGCGGATGGTCTCTTCGACGGAAAACCCCGCCTCGATCATGAGCTTCAACTCCTCGGCCAAAGCCAGCCCGTGCCGCACGCCGAAAGATCCGGCGTCGGTCCCGGAGGCGATTGCGACCCCGAGTTCACGCGCCCGGCTCATTTGTTCGAGTTGATTTTCAAGAATCATCGATGCCGTTTTGGCCTGTTCGGCGCCGGCAGCCGTGTCAGCGGACAGGGCCTTCATCGTAAACGCCGTCGGCGCCCAGAAGATCTGCCGGTCGGCCATTTTTTTCAGGTTGTCCTCACCCATGAAGAAGCCATGTTCGATGGAATCGCATCCCGCCTCGACAGCAAATTCGACCGGCAGCCTGCCGTTGGCGTGGACCATAATTTTCCTGCCAAGACCTCTCGCCTGCCTGAAGGCTTCGCCGAGTTCATCCCGGTCAAACTGGGGCGCGGTTTCCCGTCCGAATTCACTCAGGCTGTTGATGCCCGAATTTAGAATCTTCACATGATCCGCCGGAGCACAGTCGGCTTTTATGCTTTCGGCAAGGGTCGAGCCGTTTTCCGGGGTTCGACCAATGATTCTTCCATACCGGCCGGGCGCGCGCCACCCCTTCCCGGCACATTTTACCAAAACGCGCGAATGAGCGTTTTGCCTGATATACCTTAGAGCGTGGCCTCCAACATCGCCTCCGTCTCTTACGGCCATTATCCCCAGGCCAAGGCTCTTTTCGATCCTTTCATGAATGAGAGGGCCGTTTTGTTCGAACTCATTTCTTAGCTGCCTCAGGCGCAGCTTTTGGTCGCGCTTTCCGGACATGGCGAGGTGAACATGGCAGTCAATGAGGCCGGGCAAGAGGGTAGAGGCGGGATAAGATTCGAGGGTGAAGCCGGAAAATTCTCCATGACCCAGACGCGACAGTTCTTCGGGACCGGGGAATTCGAGCGATGAAACGAGCCCGTTTTCCACGCAAATCAGCACGTCCTTTTTGACCGGCGAGCCGGTCCCGTCGATAAGCCAGCCCGCGAAACAGTAAGATTTTGACATAGGGCCCTTTACGATAATGCAATCATCCAGGCAGGCTTAAGCCTTCCGCCATCCGAGACCCGCCTTCAGACAAGGCCCTTGCCGCCCGCCGCCAGGGCTTCCAATGCCTCACGGTCGAGCACCCTGATCTTTCGGCCTTCGACGGATAGGATTCCTTGCTGGACCATTCTGGCAAGAATGCGGGAAAGCGTCTCGGGAATAGTTCCGAGAAGGCTTGCCAGCTGTGTCTTGGTAATGTCCAGCTGGAGCGTTTGACTGCTTCGGCCCCGCGCGCCAAGATAGATCAGATACGCGGCAAGTCTGCCCGGCACCTCTTTTAGCGAAAGGTCTTCGATCATGTGTGTGAAGCGGCGCAACCGCTGCGATAGAACGGCCAGAAGACTGACGGCTATGGCGGGATCCCTGTTGACAAGCTCCATAAAGGAGGCCCTGGGAAAAAACAGCACCCGGGCAGATTCGATGGCCTGGGCATTGGCCGGATAATTTCCTCCCACAAAAACGGGGACTTCGCCGGCAATTTCACCTCTGCCGAAAATATGCAGAATTTGCTCTTTTCCCTCAAGCGAGAGTTTATAAACTTTTATTTTGCCGGAAGTTACGAGATAGAATCCATCCGCGGCCTCTCCTTCCGAAAAAATCTCCCTGCCCTTTTCATAGCTTTGTTCGAGGCAGATTTCGGCCAGCTCTCCGATCTGTTCCGCCGGCAACCCGCTAAAAAGCGGGGATTCGGAAATCTCATCGGCCCTGGTCTTCATCTGCGTCTCCCCCTTCATCGAACATAATATGTGAGTATCTTTAAAATTTGATGAACAATCCAGAATTCTTGATCCAAGTCAAGGACTCTTTTTCGCGGGGGTATTATTTTGCATATAAATGCTGAGTTGAAACAATTTAAAAAGTTTGGATTTTCCACAAGGAGGCAAAAAGATGTTTTGTTACCAGTGCGAACAAACGGCTAAAGGCCAGGGATGCGACAAAATAGGTGTTTGCGGCAAACAGCCCGAGGTTTCCGATCTGCAGGACCTCCTGGTTTATGCTCTCCAGGGGCTTTCGCTTTACGCGGTAGAGGCCGGAAAAGCCGGAATAACCGATAAGGAAGCAAACTCTTTTACATGTTCGGCTCTTTTCTCCACGCTCACGAACGTCAATTTCGATCAAAAATACTTTCTCGAAGCGATTCCCCGCGCAGTAAAAATCAGGGAAAATCTCAAGAGCAGAACCGGCGGGGCAGCCATCGCATCGCCTGTCGCCCAGTTCCAGCCCGCAGGCGACATCCAGGGACTTCTTTCTCAAGCCGCCGGCGCAGGCTTGAGCGCCGCCCCCGGGGAAAATGCCGATATTCGCTCGCTAAAGCATACGCTTCTTTTCGGTTTGAAAGGAGTTGCGGCTTACACCGACCATGCCCGGATTCTCGGGCAGGAAGACGACGCAGTTTACGCCTTCCTTCACGAAGGACTTGCATCGCTTACCAGAAACGACCTGGGAGCAAATGACCTCGTCGGGCTCGTTTTGAAATGCGGCGAAGTAAATCTGCGGGCCATGGAGCTTCTCGATGCCGGCAACACCGGCGCCTTCGGCCATCCCGTCCCGACGCCCGTTCCGCTCGGCCACAAGAAGGGCAAGGCGATACTCGTATCCGGCCACGATCTGGCGGACCTGGAAGCCGTTTTGAAGCAGAGCGAGGGCAAGGGCATTTACGTTTACACCCACGGCGAGATGCTTCCAACACACGGCTATCCCGGCTTGAAAAAATACCCGCATTTCTACGGCCATTTCGGAACAGCCTGGCAGAATCAGCAGAAAGAATTTCCGAACTTTCCCGGATCGATTCTTATGACCACCAACTGCATCCAGAAGCCCGGCCCGGTTTATGCGGATAATATTTTCACCAGCGGTTGCGTGGGCTGGCCCGGAGTAACGCATTTAGAAAATCGCAACTTCGCGCCCCTTATAGAAAAAGCGATGGCAATGCCCGGCTTTACCGAGGATTCCAATGGGAAGAGCGTAACGACCGGCTTTGCCAGAAATGCCGTTCTGGGCGTAGCGGACAAAGTGATCGAGGCAGTAAAGGGGAAGAAAATCCGCCACTTTTTCCTGGTCGCCGGCTGCGACGGCGCCAAACCAGGCCGGAACTACTACACGGAATTCGTCGAAAAGACGCCCAAGGACTGCGTGGTTCTTACGCTTGCCTGCGGCAAGTTCCGATTTTTCGATAAAGACCTTGGAACGATCGATGGGATACCGCGGCTTTTGGACATCGGACAGTGCAACGACGCATACTCGGCCATACAGATTGCGGTTGCGCTCGCCAAGGCGTTCAATGTCGGGGTGAACGATCTGCCGCTCTCGATGATCCTTTCCTGGTATGAGCAAAAGGCTGTGGCGATCCTTCTCACACTGTTCCACCTGGGCATAAAGAACATCCGGCTGGGACCCTCTCTTCCGGCTTTTGTCAGCCCGGGGGTCCTCGACGTGCTGGTCAAGAATTTCGATATTAAGCCCATCTCTACTCCGGATGAAGATCTCAAGGCGATCCTGGGTTAGTGATTTGCGGATGAAGGCGTGCGGGGCGGCGAACCGCCCCGCACCGGAGGGAGGAAGCCATGAGGTGTCCAGGTCAAGATACCATGTACTGGGGGCCGGAAGCGGTCTGCGAGACCAGTTGTCCCAAATGCGGCGGACCGATCGAATTCTTTAAGGATGAAAGTTCGAGAAGGTGCCGAAAATGCGGCGAAAAGGTCCTTAACCCGAAGATGGACTTCGGTTGCGCGGTATATTGCAAGTTCGCCTCGCAGTGCCTCGGAGAGGACATGCCCCCCGAGCTTCTGGCCAAAAGGACCGACCTGCTAAAGGACCGCGCAGCGACCGAAGTGAAAAAATTCCTTGGCCGCAACTTCAGACGAATCGGGCGAATGCTGAAAGTGAAGGAATACTCCGAGAAGATTCAAAAAGCCGAGGGAGGCGACCCGGCGATCGTCACCCTGGCCGCCTGCCTTTCATCTATTGCCGGAGTATCGTCGGGGATCGAAGGAGATGGTGCACGGTTTTCAGAGGAAGACGCAGCTTCGGCCCAATCCATTCTATCCCGCGCCGGCACGCCGGATGAGGTGGCCAGTCGAGTCCTGTCCATCCTGAGCAATCCGGAGGGGCCGGACCGCAAGGACGATCTGACCAATTTCAAATGCGTAGCGGACGCGGTTCGAATTGCGGAGGCGGTCGAAGCGCTGAAGAGCGGACAAACCGCAGGGACGGCAGAGCCCGCCGATCCAAAGCCTCTTTTCACGGAAACAGGCAGGAAATTGATGGAGCAGGTTTTAAACGAGAAGTGATTACAACGCAAATTTGAGGATCGACGGTTACGATCGGAGCAAGATAATGGGAAAAATGCGAAAAATAGTTGAGATAGACGAAGAACTCTGCGACGGCTGCGGAATGTGCGCGATTGCCTGTGCGGAGGGCGCCCTGGAGATAAGGGAGGGCAAAGCCCGGCTTATTAAAGAATCTTATTGCGACGGACTGGGCGCCTGCCTTTCCGGCTGCCCCAGGGGGGCGGTCCAGGTAATCGAGCGCGAAGCCGACGAGTTCGATCCCGAAGAGGTCGAAGAACACCTGGACAGGCAAAAAGCGGCCGGGATGGAAAAGCCCGAAGAATTCACAATGGCCTGCGGTTGCCCATCCAGTCAGATCGCGGTGTTTGCCCCCACGGCAGGCTCCGTGTCCAAGGGCCGGAGCGGCGTGACGGATGCTTCCAAAGAATTCGGGGCGGAGAGTTCGGAGCTTTCTCACTGGCCGATCCAGATAAGGCTCGTTCCCCCGAGCGCACCCTTTCTCAAAGGAGCGGACCTTCTGGTCGTATCCGATTGTGCGCCCGTGGCATATCCCAATTTCCACCACAGATTCGTCGGCGGGAAAACCGTCCTTCTCGGCTGCCCCAAGTTCGACAACAAGGATGAATACGTAAAGAAATTCACCGACATTTTCCGCACCGCAGGCATCCGCAGCGTTACGGTGGTCGATATGGAAGTCCCGTGCTGTTCCGCCCTGCCCGCCATAGTTCGAAAAGCGATGAGCGAAGCGGGTAAGGACATTCCTTTGGAAGAGATTGTCATTAGCACGAGGGGGAAGATTTTAGGTCGGTGAATGGGTGAATAGGTGAATAGGTGAGTGGATGCTCTTTTCGGATACCGCAGGCAGCGCCATTTGCTAAAGATATGGATTCCGGCTCAAAGGCGCTGCCGGAATGACGACATGACGGCCTGTCCCTTCACATTACGATGTCGCCCCGGGGCGCGATCCGCTCGATTCCAGCCCGATCGCCGCACGAGCCACCTGGCGACCGAGTTCGACACACCTGTCGAGGTCCTGTTTTTTGGGGCAATACTTGACTCGAAGCCCGTCGCCTACCAGGCCGATATTCATCTCGCGCATCGTTTCGGAAATGAGCTTTACCGCTTCGCCGCTCCAGCCGTAGGAACCGAAGGCGGCGCCGACTTTACCGATCGGTCGCAACCCTTTCATGTAGGTCAGCATGTCGGCCATCACGGGCATCATGCCGTTGTTGATCGTCGGGGAGCCCAGAATAAGCGCGCTCGCGTCCAGCACCTCGGTCATGATGTCGCTGCGGTGATTGCATTTGAGGTTGAGGAGCTTGAAATCGAGGCCCTCCTGTTTTAGCCCTTCGCCAATGGCTTCGGCCATCGTGGCCGTTGCATGCCACATCGTGTCGTATATTACGAGAGCTTTTCTCAGGCTTTCCTGCCTGCTCCATTTATCATAGGCTGAAACTATCCCGGCTACGTCCTTTCGCCAGATGACCCCGTGATCGGGAGCTATTATGGCGGGCTCGATTCGAGCCTCAGCGAAGTTGGCGAGCAGTTTCCGCACCAGCGGTGAATAGAGCAGCAGGATGTTGGCATAGTACTTGGCGGCATGAGCGAACAGTTCCCCACCATCGACCTCGTCGTCAAACCTCTGGCTGGTAGCCCAATGTTCGCCGAAAGCGTCGTTGGAGAAAAGCAGCCTGTCTTCGGTCAAATAAGACATCATGCTGTCGGGCCAGTGGAGCATGCGGGTTTCGAAAAAAGAAACCGTCCTTTTCCCCAGTTTTAGTTGATGTCCCGTTTCGACCACGTGGTACGGCCAATCTTCGCGGCTGAAATGGTCGATCAGGGCTTTTTTCCCCATGGGCGAACAAACGAGCTTTTCCGGGCCGATCAGTTCCACAATTTCGGGCACACTGCCGGAATGATCCATTTCCACGTGATTGACTACGAGGTAATCAATTCGTCGAGGATCGACTATCCTGCTTATGGACTCGATCAGGTCATTTTTGAAAGTCTTTTTGACCGTATCGAAAAGGGTTATTTTTTCGTCCAGCACGAGATATGCGTTATACGTGGTTCCCTTGGGCGTGGAATATCCGTGGAAATCACGAATGTTCCAATCCAGCGCCCCAACCCAGTAAATGTCCTCTTTAATCTGCACCGGTCCCATGGAATCCCCTTCTGGAATGCTTACGCGCTCGAGTCCGATATTTAACGACGTCAACAATAGTTTTTGTCTTGAGGTTAAGTTAATAAACATTATCAAAACTAAATCAACCAGGAAAGAGGCAACAGGCATGGAGACCAACGAACCTTCGCGAAAATATACCGAAGCCGAAATCAAAGAAGAGGACAGGCGGATCAGACACCTGAGGAGACTGGTGGACTTTTCCTTTGCGTTTATCGCCCAGTCGCCCATGTCGCCGGGTGAGGCCCGGCGCGTCGTTCAAGGGGTAAGGCAACAGGCGATGACACTTTTCCCCGGTAAGGAGGAAACGTTCGAACTCGTATACGCCCCACGCTTCAGGCGTCTTATTGCCGAAAAATTCCGCCTGCTGTAACATAGCCGGCAGGAACGCCAAGGACGGCGCCAACAGGACAAAAGGGCCCCGGATGAACGAAATTACCTGCAAACTACAACGGGAAGCGGAAAGGATAGCTTCAAAACATCCGCTGCCCAAGTTTTACACCCGCTTCAAAGCGCCGCTCGCCGTTGCAAAAAGGCTTTTCTATAACCATCCCGGAGTCGTGCGGTTGCGCGCGATCGCCGAGCCCGAATACAACGAAGCGCTTGGCCACGGCGTCTTCCACAGCGCTCGCGTGAGCATCGACTGCGCGGCCCTCGTCCATATCGAAACGAATGGAAACCGTATGGAGCCCTCGGCAGTCGAGCGGCTCATGGTGATCGGCATATATGCCGGGGTCCTGCACGATATCTGCCGCGACGAACAAAACCACGCCCAGTGCGGGGCGGAAAAAGCCCAAAGGCTCCTGTGCGACTTTTCCCTCAGCCCGGAGGAAATCGTCTGTGTAAGCGACGCCATCAGAAATCATGAGGCATTCGCCTCTTCGACCTCTTCAGGGCGGCAATGGGCACAACTTGTAAGCGACTGTCTCTACGACGCGGACAAGTTCCGCTGGGGTGCGGACACATTCACTCACATGCTTTGGCACATGATGGATTATCAGAGTATCAGTCCCGGGGAACTGATCGAAAAATTCCCATGGGGGATGTCGGGAGCGGCCAGCATCATCGAAACATTCAGGACCGCAACCGGCAGGCAATTCGGCCCCGAGATCGTCGAAAACGGCCTGGAGATAGGCAAGGAAATCTACCGCTACCTGCTAGAGCATTTCAGGGAGAGTTGAGATGGGAAACGACACGATTACGGCCATAGAGGGGATAAGGGTAGGCCATTCGCAGTTGGAGGGCATCTATAGCGGCTGCACCGTGATTTTGCCCGAAGGGGGCGCTGCGGCAGGCGTCGACATAAGGGGAGGCGCGCCGGGCACCTTCGGCGCCGATACCTTGAACCCCCTCAACCTGGTCGAGAAGGTCAACGGTCTTTTCTTTTCGGGTGGAAGCGCCTTCGGGTTGAGCGGTGCAGACGGCGTGCGGGAGTATTTGAAAGAGCGCAAAACGGGTTTTTTCACCAGGCACGGAGTAGTGCCCATCGTTGCCGGCGCCATTATTTTCGATCTCGGGGTGAACACGACCGGCATCTATCCCGGCGCCCAACTTGCGATCGAAGCCTGCCGGAGGGCATCGTCGGAAACGGTTGAGGAAGGCTGCGCGGGGGCGGGAAGCGGGGCGACGGTGGCAAAGCTTTTCGGGTTCGAACGATGCGTCAAGTCAGGTGTAGGAAGCAGCCTGATAAACGGGGCGGCTGGACTTAAAGTCGGGGCGTTGATAGTCGTAAACGCATTCGGCGAGATATACGATCCCGCTACGGGCATCAAGGTTGCCGGGGCAAGGAGCGGGCCCGAGGACGGCGAGCCGATCGATACCATACCCGCGCTAAAGAAGATGACCGGCTTTCAGACGGGATTTTCGAGCCAAAACACCGTTATCGGGGCAGTTGCGACAAATGCCCTTTTGAACAAGGTCCAGTTGACCAAGGTAGCTCAAATGGCCCACGACGGGCTTGCAAGGACCGTCTTCCCGGCGCACACTCAATATGATGGAGACACTCTGTTCGCCCTTAGCTGCGGAAAGCTCGAGGACATGGAGGTGAGCCTGGTCGGGGCCCTTGCCGTTATAGCCGTAGAGCAGGCGATCCTGCGGGCCGTGCGCAAAGCGCGGTCCATCCCCGGAATACCGGGGATTGCCGATTGAGGATCGCCGATCGTTCATTCAATTTTTAAAAACGCCTTGGAGTTGGCCCCGCACACCGGACAGACGTCCGGAAGGTCTTTGGCCGCGGTGTAGCCGCAAATCTTGCAGACGTAATAGTCCTGCACGGGAAAATTGTCCGGATCGGCGAGTGCCTGCTTATACAACTGCGCGTGAACGGCTTCCACCTTGTTGGCGTAATCGAAGCTTATTTCGGCGGACTTTTGGCCTTCTTCTTTCGCATGCGCGATCATTTCCGGGTACATGTTGCGGAATTCATGGGTCTCACCGGCTATCGCGTCCTCGAGGTTTTCCCTGGTGGTTTTAACCTTACCCGCCGTGCGCAAATGCTTGATCGCGTGAATCGTTTCAGCCTCGGCGATAGCCCGGAAAAGCTTCGCCACCCCGTGCAGAAACTCATCTTCGGCCCTTTGCGAGTAAGCCAGATACCTCCTGTTTGCCTGTGATTCGCCGGCAAAGGCGTCCATCAGATCCTTTTCGGTCTTCGACATTTGCATGCTCCCCGGTCTTTAAAAAAGTGGTAGGAAAAAAGGCAACGGCACTATCCGCCGCGCCCCGCCGACTGGAAGTTGAAAAATAAGAAGCGCCCGAAGCAAAGTCAAACGGAAGCGGGAGGTCTGACGATATAATTCCCGACAGCGCGAAACCGTTGTCCCGCTTCCCTGCGAACCTCTAAACGGAGCTTGATATATTGACAGCTCATCAGCAGTAACTATTTTCTATCCAGGTTAAGAGGTCCGGCTTGCCGAAGAGGCGAGTTCTCATGTCTTTTAAAAGTTCTATTTTGACCAAGGCCCGCATGCGGGCTTCCATCCGATCAATCGCACAATTTGCGGGGAAATATTCTGAATAACTCTTATTGATGAATCGACAAGTTTTAACCCTAAATTTGGAAATTCGACAATTCTGAGAAGGAATATTTCAATGCGAAAAAACAAGATCCTGAGGGTTGCCATGGTTGTGGCGGGCCTTTTCCTGACGAATCTTGCGGCAGCGGCGTTCGCTCAAAAAGCCGCCGCCCCGCAGAAGGAGCCGGACCCGCGGGTGGTGCTGCAGGAAGCATGCAACTACCTGAAGTCACTCCAACAGTTTTCCTTTCGAAGTGAGGTTACCTACCAACAGGTGTACTACCAGGGCAAGAAACTTGAGTACGGCCTCGACATGGACACATTCGTCAAGCGGCCCGGCAGGCTTATGGTCAAAGCTGACGGCGATATCGTAAACAGGCGGTTTTTTTTCAACGGCAAGACCATCACCCTGTATGACGAGAACGCAAAAATTTATGCCTCCATGGATGTGCCTCCCCGCATAGAGGCAGCTCTTAAAGAAGCCAACAAAAAATACGGTGTGAGGGTGGCGCTGGTCGATCTGGCCAGCCCCAAGCTTTGGGAGCTGGTTTCAAAAAAGATACGCCACTCTCTTTACGTGGGGATGTCCATGGTGCGCGGGGTCCCATGTTATCACCTGGCTTTCGACGGAAAAGACCGCCATCTCGAGGTATGGATCGAGGCCGGCAACAAGCCGTTAATCAGGAAAATTCTAATCGAGAATATCAAACAGCAAGCTTCTCCCGAATGGACCGCTTATCTGGGCCAATGGAATACCAAAGCGCGCCTTGCGGACGCCATGTTCAACTTTGTTCCGCCTTCGGGGGTTAAAAAGGTCAAGTTCGTCGCTCCTGCAATTCAGCCCCCGACCAAGGGAAAGAAAACAGGAGGTGGGTCATGAAATCGAGTAGATTCAACTTCTTCCAAGCAGCGTTTTTGGCTGGAGGATTGCTGGGGGCATTGCTCCTTGTCCAGCCGGCCAGTGCCAGGGGATTTGGAGGCATGCGCGCCGGCGGGTTCAGCGCCGGAGGATTCAGCGGTTATCACGGCGCAGGCGGTTTCAGCGGCGGGAATTTCCGAGCCGGTGGAGCAACAGCCACTACCGGCCCGCGAGGCGGGACCGCCTATCAAGGCGCTCGCGGCGGAAGCGCCTATGTAGGCCCCCGTGGCTATGGCGCCGCTCAAGGTCCTGCGGGAGGCACTGCAGCCAGAACGCCCAGCGGCACATACACTTCCGGAGGACGCTACCATGGAGATAGTACTGTTAACAGAAACGTAACCGTGAACTCGAATTGGAATGCCTATTACGGACCAGGGTGGGGCGCCGCAGCAGCCGGCGCAGCAGTGGGCGTAGCAGCCGGCGTAGCAGCGGGTGCGGCTGCGCAACCAGCCCCTCCCGCTTACGTGCCTTGCTTCGTTGGTTCCGAGCCCGCCGTTTGCCCTCAATAGCACGGGGAATCACCTTCAAGACCGGAGGTAAAACATCATCCTTTCTCTTCATTGAAATTACCAGGCGGAGTTTCACAGAGAAGAACATCCATGGAATAGCGTGACGCATTCAGGTAAACCGGCTCCAGGTATTCATGGAGAAGCCGGTCGCCGCGCCAGAAAGGAAATTTGCCGAGCCGTTTCATGAGAGCAGCTTCCATGGGAGGGATGCGGACTTCGCCGAGCAGATCATCCGGGAGTTCACCGCCTTTCCAAAATGCTTCACTATCGGAACGGATCGGCTCGGCAGGAGGCAATGCTTCCCCCTCGCCCGGAGGGGCGCCCGCTCCTTCGGGCTTCTCTTTGCGCCCTGCCTTATCCGTTTGCCCCAGGGCGTCCAACAGCTCTTCCTTCTCCATTCCGCGGAGTTTGAAGATAAGAAAAGGGTCCCTGTCAAACTCTTCGCCCAGAAGGTAGTAGACGGCAGCGATGTGCTTACAGGGGTTGGACCAGTCGGGGCAGGAGCACTCGGTTACAAGGTCCCCGCGCTTGGCGGGGAAAAGCGAGAGGCCGGTCTCGCTAAAGACTTGTTCTATGTCCTTGGGCATCTCACCCGAGAGGAGCTTTGCAACAAAAATCACCTGGCTTGCAAGAGCCTTTCCGAGCTTCTTCCAATTTTCCTGCGATAGAGGCTTCACTTTGATGACGATCTCATAGGGCTTGGTCCTGGAACCCTGCACCCTGGCCTTTACCAAACCTTTTTCTATATCGATGGAGATGACCTGGCCGCTCCTGGCGTAGGTTTTTCCACGGCCAAGCCTTGCGCCGATATTGAAGCTTTCGAGGACCGCAATCCACCTTTTCGCCCACCAGCTTTCCGCGAATCCCCCCCGCTTCGACTGCGCCTTGATACCACCTTTGACAGCCTTGGGCCTCGAGGGTGGAAAATATTCATGATATCGCCACGACATTCGCAGCTCTCCTTTTTTCAGCCCGGTCCCGGCTTTCGCCGGAACGACGGCGCCGGCGCTTTCCAGCGATTCGCCGCAGTTTATTCCGCGGCGGCATCCTTGCCGAGAGCGAAGAGCTTTTTAAGCTCGGCGTTTGAGAGTTCGGTAAGCCAAGCCTCGCCCGCCCCCACGACGTCTTCGGAAATTTGCTTTTTCTTTTCGATCATCTCGTCGATCCGCTCCTCCAGAGTCCCGGCGCAGATGAACTTATGCACCTGGACGTTTTTCATTTGCCCGATGCGGAAGGCGCGGTCGGTCGCCTGGTTTTCCACCGCCGGGTTCCACCACCGGTCGAAGTGAAAGACATGGTTTGCTCCCGTAAGATTCAACCCGGTCCCTCCCGCTTTGAGGGAAAGGATAAAGATCGCGGGAGCGTTCTTCTCGGCCTGGAACCGCTCGACCATGCGATCCCGCTGTTTTTTCGAGACGCCGCCATGCAGGAAAAGCGCTTCCCGGCCGAAGGTTTCCTGGAGATGGCGGCGCAAAATCTCGCCCATTTCGGTAAACTGGGTGAAGATAAGCGCCCGGTCGCCGATATCCAGGATCTCTTCCATCATCTCGCTCAGGCGGGCAAGCTTTCCGGATCGATTCGGAATGGCGGAATTGTCGCCAAGAAACTGGGCCGGATGATTGCAGACCTGCTTGAGCTTGGAGAGCGTAGCAAGGACCACTCCCTTTCGTTTAATGCCGTGAGAGGCGTCCAGCTCTTCGGTAACCTCCTTTACGACGGCCTCATAAAGGGATGCCTGCTCTTTGGTGAGAGTGCAAAAGACCTTCATTTCCATTTTTTCCGGAAGGTCGGCTATGATCGCTTTATCGGTCTTTAGCCTTCGAAGGACAAAGGGGCCGGTAATGTGTTTGAGGCGCTCGGTTGCTTCCCGGTCCCGGTTGGCCTGGATGGGGATGAAAAACGAGCGCCGAAACTCGCTCCGGGAACCGAGAAAACCCGGATTCAAAAACTCCATGATGGACCACAGATCTCCCACATTGTTTTCAACCGGGGTGCCCGTAAGGGCAATGCGGTAGCCCGCTTCGAGCGCACGCGCAGCCTTGGCCTGTTTTGTCTCCGGGTTCTTTATGTTTTGCGCCTCATCGAGTACGACACCGCCCCAGGAAACGCTCTTTAAAGTTTCGAAGTCGCGGTGCAGGAGGGAATAGCTCGATATTACAATGGAATGTTTTTGGGCTTTTGACTTGAAAGTCTTTCCCCTGCTTCTGGCGACGCCGTGATGGATCATAACGGAAAGCTCGGGCGTAAACCGTGCGGCTTCCTTTTGCCAGTTGTTCACAACGGACATCGGACTTATCAGGAGCACGGGTTTTTTGCCGTTCGATTCCCGGTCCTTTTGAATCAGGGATAGGGTCTGAATGGTTTTCCCCAATCCCATGTCGTCGGCAAGGCATGCCCCGAGCCCCAATTCCTTTAGAAAGCCAAGCCACGAGTAGCCCCGGAGCTGATAGGGTCGAAGCGTCCCAGTGAAGCGGCGAGGGACCGGGAGTTGCTCAAAAGGCGTGCGCCCATCGAGCCTGGAGAGGACCTTGGAAAGCCAGCCGGTCGCTTTGACTCCTTCGAAAGGAAACGAGCCGGGTGCGCTGTGCATTCCCAGGGCCATTCTCACCACCTCGCGGGCCGTTACTTCCTCTTTCGACCGCTTTTTCCAGAAATCAACGGCTGCCTGGATTTCTTCGGGATTGAGCTCGACCCACTGGCCACGGACTCTCACAAGCGGGGCTTTGAGCCTGGCCAGTTCCTGGAGTTCCTTCAGCGTTAGCGGCTCACCGCCCAGGGCGACCTCCCAGTCGAACTGAACGACGGCATCGAGGGAAAGGCCCGCTTTGGCCCGCATCCCCGGGCTTTTCACGACACCACGGGCGGTGAGTTTCAGCTTTGTGCCCCTGCGGGTCCACCAGGCGGGCAGAAGGACCCCGAAACCCGCCTGTTCGAGCGCCCATGCGCGCTGGGTCAAAAAATCGTATGCCCCCTTCGCATCCAGGCGGTAACCCTCCGGAGCGGACCCCTTGAGGCTCGCCTCGATGTTGGGGCATATGCCGGAAGCCTGCCCGAGGGCCGAAAGGAGATACTCCCTGGCATTGAAATTTTTTCTCTCGAGGACCGATGCCTTTCGGCCTTTGGCCGTCCAGGCATACTCGGCCGGAACAACAAGGCTCGGATCGTCCGCAGCCTGCAGGAGGTAATGAACCGCCCAATCCTCAGGACTTCCGGGGATCGACCTGCTTTGCTTCCCGGTCGGTGTTTCTCCGGGCCCTGGCTCGTCGAGGCGGAAGCAAAGCCTGAATGCGCTTGCCGTGGCTCTCGTAGCCGGGCGGCGCCACTCTTCGACCTCACGGGCAAAGCGGGCAAGCTCGGCTTCGGTTCCGTCCATTTTTCCGTCCAGGGCGCCTAATGCGTGAAGCCATTGGTCGTGGACGCTGTCGAAAACGCGGCCCTTTTTCTTTGCCTTCGCCGCGAGCGGCTCTAACCGTTCGGGGGTTGAGGAGAACCTGACGAGCTGGTCTGCGATGGCCCCGACGAAAGAGGAAAGCAGGGTGATGGAAGGAGTCTCGGGAGGCGGACCGGACTTCGGCCTTGCGGCCCTGCAAGCCGCAGGCATCGCCGCGGCGAGCCTGCGCAGGCGCTCGGATTCGGAAGCCGTGTAAACAGGCCGCCACCTGGCGAACCAGGCATCTTCGATTTTCTCCACACCGGGCAGAAACTGCTGCTTTGCCACAAGAGCTGCAGCAAAGCGCATCGCTTTTGCGAGAAAGGTAAGATCATCTCCAACGATCACTCCCGGCGAAAGGATCGTTTTTCCAACACAACAGCAGAGAAACTTGATTGCTTCCGCGACGCCGAGGGGAAGAACGGTAACGGCCCAAGGAGAAATATCCACCTTTTCGCCCGCATCCGGAGGCGCGGCTATAAGGGGGCTCGATGCGACCGGCATATGGCCGGCCGAGGGGATCCATATAAACACGTCGAGCGGTTCGGTTTTGGTCTGATCGAGGAGCGTTCCCGCTTCGGAAAGCGCTCCCTTAAGGGCTTCAAATCCGGCATCATAGGGAAGCGGCCCGACTGCAGGCGTTTTGGGTTTTCTTCCCGGGCGCCTTCGCGGGAGGGTTTTTTCATCGGGTGGCCTTTCCCCCCACAGGTAGACACCCCCCGATTCAGCGATTGCACCATGAATGACAATCATCCGGTTTTGTTTCCCTTGATGCGACTAGGCGCTTACCCTGTCGTTATCGGTTCGAAATTCAATCTATTGAGATCAGTTGAATTTCCGGTCCATTATTCCGATATTCAATTGTTAGAGAAACGTCAAGCAAATCCCGCTGAAAAGTTCTCACGCAGAGACGCAGAGCCGCGGAGGAATCGAGCTTTTGGTGATTTTCGGGTGTGCCAGGATGTCATGAGGAGCTTCTTCCATATTTTGTTCGTCTCTTTGTTACATTTGCTGAAAGCCCCTTATGCTGTTATTGGCTGATAAAGCAGCGCTTTTTTATTTCTCTTTTTCCATATCATGTTGATTTAATAGATGTTTCAGGATTTAGAGGTCGAAAAGAACAGCGAATAACAGCTTGAGTTAACAGCAGGATAACAGCAGGGATAAGAGCGGTGAGGAGTGAGGAGAAGAGTTGTTTTGTATGCGGTTTTCAAAGAGCGGCGTTACCGAGCGAGGCAGGCGATATGCCTGCCCCTCGATTACGGTTTAATCCGGAAGGCTTATACCATGAGGATGTTTGGCGCCGCAAAGCGGCAACGAGAAACGGAAACGAGAAGCGGCAATAGAGACGGCAACGAGAAAAGGCAAACGCTGTGCGGAGGCAATGTTCTCACGCTGGGGCCGGGTATCGACGGGACAGACAATGACGCCTATTGCAAATTTTCTGGAATAGGACTATTAAATTTCATCTAATTAAAATCAATACGACGATAATTTAAGGTGTTTGTGCTTCAAGGTCTCTGCATTGGATCTCGGGGAGTGGCATCGTGTACATGTCCCAGCCTGCAGAATCACCGTTAGCGCCTTTTCCGTTTGAAAGATTCAGGTTTACCATTAAGGTCGCCGGCCTTATGGTTCTGCCGCCCTATAAAGGGGCTGTTTTCAGGGGCGCATTCGGAAATGCATTCAGGCGGATAGTCTGCGCCGTGCCCGGGGGCGACTGCGGCTCGTGTATTCTTCGCTCAAAATGCCTGTACGCTTCCGTGTTTGAACCTCGACCGCCGGCGAGCTGCCCCGATGCCGCCAAATTCGACCAGGCGCCCGCTCCGTATGTTTTGAACCCGCCTCTCACCAACCGGCAGGCATTTCATCCCGGCGACACGTTGGAATTCGATCTTGTGCTGATCGGGCCGGCAATCGAAGCCCTGCCCTATTTCATTTATGCTTTTACCGAACTGGGAAAAAGAGGACTGGGCCGCGAGCGGGGAAGATTTCACCTCGCACGGGTCGATCTGGTTCGGAAGGAAGACTCACTCCCGATTTACGACGGCCGCACCCAAATGCTTTCACGCTACCCTCCGGCAGTCCCGCCCGGGCCGCAGATGGAAGAGGCCTGCGTTACGGCCCTTACTTTCCATTTCCTCACCCCTCTTCGCCTCCAGGCCAAAGGGAAACTCGTAACGGAACTCACATTCCCGATCTTTTTCGAGCGTCTTGCGCAACGCATCGTCCTTCTGGGTACTCTTTACGGGTCGCCCGCCGCCTTGCCCGATTTTTCGTCGCTCCATGTCCTGGCGCGCGACATCACGATAACTCGAAATGAGCTTTTCTGGTACGACTGGGCGCGATACTCGGCGAGGCAGAAGGAAGTTATGAGATTCGGCGGGCTCCGGGGAAAAATCTCATTTTCGGGGAACTTCGGGCCTTTTTTACCGTGGCTCAGGCTGGGAGAGCAGGTGAATGCGGGACAGAGCACGACGTTCGGGCTGGGGAGATACGATATTAGATGAGCTTTTTGTTGGTTTCTTCCAGGGACGGTCAGGATGTTCCACGATGCGCCGGGGCCGAATAGCCTTTCGATGGCGTTGGAGGTAGCTTAGTGATGTCTGAGGAGAAGGAATACAACTCCGTCCTCCTCGCAGCCTTGCTGCATGACGTAGGTAAAATGCTGCACAGGAGACGTGGCGGGGACGGCATAAGTCATGAAAAAGCGGCGGGGAGATTTATCGCCGAAAGGTGGGAAAAGCTGGACAACCGTTCGCTCTACGACCTCTCAAAGGTAAAGTTTATTATCGAGAGCCACCACGGGTCAAAAAAGAATGTCTTGGCTCGCGATGATGTGAAGGAGATTAGTGGAGGCGACCCGAAAAGGCTCTGGAAGCTCATTTCGATTGTCAAACGGGCGGATTCTTACTCATGCGCGGAACGCGACCAGAAGCAGGAAACAAGGCCGATTCACGAGATGCGGCGGGCCTCGCTTGATTCCATCTTCTCGCGCCTAACGCTTGGGGCTGAGGGGGGCGCGAAACGCCGCCCGTCAAGATATCATCTTACTCCCCTGTCGCCCATTAATTCCTTCCCGGTGGATATCGATCTTCTCGAGGACAAAGAGATTGAGGAGCTGATCGAGGAATTCATCAAAAATATCCCTGATTTTAAGCAGTTCGAAGACTTCGACAGTGTCTTGAATGTCTGGGCCGATCTGCTCCAAAGGTACATGTGGGCCGTGCCGAGCGATACGCGCTACCAGACTTCGGACGTGTCCCTGTTCGATCACCTGAGGTCAACCGCGGCCATCGCTGCCTGCCTATACAAAAGGCATGTAGTGGCTGTCAACCGGGGAGAGAGGTTTGACAGAATAAATGAGTTCATTTTTGTGGGCGGGGATTTTTCGGGAATACAAAATTACATATTCGGCATCGCAAATGTGGGCGCGGGCGGAATCTCTAAGAGGCTTCGCGCTCGCTCGTTTTTCATTTCCATGTTCTCGGAGATTACTTCTCACAAGATTTTGCACGCCCTGGGTCTGCCGCTTGTCTGCAATCTTTTTTCCGCAGGCGGGAAATTTCTGCTCATTGCGCCGAATTTAGGAGAAAGCGCCGACCAAGAGGGGACCGAGGATGTACTTGCGAGAGTCAAAAGAGAAATCGAAGACCAGATACACCGCCAGTTTTTCGGCCAGTTCTCGTTTTTGATGGCTTGGCTTACGATCAAAGGCTTCAGGGCGGAATTCCGTATCGACAGCTTTTTCGAGACTGCCGACAAGTTATTCAACAAATTAGATCGTGAGAGGAACCGCAAACTCAGCGGCGTTCTGATTGGCGAGGTGAATGGGAACGGATCGGAGTGGGCCGTCGAAGCGTTCAAGGCGACGGAGATATATGAAAAATACAGCGAGTGGGGAGACTGCAAGGTCTGCGGCAAGGGGCCGGGGAACATACAGGATATAACAGGGGACGGGAACATACCGGATGAAGTACGGGAGGAGATCGTCCAGTGCTGCAGTACGTGTTACGCACAGAAGAATATCATAGGCGCCGGGCTTCCCAAAAGCAGATTCATTGCGTTCGGCAGGGCATTGTCCACCCCTCCGGCTTCGGGTAAGAGGGTTGTGGTGTTCGAGGCCGGACCGGGCACGAATTCCAGCGGCGCCTATTATTTCGACCTGCTAAAGGAGCTTGAATGGCGCCCGGACTATTATCTGATCTACGACATTGGAGGCGGCGGGCGTCCGTATGGAGCCAACGGATATCCGCTCGCCGGGAAATTTCTCGCGAATCATATACCTACAGACCCGGATAGCAATGTTCTGACCTTTGAAGAGATAGCGAAATGCTGCCACGGCAACGGACCGGAATCCGACGAGGACAAGCGGGACATGTTGGGCGTGTTGAAGGCCGATATCGACAATCTCGGATTGTTGTTCAGCAAGGGGTTCGATAAGCCTGCCCGCGAAGAAGAGGAGCTAAAAGATAAGCAGACACAAAGGAAGTCGGTTTCAAGGTTCCTCACGCTTAGCAGGATGGTCGAATTATTTTTTGCAGGGTGGGTGAAGCAGATAATGTCGGACGTAAAGACTGAAGATGCGGTCGAGGCATTGCTCAACCTGCACGGTATAGATCGGGAGAGGTTTGAAAAATACCTCAAAAGCGGCAGGATTAACTTCAAGTACATATATACGGTCTATTCGGGCGGGGACGATCTTGTGGTTGTCGGCCCATGGGAGACGATGATCGTTTTTGCCATGCTGCTTAACAACCGATTTCGCGCCTACACCGGTAACAACCCCTCGATTACGCTTTCCGCCGGCCTCGCGTTCATAAAGCCAAAGCTACCCGTCGGAACGGCCATAGCGCTGGCAGACGAACTTCTTTCACGATCGAAGAGCGAAGAGGGCAAGGACTGTTTGACTCTGTTCGGCACAACCATGAAATGGCGCGACATGCCACGGCTGGTCAATTTCTTTCTTTTTCTGGACGAGAAAACCGGTCACAAAGAGTCGCCGGTTAACATGTCCTTCCTATATCGGCTGCTCTTTTACCATAGTATGGCCATGACGTACATCTCTGGCAGGCGCATCGACGGTCTGAGATGCTTGCCCCTCCTGAGCTACGATCTTGGAAGAAATGTATTCGGACGTATCAGGATGGCCAAGGACCGCCCTGACATGCTTGAATCTTATGCTGAGGTGTCGGAGCTCTTGAGATCGCGGCCAACCGAATCGTCCATCTGGGCGGGATTACGGGTGCCGGCATCGTGGTGCATTTTAAGAAGGAGGTCAGCGCAGCATGGACAGCAAAATGCCGATCGG
>JAJYTC010000046.1 GCA_021793275.1 Deltaproteobacteria bacterium | reverse complement strand
TGGCTGCCGATTTGCGGAGGCAACTTCCGCGTTCGCGCCGAAGCTGCTTCAGGCGACCTGTGGGGGTGTGATCCGGCGTGCTATCTGAGCGACGAAGAAACGGCAAAATAGGGCTTTGGTGAAAACCCCGTAAGTACGAGTCAAACCGTTCAAAAGGCGGGAGAGCGATCGTGAATGCTGTGTTCGATGCTGAATCGGTGGTTGTGGTCGGAGTTTCCGAAGCCGTTGACAACCTCGGCAAAAATGTAGTGGCCAATCTTGTCAATTTCGGATATCCGGGAAAAATCTACCCCGTCGGCCCCCGTGGCGGCGAGGTTTACGGCCTGCCGATTTATCGCTCTGTTCGTGAATTGCCCGGAAAAGCCGAACTGGCCGTTATCCTGACTCCCGCGCGCCTGGTAAACGATATGCTCATCCAATGCGGCGAGAATGGAACTCGTTGGGCGGTTATCGAGACAGCCGGCTTTCAGGAACGCGGAACCGAAGAAGGAGAAGCGCTCGAACGGGAAATAGTGAAAACGTGCCAAAGGTTCGGCATCCGTTTCGTCGGCCCCAACGGCGTCGGGACCGTCAATACGGCCAACAATCTCTACACGCTTTTTACCCTTCTTTCGGCCCCCTACCGGAGGGGCAAGATCGGCATATTCGCTCAAAGCGGCGGAGTGGGGCTAAGCATGGCGGAAAGGCTATGCCGCTGCGGGGTGGGCGTAAGCAAGTTTGTCAGCATGGGCAATAAGCTGAACCTCGATGAAGCGGACTACCTCGCCTTCCTTATGGACGATCCGGAAACCGAGATCATATACTTCTACCTGGAAGGATTTAAAAACGGCCGGAGCTTTGCGGAACTGGCAAAGCGCTGCACGAAGCCGATAGTTTTGCACAAGTCCAATACGGCCCCTGAGAGTCTAACAATTGCCCATTCTCACACGGCGGTCCTCGCCGCGGACGATAAGGTCGTAGAAGCCGTCTGCCGTGAAAGCTCCATCCTGAGAGTCCATTCCCTCTCTGAAGCCATGGCGGTGCTGAGAGGCTTGTCTCTTCCGCCGCTCAAAGGCAGGAACCTCGCCGTAATATCACGGTCGGGCGGCCATGCTGTCGTGATCGCAGACGCCTGCTCCGCCTCCGGCTTCCATCTTCCCCAGCTGGACAGCCACATTATAGACTATACTCAAAGCCACGGCCGCGCCGGCGTCATTCGGCTGGGAAATCCGCTCGACCTCGGGGACATCTACGATATTCCCTTCTATTCCAAACTGGTGGAAATGGTGCTTAAACAGGACAATATCGACGGGGTCGTGTTCATGCACGTGTCACAGATGATGGTCGAGGCGCAGGCTTCGCGTGATTTGCTGGAGAACCTGTCGGTGCTTTCCTTGAGGTCCGGCAAACCCGTAGCGACCGTGGTGGAAATCCCGTTTGAGGAGCGTGTGCGTCTCGAACAAAACGCGAACGCGCCTTTTTTCCTCGACCCGGTGGAAGCCGTAGAGGCCCTTGCGATACAATTGAAAGGCCGAAAAACGGATGCAGCGGCCGGTGCGACAGCCGGGTCCATATCGTCGAAGCCCTTAGTGGATATTAATACTGCAAAAATAGAGAAGTGGTTTTCCGAGGTTCGCATTCAGGACCGACAGCCTCTGCTTAACGAAGCACTCCATTTGATTGAACTTGCGGGCATACCGACAGTGCCCTGGCGCATGGCCGAAGACTTGGACAGCGGTGTGGAAGCCTCCGGGGAGCTGGGCTTTCCGGTGGCGCTCAAAGCCGTTGCACCCTCCCTCCTGCACAAGAGCGACAAGGGTGCGATAGCGCTCGACGTTGCCGATGCCGATTCGCTTCGAAACCAATGGCGCCGGCTGGAGAAAATATCTGGCGACATCACGGGCATCGTCGTGCAAAAGATGGTCCCGACGGTAAGGGAACTCGTGGTCGGAGGAAAGAAAGACCCGTCTTTCGGATCGGTCGTACTCACCGGTCTCGGAGGGATTATGGTCGAAGTCCTCAAAGACGTGAGCATTCGCCTTGCGCCCGTAGGTACCGACGCAGCCATGGAGATGCTGAGCGAGCTTTCCGGCAGCCGCATATTCGGTCGATTCAGAGGCATGCGTGAGGCGGATCTACAAGCCGCCGCCCGTATTCTCGCGCAAGTCTCCATGCTGATGAGTCGTTTTCCGCAGATACGCGAGATCGATTTGAACCCCGTCAGCCTTAACGATGAGGGAAAAGGCGCCGTGGCCCTGGACGCCAGGGTGCTGATAGAGCCGGCCTGATTTTCATGAGGTAATTTTACTCCGTTGCTGCTAACGGTCCGGTAACACTTCGCAACAGGGCGTCGCGGCTGATCATCCCTTTGAATTTACCTTCCGCATCGAGCACCGGCAGCCTCTTGATCGCCCGCTCGAGCATGAGGTGCAAGACCTCATCTATCGGATCATCTTCCCTGACCGTCACAATGTCGGAGTTCATGACCTGAGAGGCAGTTTTGGATCTCAAATGATTTTCGAGTGCCGAAGGCTGTGCATCCGGATGCCAATAAGAGGATTGCGTGGCATAATCCCAGATTCCGGGGACGCCGGAAAAGGCGGTAAAGAGGTCCCTATCCGCGATGAGTCCCAGGAAACGGCCTTCCCTGTCAAGAACACAGACGCGCTGAATGTCGTTGCAGCCGATGATGTCCATCACTTGCTCCACGGGGGTATCGGGAAGGACGGTAATGGCGCTGTTAGACATGATGTCGGAAGCGGTTTGCAGATTATCAACCGGAATTCGGCGGCCCTTGGATCCTCGCGGGTCCGGACAATCTCTAATAACAGTATGAAAGACATCCAGGCGCGAAAGAATTCCAACCAGCTTTCCGGCGCCGTCGACTACGGGAAGACGCTTCACTTTCTTTTCAACCATGATCTTGACGGCGTCTGAAACCATCTTGTCATGTCCCACGGTCACAGCAGGTTGTGTCATTATTTCGCTTGCCCGCTTCGATGCGAGGCCTTCGAGCACGGCAGCCGTTTTCTCGCCGTCGTATCGAGCAAGAAGGCCGATTCGCATCGGCATATTTGCCTTATAGATCAAGTCCCCCCGGGAAATGACGCCCACGGGACGGTCCTGTTCATCCACCACGGGAAGTCCTGTAAAGGGGGAAGCGAGCAGCAGGCGCGCCACTTCGTCCAGGGGAGTCGAAGGGCCGACCTTTTTAGGCGCCGGGGTCATGATGTCGCGGACCCTTATATGCAAGGGTATGAGGGCGCCGGGGCTCTTATGGGAAATGACGCCTAAATCCTGGACGCCGACTATGCCGTCCTCGATTATCTCTTCGATCGCCCGTGTCACCCGGTAAAGCTCCGCCTCGGGGACGACTATAGTGATGCGCACGGGTACGTTATAGGTGATCGGCTCGATCTTCCCCCCGCCAGTGATTTCGCCGGTTTCGTAACAACCTTGTGAGCCCTTTACAACCATGGCTCGAGCAGCGACCTTGAGGTCTCGCACGCGTTCGACAATCGCATCGGTAACCGGTTTTCCCCGCCACCATGTCTGCTCGTTCGTGAATATGTCGATTACCTTGTAGTGACGCATTATCTTTTTTTCTCCTGTTCGGACCTCAAGGAGGAAACAACCACCCTCACGGTGCGCTTTTCACGTTGTGTGCCTACAGAAAATGTAATTCATGCCCCGGTAAAGAGTATCACCAGTATCCGAGGTCTGTACAAAGTTTCATCCCGTCGATTTCAAGATTTTTTTGGGAATTCCGGATTCACACGGCACTCCCACCTGGCAGAGGCCGCATCCGTAGCCGTCAAAACCGTAATTCTCCTTAACGAACCGAGCGCAGGTGCCTCCTGCGTGATCCCAGCATTTGACCTTGTCGTGCCCCTGTTCCGTGATGGCCTCAACCGGACAGCGTTTTCGACAACCGGTGCATGAGCCGTCGTGAAAGAAAAGGCAATAGGCGTGATGATCCTCGTAGTGCCTTGGCGACGGCGGGATCTTCAGGTTTGCGACAACCGAGCCGGCTCGATGGGCCTTCCCTTTTGCGGTGATAAGACCGTCACAAAGGCCGAATGTGCCGAGCCCCGCCGCATAGGCCGCATGGCGTTCAGACCATGTTGAGGTGAAGACATATTTCGTGGATTTTAACCACTCCCATTCGGGCAGAAGCATTGGAGCAACCGATTTTATGCCTTTGAGGCCCAGCTCCCGAACAACATGGTTACGAAGAGCGGTATTGAATTCCTCCCCGGGGAATCGCGCCTGAACCCATCGTCTGGATGGATAAAACGATTCCTTTCGATTGTCCTCTCTGGTGGGCCCCCGTTGGGGAAGCACCCAGCTGATAACCGTAATGTCCTCGGGTTTGGCCTGCAAATCGGGAAATTTTATCGAAAGGGCTTCGAGCGGCGTCCAATGCTGCTCTGAGACAACGTCCTTATAGGTCTCGTAAAGTGGATCACTCCCGGATGAGAAACCCACAAGAACCTCGTCGAAAGCCTTTTCCCCCGTTTCCATTTTCAGGGTGTTCTCCGGGGAATCCTTGACGAAATCCGAAATAATCTTCTCCAACCAACTACGGCTATCAGTATCCATTGATGCACTCCAGACAGGGGCGGACGCATAGCCCTGCGTTAAATGAAAAACTCCGAATTCCGGCTTTATTTGCGCGGGGACTCCATCTTTTGTCTCGCATGCGCTGCGGCGATGACGGAGTCAAGGACCCCCGGAAACAACGCATCGAGATCTTTTCTTCGCAGGCTGTTTACCCAATTTTTGCCTTCACGCTTTGTGGCGACTACCCCGGAGCTCCTGAGGACCTTGAAATGGTGAGAGAGGGAAGATTTTGGCATAGCCAAGCCGAAACAGCCGCATGCAATTTCGCCGGACTCGGCGAGTTTTAGAACTATTTCCAGCCGCACGGGGTCGCTCAGCGCGTGAAGCACTCCGGGCAAAGTGATCTCGCCGCCTGGCGGTTGCTCCTGCTCGATGTTTTTCGACGCCATGCTTTTCCTTTCATAAGATCATTATACAAGAACATACTTGACCGGGCAATACAGTTCGATTATTGTCAAACCAAACAGTTCGAAAGCAATCGAACTGTTTCGGACCACTTGAACAGTCGAACCGGATGTCAATCATTCCACGGAACAAGGAGAATAGATGAGAGCAATCGCAGTCAACGGAAGTCCCAGGAAGAGCTGGAACACGGCAAGCCTGCTCGAGCAAGCCCTGGCGGGCGCCGCCCAATGCGGCGCGGAGACCGAACTGGCGCACCTCTACGACTATAAGTATAAAGGCTGCAGGAGTTGTTTTTCCTGCAAGGAAACAGGCGGCAAGAGCTATGGCCGGTGTGCTGTGAAAGACGAGGTGAGTCCCCTGATCGAGAAAGCCTCGGAGGCCGACGTTCTCATCCTGGGGTCCCCTGTGTACTTCGCCTGCGAGACCGGGGAGATGCGGTCGTTTCTGGAACGTTTACTTTTTCCTTTCCTGACATACACTCCCGGTTATGGTTCGATATTTTCCGGCAAGCTCCGGGTCGGGCTGGTATATACGATGAATACCGGCGAAAAAGACATGTCTGCCCGAGGTTATGACAGGATCTTCTCCACCACGCAGGCTTTTTTGACCCGGATTTTCGGGAACTGCGAAGTTCTGCTCAGTACGGACACCTGCCAGTTCAGCGACTATTCGAAATACCTGACGACCTGCTTTGACGTTCAAGCCAAGAAGAAGCGGCGCGAGGAAGTCTTCCCGGAGGACTGCAAGCGCGCCTTCGATCTGGGTGCGAAGCTGGCGTCTGAAGCGAAGGGGTCGTGATTCAAAGTGGAAGGGGATCGAGTGTGAATTAGCCGATTCCTAACGGGTCTTTTGTGTGATAAATTCCAAATGGGCGCGGGGATGCCTTGAGAAGGGTATTTCAATATGTCCGGGAAGCCTCTGCTCGAAAGATAATGGCCTTCCCCCCATTGAGCAGGGGCTTTTTCCGAAGGCTCATCGACCCGCCTGGAGGGCGGCGGACCAGGAGGATTGGATGCGGAGGCGAAGGTTAGGAAATTTCCGCGCCGCGCATGGCGAGGAGTGGAATGAACGCTGATGACGAAAGATTCCTTAAGGCGGCCAAGGAAGTGCTGGTAAAGTTCATCGAGATGGGGACCGTTTCGCCATCGAATTTCGACGAGAAATTCCGGAGGATCTACTGGACGATCAAGGACACGGTCCTTAGCGCCCGGTTGATGGACCTCGAGATTGCATCGCCCCCGGAGGAAAACCCGCCGGAGAAATAGAACGGCGGGTCCAGGGCTTTGCACTGCGGGACCTTTTAGCGGTTTGTTCGGCTTTTGCGCAGGGTTTCCCGCCGGGCGCGGGTCGCCTCCCGGTCGATCTCCATGCTCACCGGATCGATGACCACGCCATAGATTGTTTCGGCGCTTTCCGGAGTTATGTAACCGTCGAGCAGATCGCCGGCAACAAGGTCGGGGTCGCGCTCGATGGGATCGCCGTAGCCCCCGCCGCCGGCGGCATCCATGGTCACCACGTCGCCGGGCTGGAGCCGGGTCAGGCCGTAAGGATTACCGGGCTTGTCGTTTACGAGGAACGCCGCCCTGGCCCCTGCCATCCCGCCGAATAGGCCTTCTGGCGGGTAGCGGAACCTGCCGGACTGAATTCCGAGATTTACCGGGGGCCGAGGGGCATGGCCATCATCGGGGATCCGGAATACGACCCGCCTGCCAAGACCTCCCTTAAGTTTTCCCGGTCCCCCTGAATCGGTAAGAAGCTCCCGTTTTTCCACGATAAGCGGAGTGTCGCTTTCGAAGATTTCCGCCGGGGTATTCGCCCCGTTGGCCGGGAAGATGTATACGTGGTTTCCGTCACCTTGGGCGCCTGCCCCCATGCCGCCGCCCCTGATGATGACCGAGTGGAACGGGCGGCCGTTGTTGCGTCTGCCGTAGAAGACATTCATTGTGGCCGGGGTCCCACCGCTGCCGGCCAGCACGCGGTGAGGAAGGGCCGGGGCCATGGCGCGATAGATGATTTCCGTTATGAAGTGGCCTATTTGCATGCGCGCAGCCACGGCTGCGGGAAATTTGCAGTTAACGACGCTCCCTTCGGGCGCTTTGAGGGCAATCGGCAGGGCGCAGCCTTCGTTGTTGGGGATTTCCGGGTCGAACATGCTCTTCATGGCCATGAAGACGTAGGCATAAGTGAAATTGTAGACGACATTTCCTCCCCAGTCCACCTGGGGCGAAGAGCCGTCGAGGTCCACCTCTATGGAGTCCCCCTGGACGCGCACAGCCGCCTTGATCACCACGTCATCTTTGCCTTCGGTTTGTTCGACGATCCCGTCGGCCCGGTAAACGCCGTCCGGGACCCTGGCGATTGCCTGGCGCATGCTGCGTTCGGTGCGGTCGATGATCTCATCGGCCAGATCGTCGAGGCCGTCCATTGCGTTTTCTTCGAGCATCCGGGAGATTTTTTCAGCACAGACATGGTTGGCGGCTATTTGTGAGCGGATGTCTCCGATGACTTCGTCGGGGGTTCGAACATTCCAGCGAATCATCTCGAGCAGGGCCTCATTTGGCACGCCCCCGTCGTAGAGTTTGACGAAAGGAATGAACAGGCCGTCTTCAAAGACGTCATGGTTATCGGAGGAGACCCTTCCGCCGATGTCGGAATGATGAAAGACGCACGCTGTGAAGGATGTCAGCCGGCCCCGGTGGAAGATGGGGCTCATCACGCACACGTCGTTAAGATGTCCTGCGAGAGCCCACGGATCGTTGGTAATGAAGACGTCGCCGGGCCGCCAGGCGTCCTCGGGCAGTGCGGCTACAAGCTTTTTGATGCCCAGGGCCATCGCGCCCGACTGGCCGGGTGTGGCAAAGGTGCCCTGCGCCAGTTCCCGTCCTTTGCGGTCGGTAAACATACAGGTATAGTCGTGCGCGTCTCTTAGCAGGCTGGAAAAGGCCGTTCTGGCCACAGCGCCGTCGGCTTCATCGACGATGGAGATCAGCCTTCGCCAGAGTATTTCCAGAGTTACGGGGTCGAACTTGCCGCCCACTGTTTCCCTCCTTAATTAATAGCGATTTGCGGGGTTTCTGCCTGAAGATCGTTTTTCCCATGGAGCATATCGATCCACAGGAAGCCGAACCCGTCGACGGAAACCTCGGCATCCTCTCCCACGATGACCGTGGATTCACGTTCCTCGATGATCGCCGGGCCGGTGAATTTGGCGCCCTCGAAGAGCTTGTAGCGATCATAGACGGTGTAAGGGATGAAGTCTTTGGCAGCGGCAGAGTAGGCGGGTCTACGCCCCTTGACGGCCTCGGATATCGAGGAGGTGCGCCGTTCCAGCCGGGAAAGAGTCAGCAGCCGTTCAGGAAGAGCCGCCCGCACTTTGAAATTTATGAACTCCACGGGGCTGTCGGCATAGGTCCTGCCGTAAAGCGCGGCATAGGTCCGGTCGAAACTGTTGCGAATTTCCTCGGGTTTTACCTCGGTCATCGATTTTTCAACCAGCGGCACATTGGTTTCCGACCCCTGGCCGATAAAGCGCATATCCACCGACCTTTCAAACCTGATTTCGCCGGCGGCGCCGGTCTTTGCCAACGCTCTCGCCCCTTCTTCTTCCATCTGTTGGAAGATTTTTTCGATCTCACTAAAGTCCGCCCCGAGGAGGCCGACCTTATGGCTGCGCACCAGGTCGAAGGCCCTTGGGGCGGTGAAAAAACCGAGCGCCGAGCCGACTCCCGCATTAGGCGGCACGATCAACCGGGGCGCGCCCAGTTTACCTGCCAGACCGCAGGCATGCACCGGGCCTGCGCCGCCGAAGGCTGCAATGGTGACCAGCCCCGGGTTTCCGCCTTTTTCCGCGATGTGGGTCCTGGCGGCGGCGGCCATGGTTTCGTTTATCAGGTCGTGAATACCCCAAACCGCCTGGATGAAGGAGATCCCCAAGGGGGCGGCGATGCGCTCTTCGATGCCGCGCCGGGCGGCTTCCTTATCGAGCTTCATCTCGCCGCCGAGAAAATAGTTTTCATCGAGGTAGCCCAAAAGCAGGTCGGCATCGGTGACCGTAGGGTCCGTACCGCCCCGGCCGTAGCAGATCGGCCCCGGGTCGGCGGAGGAACTCTCGGGTCCTACCTGCAGGGTGCCCATTTTGCTGACCTTTGCGATGCTGCCTCCCCCTGCGCCTATTTCCATTAAATCGACCACCGGCACCTGGATGGTCAACCCGCTTCCTTTCATGAACCTTTGCACACGGCCCACTTCGAAGGTGGGCGCCACGTGAACGGTTCCTTTCTGAATAAGGCAGGATTTTGCGGTTGTTCCGCCCATGTCGAAGCAAAACATTTCCGGGAGCCCGAAAAGTTTTCCGTAGTATTGCCCGGAGATGACCGCAGCGGTCGGCCCGGACTCGATGATCCGCACGGGGAACTGCGACGCCGTGTCAACCGAGGTGATGCCGCCGCTCGAGAGCATGATGAAGAGCCTGGCCTCGACCCCGATGGATTCCAGTCGCTTCTCCAGCCGGGAGAGATATCTGCCGGTAAGGGGCTTCACGTAGGCATTCGTTACCGTGGTGCTGGTACGCTCATACTCCTTTATCTGGGGAAGGACTTCAAAGGAGATGGACACGGAGAGGCCGGGGGCCTCTTCCTCGATTATTTTCTTTATGAGCCTTTCATGGGAGGGGTTTTCGAAGGAGTTTATGAGGCACACGGCGATCGACTCGACGCCCAGCGCGAGCAATTCTTTGACCACTTTTCGCGCCTCTTCGGGATGCAAGGGCTTTAGCACCTCACCGTCGCTTCGAACGCGCTCCTCGACCTCGAGCCGGAACCTCCTGGGGACCAAGGGCTTGGGGAATTCGGCGAAAATGTCATAAGGCGCGTAGCGCATTTCACGGCCCAACTCGAGGACGTCGCGAAATCCTTTCGTGGCTATGAGACCTGTCTTTGCGCCCTTGCGCTCGATGATCGAATTGATTACCAGCGTCGTGCCGTGAATGACTTCGTCCAGCATCGGCACATAGCCGGGGACCTTCTTGGCCAGTTCCAGGATTCCCTGCTCCACGGCGTCGGAAGGATCGGCCGGGGTTGTCAGGCATTTGTTTATGTGAATCTCTCCCGTCCGGTCATTGATAAGGACGAAGTCGGTGAACGTCCCCCCTATATCGCAACCCAGACGATAGCACTTATCGGACATTCGAGCCTCCCTTCGCCGCCTCAGCCTCTTTTGCAATCTTGTTTTTCCGTTCCCGCAGGGCCGCCAGCACCTTCTCCGGCGTAATGGGCAACGACTTGATCCTTACGCCCACGGCGTCATAGACGGCGTTGGCGATCGCCGGGGCCGTGGGCACGAGTCCCGGCTCCCCGACTCCCTTGGCCCCGAAGGGCCCTTGCCGGTCGTCGGTTTCTATGCATTCCACGTGGATGGGAAAATCCACATCGGGCGCGGAAAGAATCTTGTAGTCGAGGAAGTTGGGGTTGAGATTTTTGCCCCGGTGCGCCTTGTATTCTTCACAGAGCGCGTAACCGAGGCCCTGGACTATAGCGCCGTAAATTTGGCCCTTGAGTGTCTGCGGGTTGAGGACCTTTCCCACGTCATGGGCCGCCGCGAACTTGAGGACGGTGACCTTGCCGGTCTCTTCGTCCACCTCGACCTCGGCCCCCTGCACCCCGAAGACGTAAGCCGCGGATATGTTTCCCCGGCAGGTTTTGGGGTCGAGCATTTCGTGGCACGGGTCATAAAAGGCTTCGGTGACTATAATGGTCCCCTGTTGCCTGTAGTGCGCCTCTCTAAGCAGTTCGTCGAGGGGGACCCTCAGCAGCGGGTCGTCGGGCCGGTCTTTGAGGAAGACGAAGTTTTGCCTGAGATCGAAATCGGAAGCGGTGGGGTTGCCGACAGCATCGAGATTGGGGGCTTGAAACCCCTGCTGTTTTTTCATTCGTCTTTCCAGGTTGGCCGACACCCTGGCCATGAAATGCTCGGCGGCCAGTTCGAAGATCTTCTGCCTCGCCTTGTCGGCGGCAAGAATCGCGGCATTGCAGGCCGTGAACGCACCCCGGCTTGCATGGGTGCCAACGTCCCAGGGACAGATAGCGGTGTCCCCGGTTATGACGGTCACCCTGTCGGGTGAAACCCCGAGCGCTTCGGCGGTTGCGGCCGTAAGGGCCGCAGTAAAGCCCTGTCCCATTTCAATGCCGCCCGAAGAGATCGAGACGTTGCCGAAATCGTCGAGCTTCATGATAACGCCGGTCCCGTCGGAGCGATAGACGCGCGCGGCTCCGCCAACGTGAAACAGCGAGGCCATCCCTACTCCACGCGCCCGGCTGCGGCCTTTTCCCCTTTTTTCCCGCCAGTCCAGTTCCCGCGCCACAGATTGCAGGCAATCGCTGAAACCGCAAGTGGTAATGTTAAGTCCCATGGGGGTCGTTTCATTGGGAACATTGGCGTTGATCATGCGGAATTCGTAAGGGTCGATACCCGCCTTTTCGGCAAGCTGATCCATGTTGCTCTCGATAGCCCAGGCGGCTTGAGGATTTCCGTAGCCGCGCATCGCCTGGCAATAGGTATTGTTGGTATAGACGATGGTGGTTTGGTAAAAGACGTTGGGGACCCGATAGATGGAAGAGATGGGGAGCATCATGACGCTTGGCGTAGTAGCGCCCCAGGAGGTATAGGCGCCGTTATCGAGGACCATTCGCACGTCCCTGAAGGTGAGTCTGCCGTTCGCATCGCAGCCTTGTATTATATGGGTCCTGGTGGCCTGTCGGGGGGAGAGAGCGGTGAATTCTTCGTGCCGGTTGAAGACGATCTTTACGGGTTTCCCCGTTGTGTAGGCGAGCAGGATGGCAATGTATTCGTAGGCGTGGGTGTCGAGGCCGCTTCCGAAAGAGCCTCCGATCGCCGGGACTATCACCCTTGTACTCCGGCCTTTGAGGCCCATGGCCGTCAGGGCCGCATTGAAGTCGTTTTGCGCCAGAAACGGGATCTGGGTCTTGGTGTGGATGAGCAGATTGTTCATCAGGTCGAATTCGGCGATACACCCTGCGGTGCCCATGCAGGACTGCTGAACGAGGGGGGTGTCGAAATCGTCTTCGACAACCACGGCGGAAAGCTGTTTCGCTTTTTCGACATCGCCGGCCGTGAAGTTCCACGGCACGGGGACAAGGTTATCCTTTTTGGGCCTTCCTCTGGAATCGAACTCGTGGATCAGCGGCGCGTCGGCGCGCAGCGCCTCGTCGGGGGAGAACACGCCGGGCAATTCTTCATACTCGACCTCGATCAAGTCCACGGCTTCGGCGGCGGTCTCCGGATCGACCGCGGCCACCGCGGCCACCTCGTCTCTAAACTGCCTCACCTTGTCTTTTTTCAGGGCGAAGTTGTCTTTGATGAACCCGATTCTTATCTCCGGTGTGTTATAGGCGGTAATGACCGCCCGGACCCCCGGGAGTTTCTCGGCGCGGGACGTGTCGATGTGTTTGATCGCAGCGTGGGCGTATTCACTGAACTTAATCTTGCCGTACAACATTCCGGGCCTGACCAGGTCATGAATATAGAGGGCTTTTCCCGCCGCCTTGTCGGGTCCGTCGGGCCTCGAGTGGTTTTTACCGATGAATTGCAGTTCACTCATTTGCCGATTCCTTTTCAGCGACCCTGGCGATGCTCTCCACTATCTGAACGTAGCCGGTGCAGCGGCACAAATTGCCCGATATTCCCTGCCGGATCTCCTCCGGACCGGGATGAGGGTTTTGGTCCAGGAGGGCTTTTGCAGACATGATCATCCCCGGAGTGCAAAAGCCGCATTGAATCCCTCCGTTTTCCACGAAGGACTTCTGCAATGGGTGAAGCTGATTTCTCTCGCCCACCAAGCCTTCAATGGTGGTGACTTTCCTTCCTTCGATTTCGAAGACGGGATAGATGCAGGAATCGACGGAGGCCCCGTCGACCAGGACTGTGCAGGCGCCGCATTCCCCTTCTCCGCAGCCGTATTTGGTTCCGGTCAGGTGCAACGTGTCGCGCAAGACCTCGAGCAGCATCTGGTGGGATTCGGCTTTAACGGCGACGGCCTGCCCGTTTAGAGTGAAACGAATCGTTTTTTTCATCGAAAAACCTCCTGCCCTCCCGGATACACATTTTGCAAGGCCTGTCGAATTGCGCGCCCGACCATCACCCCGGTCACCACCCTGCGGTAATCCTCGGTCGTGCGCACGTCGGTGATGGGACTTATCTCGTGCTCGACCATGGCGCCAATTTGGCCGAGAAGCTCGTCATCGATTTTGCGGCCTTCGATTGCGGATTCGACGGTCTTCAAGCGCAGCGGGACCGGGGCAACCGCTCCCACCGCCAGGCGGCATTTTCGGCATACGGAGTTTTCCATGACCAGCAGGGCTGCGGCGTTTGCGAGGGCAATGTCCTGGTTGACCCTTCCGGTCTTGAGAAAAGCCATCCCGGTCTTGTTCGCCGGAGCAGGGACGGTGATGCGGGTGATGATTTCGATTGCATCGCAGCAGGTTCGGCCCGGTCCCTGGAAAAACTCATCGATGGAGACTTCTCTTTTTCCGCCGGGACCTTCCAGGGTCAGTTGCGCTTCAAGGGTTAAAAGAGGCGGAGCGCAGTCGGCGGAGGGCGCTGCGTTGGCGAGGTTTCCTCCCACTGTGGCGACGTTTCGGATTTGGGGGCTTGCCAGTACTGCGGCGGCCCGGGCCAGGGCAGGAAAATCCGTTGAAAAAACCGGGTCGCTTTCGAGTTCGCGAACGAGCGTCATGCTTCCGAAGGTAAGGCCCCGGCCCCGCTCGACGCCCCTCAGCTCATTTATCCCCCTAAGGGAGACAAGGGCATCGGGCTGCGCGACTCCCTTTTTGACCCGCACGATGATGTCCGTGCCGCCTGCAATGTACCGGGCCCGGCCCTTATATTTTTCCATCAACCTGAAGGCTTCCTTCAGGGTTTGAGGCCGGTGATAGTCAAATTTCTTCATGGCCGCTCCCGAGATGTTCAATCCCTGTTGTCGAAGACCCGCTTGCTCTTGCGCTCGGAGCGGGGTAAAGAGCCGTAATTGACAACTTCCACGTCGGCGCTCACCAGGATCGAATGTTTGATCTGCTCGGCGATTTTCCGGCTCAGGGCTTCGTTTTGAGAACCGTCAACGTTTTGGTCTCTTTCTGCCTTGACTGTCATGTAGTCCCTGCCGTCGCTTCTTCTATCCAGCACGATCTGGTATTCGCAACTGATTCCTTCCGTGCCGGAAAGGATTTTGTCGATCATGCGGGGATATATGTTGACGCCGCGAAAGATGATCATGTCATCGGTTCTGCCAAGCAACCGGTCGTGTCTTGGCAGCGGAGAACCGCAGGGGCACTCGCCGGGTAAAATGCGCGTCAGATCGCGGGTCCGGTAGCGGATCAGCGGCACCCCTTCCTTTCTAAGCGTGGTCACCACCATTTCGCCGATTCCGCCTTCGGGCGTCGGCTCCAGGGTTTCGGGATCGACCGTTTCAAGGATATAGTAGTCCGCCCAGTAGTGAATTCCGGTGTGATGGACACAGTCGAGGCCCGTGCCCGGACCGTAGAGTTCGGTCATGCCGGGAATGTCGAACATGTGCTCTATGCCGAGCAACTCCCGGATGCGCGCCCGCATGGCTTCGCTCGAGCGTTCGGAGCCAAAGATCATTTTCTTCACATTGATCTGGTCTCTAAGCCCCCTCCGATTGACCTCCTCGGCCAAAAGAAGCCCCATCGAGGCCGTGCAGCACACGACGGTGCTTTGAAAATCCACCAGGAACTGGCACTGCATATCCATGTTGCCCGGTCCGGCGGGGACGGCCATGGCGCCATACTTTTCACAGCCCAGTTGAAAGCCGACTCCGGCGGTCCACACGCCGTAGCCGACCGCGATCTGGACGCGGTCCTCCAGGGTAAGTTCGGCCATTTCATAGCAGCGGGCGAAAATGTGCGCCCAGTCGTCGATGTCTTTTTGTGTATAGCAGAGGACCTTTCTTTTGCCGGTCGTGCCCGAGGAGGCATGAATGCGAACCACCCTGTCAAAAGGGACGCTGAGAAGGGGGAAAGGATAGCCTTCCTGGAGGTCGTCGCCAGTGGTGAAAGGCAGGCGCCGCAGGTCGTCGAGCGACTTGATGTCCCCTGGTGCGACGCCGGCGTCCGAGAGTTTTTTTCGATAGAGTGGAGAGCCGTTGTAAGCATGGCTCACAGTCCATTGCAGGCCTTTTAGCTGAAGGTCATGCAACTCCCCGGCCGTTTTGAATTCCGGCATAAAGCGATTTGTTCTCATCCGTCCCACCTCATGTGTGGAGTCCCTTTAAAAAATAGATGGTTCCACGTGTCCGCCGAAGACCTGGCGGAACACGTCGGCCATTTCGCCGACAGTTGCGTAGCTTTTGCACGCCTCGACCAGAGGCGGCATAACGTTGGTTTTTTCCCTGGCGGCCTTTTCCACTGCCTTAAGGGCTTCTTTCACCGCTGCGGCGTCCCTGGTCCTGCGCAGCTCCTGGAGCCGTTGCGTTTGAAGCTGCGCCCATTCTTCATTATACTGGTGGAGTTCGACCTCCATGTCGACTCCGTCGGTATATTTGTTCACCCCGACCTTGGTCACAAGACCCTGCTGGAGCGCTTTTTCCCATTCATAGGCCTGCTTTGCGACCTCCGCCTGAACATAACCCGAAGAGACCGCTCTGACCATGCCGCCTATTTTGGCAACCTTGTCCACTTCTTCGAGAATCTTCTTCTCCATCTGCAGCGTCAGGGTTTCCATGAAATAGGACCCGGCCAGCGGATCGACGGTATCGCGCAGGCCCACTTCTTCCATCAGGATCTGGAAGGTCCGCAAAGACAGCAGCGCCGCCCTCTCGGTGGGAATCGTGTATGCCTCGTCAAAAGAGCAGAGGGCGGTGGTCTGAGCGCCCGACAGGGCCGCCGCCAGGGCGTAATAGGCCCCTCGCATTATATTGTTTTCCGGCTGCTGCTTGGTCAGGCCGGAACCGCCTCCGCCGAAAATTCCCCTCAAAAACAGCGCCTTTTTGTCCCTCACGTCGTAGCGCTCTTTTAGCAGCTTTGCCCACAGCTTGCGGGCGGCCCGAAATTTGGCTACCGTTTCCCAGAGGTTTCCATAGACATTGAGGTTGAATGAAAACCTGCCGACGAAGTCCTCCGCGCGATAGCCCCGCGCCACCACGTTATCTATATAGGCGAAGGCGATCATGAGCGCGTAGGAAATTTCCTGGGCCGGCGTGCAGCCCGATTCCCTGATATGGTAGCCGCACACCGAAACCGGATTACAGCGGGGCAGCTCCTTCATGGCGTATTCGATCGTATCTCCGATGAGGCGGACGGCGGGTTCCACCGGGTAGATCCAGGCCCCTCTACCCACCATCTCCTTTAGAATATCGTTTTGCGGGGTGGCCGATATTTCGGTTCTGCTGAAGCCGAATTTTTCCGCCACCGCCTGGTACATGGCGAGCATGATGCAGGCTACCGCGTTGATGGTGAGGCCCACGCCGATCCGGTTAAGTGGAATGTCTTTGAAGGCGATCTCGAAATCCCGCAAAGAATCCACGGCCATTCCCACCCGGCCCACTTCCCCTTCCGCCAGGGGGGAATCGGAATCATAGCCCATCTGCGTGGGCAGGTCGAAGGCGACGTTCAGGCCCGTCTGCCCATGCGAGATCATAAGTTTGAATCTCTCATTGGTCTGCTCGGGAGTGCCGAAACCGGTATACTGGCGGGTCGTCCAGTCGCGGCTCCGGTATCCGAGGGGGTGTATGCCGCGAGTGAACGGAAACTCTCCGGGGCCGGCCAGGTCGTTCTCATACGAAAAGCCCGCCTCTTCCAGGTCTGCGGGAGTATAGACCGGTTTGACCTCGATGCCGGATTGCAGCACGACCTTCTCGACGGCGTCCTTTTCATTCTTGATGTAGGTTGCTACTCCCATAAGATCTCCTTAGCGAGCATTGGTCACTGTCTTTATAAAATCGACAATGTCGTTAAAAGGACTTCCCCCCGGGAAGATCCCTTCTATGCCCATTTCTTTCATGGCGGCAAAGTCCGGGGTGGGGATGACGCCGCCCACGACGACGTGCATATCGTCGAGGCCCTGCTCCCTGACCATGCTCATCAGTTTGCGGCAGATGGGAACATGGGCGCCGGACATGATCGAGAGTCCTATCACGTCCACATCCTCCTGTATCGCCTGGTTTATTATACTTTGCACGGTTTGGTGGAGACCGGTATAGATAACCTCCATGCCCGCCTCTTTGAGGGCGTGCGCCACTACCTTCGCGCCTCTGTCATGACCGTCCAGGCCGGGTTTGGCCAAAAGGACCCGAATTTTTCTTTTCGCCATGGCGACTCCTTGGGAAAGGCAAAAGTAAAAAGAAAAAAGCAAAAAGGCAAAAACTCAATTCGGCGCGTCATTCATAAAGATCGAAATGGCGCAAGATCACTTCCCGCCCTCTGAGGACATGTTCGCGAACCAGCTTCTCGACCACGTCGGCATCGCGTTTTCGGATATGGGCCATCATCAGCTTGTGATCTTCATTGCTTAACCGGGCCATCTCTTTGACGTTGAGCAGGACCTTGCGAAAACGGTATACCGGGTCGCGCACTTCGTTGATCAACCGGATCAGTTTCGGACTGCGGCTCAGTCCGTAGAGAAGATCGTGAAATTCCGTGTTGATCAGCGTCAATTCCTCGATGCGGTCCTCATCCAGGCACTCGTGGTATTGCCGGATCTTTTCCTCCAGCGGCAGGAGTTCCTTCTCCTTGTGCCGCAGGGTTGCCACTTTCGCCGCGTAGCTTTCCAGGGCGCTTCGAATGCCGAAGGTTTCCTCGATGTCCTCCCGGCTCAGCCCGACAACGAAATAGCCCCCGCTTGGGAAACGCTTGAGCAGCCCCTCGCGCTCGAGTTTGTGAATGGCTTCCCGCACCGGTGTACGACTTATGCCAAGGGCGGCTGCGACCTTGTTTTCAACGAGGTGGCTCGCCGGCGGGAAATCTCCTCTCACGACGGCCTGCTTCAGCTTCTCATAGGCGGTCTGGCCGAGGGATTTTTTGGGCGGCAGAGACTTCAGGCCCCTGATCGTCCCGGCGTCGATTGCCGATTGCCTGCTCATATCTCAAAGCCCCGCCCATTTTGCTATGTTGGTCTGCAGAATTTCATGCGTTCCGCCGCCGTAGAGCAGAAACCGGTTGTCCCGGTAATATCTCTGAGGCGAGTATTCCATCGAGTATCCATAAGCGCCGAAGATGCGGGTAGCCTGGTCGGCGGCCCGACACGCGGCTTCTGTGGCAAAATACTTGGCCATCGAAGCTTCCGTCAGGCAGGGGATGTTGTCGTCGACCATGCGGGCCGCCTTGTAGGTGAGCAGGCGGGAGGCTTCAAGGTCGACAGCCATGTTGGCGATTTTCGCCTGAATGAGCTGGTAGTTTGCGATGGTTTTTCCAAACTGTGCGCGCTCGTGGGCATAGCGGATGCAGTCGCCCAGGGCCGCCCTTTGCAGGCCTATGGCCAGAGCTGCGGTCATGGTTCGAATTTCGGCCAGGATCGAGAGCAGGTTCGTCATGCCCTGGCCTTCGCCGCCCAGCATGTGATCGAGCGGGACGAAGCAATCCTTGAATGCAATTTCGCAGATCTTCGTGTTCCTGGTTCCCAGCAGGTCGAAGGGTTTTCCGCGGGAAAGCCCCGGCGTGTCTGCCGGGACAAGAAAAAAATTGAGTCCCTTGAATTTCTTCTCGGGGTTCGTCTGGCACAGGACCGTGTAAAAATCGGCAACCGGTCCGTTGGTGACCCAGGTCTTCATCCCGTTGATGAGAAAACCGTTTTCGGTTCGGACAGCCAGGGTGGAGGCATTGCCGAGGTCCGATCCGGCCTCCGGTTCGGTCAGGCAGAAGCAGGCAACTTTTTCGCCTCTCATCGCCGGATGGAAATACTTCTCTTTGATTTCCTCGCTTCCGAACCGGAACAGGAAGTTAGTCCCCATCAGCGACTGCATGGCCGAAATCGCGGCCAGGCTCATCAAACCTCGCGCCAGTTCCTCGCAGACGGTGCAGAAAAGGACGCAGTTTCCCCCGCTGCCGCCTTTTGCTTTCGGATACCTGATTCCGAAGACCCCCATTCGACCCAACTGCTCGAACAGTTCCCTTGGAAATTCGCCTTTTTCGTCGATTTCCTGCGCCTTCGGGACCAACTCATTGTCCACGAACCTGGCCATGCTTTTCCTGATTAAGTTTTCGGCATTCGACCTTATCATAACTTCCTCTAACCCGCTGTACAGGATTTACAGGATTTTGAATTTTTGTTACCGCTTCCTTCATGGCCTGTTAAGCCTGTATGCTTCCAGGAATTTTGCTCCCCTTCTCCCGCGAAAAAACAAAGAACTTTTACAGGATTTACAGGATTTACAGGATATTCAATTCGGATACCCGCTGGCTTTCAATCTTTTCAATCCTGTTAAGCCTGTCGAACCTCGCTTTTGAGCTGCCTGACGAGTTCAGGCACAACTTCGCGGAGATCTCCCCGGATGCCCCAGTCGGCGACCTGAAAGATCGGCGCCCGGGGGTCCTTGTTTATGGCGACCACATAGCGGGAATTCAACATTCCGGCCCTGTGCTGGATGGCGCCTGAAATGCCGCAGGCGATATAGAGCTCGGGCCGCACCGACTGCCCGGTCTGGCCCACCTGCCGGTCTGCGGATATCCAGCCTTCCTCGACCGCAACGCGGGTCCCGGCGACCGCGCCGTTTACGATTTCAGCCAATTCTTCCAATACCCTGAATCCCCCGGCATCCCCCACGCCCCTGCCGCCGGCAACTATGACCTTCGCCTCGCAAAGCTTGACTGCGTCCTTTTTCTCTCTTACGGCCCCGAGGAGCTTCGCGGCGATACTTTTTTCGTGGATCGAGACGGGCGTCGTGACGACGCGGCCCTCGTTTCCGGGCCGCTGGTGGGCTTCCATGACCCCCGGCCGCACGGTGGCCATCTGGGGACGCGAATAGCGGTTGACAATTGTCGCCATCACGTTTCCGCCGAAAGCGGGCCGGGTTTGAAGCAGGATTTTCTCGTCGGGATCGACCTCGAGATCGGTGCAGTCGGCAGTCAGTCCGGCCCCTACGCGGCGGGAGAGGCGAGGCGCCAAGTCCCGTCCGATGTGTGTGGCGCTCATCAGCAGGATCCCCGGGCGATGCCGCTCGATCAAATCTTCCAGCACGTCGGTGTAGGGGAGGGTGCGGTAGTCGGCGAGGGCTTCATGTTCGGCGAGGTAGACAGTCCGGGCACCGTAGCGGATGAGGGTTTCGGCGAGTTGTGAAACACCGTGGCCGAGGAGCAGCGCGCAGACGTCCTCGCCCAGCTCCGCCGCCAGTTGACGCGCCTTGCCGAGCAATTCCAGCGCCCCGTGCGCCAGTTGGCCGTTGCGTTGTTCGGCAAAGACCCAGATTCCTTTTCTGTCGCTAAAATCCGGTACGCTCCGGGGCCGAATATCGGACTTCATGGCGGACTGCCGGCACACCTCGATACAGGCGCCGCAGGAGGTGCATCGTTCCAGCACGGAGGCTTTTTCTCCGCTAAACTCGATTGCGCCGTAAGGACATGCCTTGAGGCAGCGCCTGCAACCGTTGCAAAGGTCCGCTTCAACCCAGACGGTCATGATAGTTTTCCTTCCCGGCATTCTGCACTCAGCACCCCGGAGTCGGTCAAAACCAGGTGGTTTTCCCTCAGTTTTTCAAGCAGGGTCCGCACAACCGTCCCGGTGTCGCCTTCGAGCATCTGTGTCTGCCTCCCGCCCTTTGGCGCGAAAGTCCTGATGACATGGGTAAGGGAGCCGGCCAAACCCACATCGCAGGTCATGACGCCGATGTCCGCCGCGTTCCAGATTGTTATTGGCGCCTGCTCGCCGCATGCGTCGATCAGGTTGCCGATCGCCGGATACCGGGTGCGGTTCACTTCCGCAATCACAGTCAAGAGCGCGGGAAGGTCGCATTGCACCTTTTCGTAGCCGTCTTCGAGGCGCTTTTTGACCACGACGGTCCCGTCCGTGACGGCTTCGATATCAAAGACGTATGTGACCTGGGGAAGGCCGAGATATTCCGCCACCTGGGGGCCGATCTGGGCGGTGTCTCCATCGATGGCCTGCCTGCCGCAGATGATGAGATCGTATTTGCCTATTTTCTCGATGGCCTTGCCAAGGGTCGAGGAGGTGGCCCATGTGTCGGCCCCGGCAAAGGCGGAGTCGCTAAGCAGGACCGCTTCGTCTGCGCCCATGCCGATGGCTTCGGAAACGACATCAATCGCCTGGGCCGGTCCCATGGACAGGACGACTATCCTGCCTCCATGCGCCTCCTTGAGGCGGACCGCAGCTTCCAGGGCATGCCGGTCATCCGGATTCATGATGGCGCCGATGCCTTCCCGCAACAGGTGTCCTGTTTTGGGGTCCAATTTCACTTCAGAGGAATCGGGCACCTGCTTTATCAAAACGACAATGTCCATTCGTTCGGCTCCCGTGTTTTGCGGAGGTCGGATGTCGGAAAGGGCCCATCCGACACTTGTTTTATATCACGCCGGCTTGTTCGAGCTGTTTGATATAGTCTTCGGAATAACCGAGCGCATTTCCATAAATTTCTCTGTTGTGTTCTCCGAACCGGGGCGGAAATGAGAGTTCACGGTTTTCATCTTCGAGAAAGGGGGTCATAGCGGGCGGAGGAGACAGTGTGAGAGTCGTTGCGGTGCGGGGATCGCGAGATAGGAGAAGTCTGCGTTCGACCAGCGGGTCGGCGGCGACTTCGGGCACGGTCGCGATCCTGCTGAGGGGAACGGAAACGGAGCGGAAGAGTTCGGTCATCTGTTGGGAAGTGAGTTGCCGGGTTACCGATTCGATCGCGCGGTTAAGGTTTTCGACGTCGTTTATGCGGCCGGCGTTTTTTTCGTATTCTTTTTTGTCCAGAAAGGCGAAGGGCGCCAGGGAGACTATCGATTTCCACTGCCTGTCGTTTCCGACAGCGAGGTAGATATAGCCGTCGAGAGTCTTGTATACCGAAACCGGACAGAAGAATTCATGGGTGTTGCCCCGGCGGGTGATTTCCCTGCCGAAACTGGTGAAAAGCGATAGCGGGATCGCAAGCCATGAGACCGAGGATTCGAACATCGAAAGGTTTATGCAACCGCCTTCGCCGGTCAGCTCCCGTTGGTAGAGCGCTTTCATCACAAGCCCGTAGGCGTGTTCGCTCGCGCCCATGTCGGGAAGAGGAACGCCCAGCACCTGCGGATCTCCGTTGCGCTCGCCGGTGAGGGCCATCAGTCCCGACCGGGCCTGCAGGATCGGGTCATAGGCGGCCTCGTTGCTCTCCGGCCCGAAGCCTGTCACCCCGAGCCAGATGATGTCCGGCTTTACGGCTTTAAGCGAAGCGTAATCGATGCCCAGCTTCTGATAGTTTTTGGGCAGTTGATTGGTGGCAAAAATATCCACTTTGAATTTTCGAATGAGCGCGTGGAGCATCTTTTGCCCTTCGGGAAGGGCAAGGTTCAGGGTGAGGGCCTTTTTCCCCGCGTTTACGCAGAGATAGTAGGCGTTCATTCGCTCCTCGCCCAAAACGTTGTCTCCGACCAGCCGATTCGGGTCCCCTGTTTGCGGATGTTCGAGGCGGATTACCTGCATGCCGTCCTGGGCAAGGCGAAATGTGAGATAGGGCAGGACAAGCGCCTGTTCAAGCGACAAGACGGTCAGGTTTTTGAAGTGCTCCATGGCGGTCTCTTATTCTGTTAAGGCAGCCGGGGGCGTGTGCGAGTCCGGCGCAGTCAAGGGTGGCTGAGGAAGATGGATACTGTATACCGTATCCAATGTCAATCGTTTTTTGCGCTGCGAGAGGGGGAGCGGTGAGTGGGTGAATGGGTGAATGGGTGAATAGGTGAATAGCGAATGCATTTCCGATTGTCGGCTGCTGCCCTGGAGTAGCCAGGCGTCCGAATCCTTTGTCCTGCGCAGCTGTCCTGCGCCGCTTGACACCATGGGGACGGATGAGCTAGGGTGATATGGGTTTTTTTTGCTTGCAACGGCCCTACACGCCGCTTCGAGGGGCCACGGAACCACTAAAAGACTCGCGATCCGGTTTTTGGCTCCCTGCTTCACGCTTCTTTTCGAGACAGCACGAGGTGACAGTCATGGCGACGTTTCCTCAGCTTGAACGATTCATCTGGTTCGACAGGCGTTTGAGGCGCCTGCGCTTTCCAAACGCGGCCCATCTGGCGGAGCGATTCGAGATATCCCACAAAACCGCCCAGCGCAATATCTGCTTTCTTCGCGACCGGCTGCGGGCGCCCATAGCCTATGACCACGTGCGAAGGGGCTATTACTACACCGACGATTCCTTCGAGCTTTCGCGGTTCGCCGCAAGCCAGGAGGAGGTGCTGGCCGTGCTTATCGCCCGGCGGTTGCTTTCGCGTACGGCGGGGGGATTTATAAGCGAGGCTTTCCGGGACTTCGGGCGAAGGCTTCGCGACGCGGCGGCCGTGCTTGGAATGGACACGGCGCAACTCGAAGAGGCCTTTTCGGCTTCCTGGCACGGCTACAGCCCCGCCGCGGCGGAAACCTTCGGCAAGTTGGCCAAAGCGCTTATCGAGCGCCGGGTAATCGAGATCGAATACTACTCTCCGGGATCGAGCGCCCATACCCGGCGCCAGGTGGAACCGCACCATCTCCAGCATTACATGGCTTCCTGGGTCCTCATCGCCTGGTGCCGTCTTCGCCGGGGCTGGCGGAAATTTTATCTCTCCCGGATCGGGCGGCTGGAATTGACGGCCGAGAGATTCGAGCGGCGGCCCCGCAAGGAGTGGGAGCACCAGTTGGAGGAATCCTTCGGTATATTCCAGGGCAGTTCGACGATTCCGGTGACGCTACGCTTCAATGAATTCCGCTCGCGCTGGGTCCGGGAGCAGCTCTGGCACCCCGCGCAGCAGCTCAGCGAAACGGAGGATGGCGGTATCGAGATTACTTTTCCGGTCGCCGATTTCCGTGAGGTCAAGATGATGATCCTGCAATTTGGGGCCGATGTGCGGGTGGTTTCACCGGCGGAGCTGCGCGAGGAGATAGCGGCTGAGGCGGAGCGGATGAGGGGGATGTACGGCTGCTGATTTTGGGGAATTTCGATTCGAGAGTATTGGGGACCCGGAAATCATTGTACCGGTGCCTGTCCGGCGGCATGCATGCAGGCGTCGGCGCTGTTTATTCAGCCCGGCGACTATAGCTCGGGCTTTTCGTATTTCCGGCCGGGCTGGTTTACGAAATTTTTTGCGTGTGGGTCGTCAAATGTCCCATTGGCGTTGGTATGAATCGTCTCAGGCTTGTGTTTGGCTTTTTGCATAGGTAGTGAGCGGCAACCGCGTTTTGAGATTGAGAGGTTATATATGACCGCAAATGAGAGATCTCACTTATCTGGCTGCACGGTTGATTTCCGCAGGTGCTTCGAAGGGCTTACCGGTAACCAACCGTTTGAATGGCAGGGGGAGTTTTTCAATCGTTTGGTGTCAGGCAGCATTCCCGAGCAGTGTGACGTACCAACCGGCCTTGGAAAAACTTCGGTAATCGCGGTTTGGTTGCTTGCGTTGGCCAGATCTCTCATGGATCAACAGATTCCAAGAAAAATCCCACTCAGGCTGGTCTATGTCGTGGATCGCAGAGTCGTTGTGGATCAGTCTACGGACGAAGCTCGCAAGGCGATAGGCGCCCTTGAAAAGGCGGAATCCGAAAAGCCGGGAGGCGGCAATCCTCTGACTGCGGTCGCAAAGGCGCTGCGCGAGGCGGCATGTGTACGGAATGACCACCTGGTTGTTCTGTCCCCGCTTCGGGGACAAATGGCGGAAAACCGCGATTGGTGTCTTGATCCTTCCCGGCCCGCAATCGTGGTCGGGACCGTGGACATGATCGGCAGTCGGCTGCTGTTCTCCGGTTACGGCGGCCTTGGCCGCTCACACCGCAGCTTGCAGGCCGGACTGCTGGGACAAGATACGTTGCTGGTAATCGACGAAGCTCATCTGTCGCCGACCTTCGTTGCAACCATGGGAGATATCGAGAATCAAATCCGTCGATTTGATGCCATCAGGCCATTTCACGTCATGTCGCTTTCAGCAACGCTTCCTTCATTGAGTTTGGGTGCTGATGGTGATTGTGATCAAAATACGATTTTCGATGAGCGGCGGGAGTTCGCCAATCCAGAGGCCAGGGAACGTCTCCGCGCAATGAAATATATCGAATGGCTATACTTCGAACATCCCAAAGAAGGCGGAAAGAAGGCGACTCGCAAAGATATGGATGCGAGAATTGCCGGGGTGATTGTCGAGCGTGCGATTCAGTACGAGGATAAGTCTCTTTCGGTAATCATCTTTGTCTCGACTGTTGGACTTGTGAATGAGATTGGCGCGAGGCTTTCTGACCAGTTGGGCGGGGAAGCTTCTGGCCGGATCTTGAAGATGACGGGAGAAATGCGGGGTTTTGAACGCGACAGGCTTGTGGAGGATGAGAAATTCCTAATGTTCAAGCCAGAGCGCGACCGCAACGCATCGAGGCCGACACGGTATCTGATCGCAACATCTTGCGCGGAAGTTGGCGTCAATTTGGATGCTGATGTTGGAATCTGCGATTTAAGCACTCTTGACAGCATGATTCAGCGCATTGGCCGTATAAATAGATTTGGCAGGACTAGTTCGACAATATCCGTTGTGCTTGATAAGACCGCAATTAAATCGACGATGTCGGATGCTGTTCGTGAGGCCTTCTTCAAAAGAAAGCTCAAGCATATTGAAAGACGTATCGGTAATATACAGAAGATGCTCCACTTGCAGAGAGCAGAGGCAGTCAGGGGCGAGGTCGCTAAACTAAAGTCGGAGTTGAAGAGCGTTGAGAAGTCTAGGGTGGAGCTGGCGGCCGCTGGTGTTCAATACGACAAAACTATGGCCCATTTGGAGCGGATGGAGCGAGCGAAATTTTACACCTGGCGCGTATTGAATCGTAAAGCAGACATGGATGGTAGAATAGATTGCTCGCCGGCAGCCTTGAGAGTCCTATCTCGCGACCCGAGAGCGTGGCCCGTTCCCCCGGTGCGCCCGCCCCTTGATTCTGCAAGGTTGGATGACTGGTCAATGACCTCCTTCCGGCAGAATGAATTTCGGCGTCCCCTGGTTGCCTACTGGCTGCGCGGTGTGCTTGCGGACCAAACTTCGCAAACTACCCTGTGCTGGCGCGCGGAACTCGACCATGCCGCCTCTGCTGCGCAGGCCGCGGACATGGCAAGGCTGATCCCGGTGGCGCCAGGCGAACGGGCGGTCGTTGCCACCTACCGGGCTGAGATTGCAATCAGAGAGATCGCGAAGCATTCTCCAGACAGGTTTATTGTGCTTATCGATCAGGCCGAAGAATATCGTCCGTTTACCATGCGCGAGTTTAGCGAGATGGATACTCGCGGTCTTGCCGCCGTGCTGGCATACGCCACTATCATCATACCATGCGCGGCCGGCGGACTTGGCGGTGATGGCACCGTGTTTGAAAAGATGGGCGCGGAGCCAATTGCAGTTCGAGATGTGGTGAGCAGTGAAGAGTGGGCCAGATATGTCCTGCAGAAACGCGGTGACGGGAGATTCGATAGCTGGAAACTGGCGGATTTCGGGAGCGAGGTTGAACCGAAAAGGCATGACAGCCTGCGGGAGGCTTTGGCCGCATGCGCCGACGAAAGCGGCGGAATCTGCGTTAACGTTCGGGCTCTGTTTAGCGCCTTCGGCAATGGTTCGGGGGAGATGGAAGACGAGGAGGGCAATCGGTCGTCAGAGCAAACGGCGGTTGCCTTTTTTCTTAGCCGCAAGTCATCACAACATTTTCTGCCCGAAGCCGACGATTTCGCTTCCGTCGGAATGGCAGGCGGGCGGAGCATACCGGAGCATCAGGACGATGTTGTGCGGTATGTAAAAGAAATTGCCGGCAAGATCGGGTTGGACCATGCGCTGGTCGATGCCCTGGGGGCGGCCGGCCTGAAACACGACGGCGGAAAAAATCGGGATTGGTGGCAGGCGGCAATTGGAAACGACATGACCTCCGGGCTGTGCGGGACCCCGCTTGCCAAGTCGATCCGCAAGGGGTTCGACCACAGTTTGAATCAACACTACCGGCATGAGCTCGGGTCCCTGGTTGAGGCTGAGGATAGCAATGATTTGAAAAATGAGCCAAACCGAGACCTGATCCTGCACCTCATCGCTACGCATCATGGTTATGCGCGGCCTCATTTTCCGGAGGACGCTTTCGACAGGAGCCGGCCGTCGGCTGCGAACCGGAGGATTGTGCATGAGGCGATGCTGCGTTTTGAGTCGTTGCAGCGCAGATACGGCTGGTGGCAGTTGGCCTATCTCGAAGCCATCCTGAAGGCCGCCGACGCGCTGGCTTCGCGTGATTTCAGCAAGGGGTCGTTATGAATCTGAGGCAGCTTGTAAGGATTGGAGTCAATCCGCGAAACCCCGTCCAGTACCTTGCCTGCTGCGGCGTCTTTGAAATAGTGGCGCGCTTTGACGCAGGCGCCGCCGGCAAGTGGATCGTCGATTTTCCGACGGGGTTCGTCATTGAGAGCAAGTTCGAGGAGGCATCGCTGCTGGACTGCCTGACGCGCAGTCTTGCCGATTGGTCCTGCTGGTCTGCCAAAGATTCGAAAACCGGGGAGACCGTTGGCTTAAACGTCGTTTTCGACCTGATGGGCGAGTCCATTACACTTTGCTTGGACTGGTGGTACGAGACGCTGGACGGGCTTAGTAAGATCAAGGAGAAAAGCGCGTGGAAGATGTATGCCGGGAATCAAACCGTCTACGGCATAAGTTCGGAGATGGTCAGGAAGGCGGG
>JAJYTC010000045.1 GCA_021793275.1 Deltaproteobacteria bacterium | reverse complement strand
AATCCAATTCCCTCCCGAGCGATGTATTGTGTTTACCCTCTATACATCACCGGGCAGAGAAAGACCAGACTTTAGTGCACGTAAGCGGTTTTGCTCAGAGAATATCGTTGAACCGAATCACCGTGGGACGCGGCCCGCTATAAATTAGCAGTGTCCATCCGGGAACTTCTTGGTGGGCAGGATAAAGCTTTTGCCCACCCTACATGGATCCGCACCTGGCGTAGGGAGGGCGCGGGGCGCCACTGACTGCCACCGCCCCCCGACGGATTTTACTCCTTGTTCGGTTGCGCTCCGGTGATTTTTTTTATCAGGATCTTCCGGACTCTTCGCCCATCCATTTTGACCACTTCAAACCCGTAGCCGCAGCATTCGAAGGCGTCACCGACAGCAGGGATTCTCCTCAGGTGAGTCATAACGAATCCGCCAAGTGTGCGGAAAAGTCCGGCCTGCTCGCCCGGCAGTTTCTGGATATCGAGAAAAGCCGTCAATTCATCCACCGGGAGCATGCCTTCCACGAGCCAGGTATTTTCCTCCTTCGCCACAATCTGCGGTTCCTCGGGCAGTTCCGCCGACGCAATATCGCCAACGACGGCTTCCAGGATATCCGTAAGGGTTACTATCCCTTCAATCGTACCGTATTCGTCTACAACAACAGCCAATTGAAAACCGGATTGTCTGAAACTCTCGAGCACCTTAAGAGCATTTGCGCCTTCATGAACAAAGATCGGTTTGTGCATCGAGGCCCTGAGGTCAAAAGGCTTTCCGGTCAGGCAGCGCACGGCGAGATCGCGAACATGAACCACCCCCTGGATATTTCCCGCCTTCTGCCCCACAGGAAACCTCGAATAGGGATACCGGGCGATTTTTCTTATCGTTTTCTCCGGCGACTCGTTCACATCGAGCCACACGACCTCGTTTCGCGGCGTCATCATGACTCCCACGGGGCGATCTCCGAGCCTGAAGACCCTTTCCACGATGTCCTGCTCGGTTTCTTCGAAGACCCCGGCAGCCGTGGCCTGATCGATGAGTATGCGGATTTCCTCCTGGGTTACCGGAGTCTGCTTCATCTGAGCGAATCGAAACAGCTTGAGAGCATAGTCCGTAGAAACATTGAGCCCATGGATAACGGGCGAGGCCAGAGATGAGAGTTTCGCCATGGGCCTGGCGATCGCGGCAGCTATGTTTTCAGGCGCGTAGACCGCGATTTTCTTGGGGATCAACTCGGAAAGAAGTGAGAAGTAAGTAATGGCGCCCACAACGAGCGCCATTGAGATGGAGTGGCTATAGGGGCCGATCCGGGGGACCGTGGACAGCCTTTGAGACAGGCTGCCGGCAAGGCTTTCGCCACCAAAAGCGCCGCTCGCAACGCCGATGAGCGTGATGCCGATCTGAACGGTCGCCAGGAAGTTATGCGGGTTGCGAGCAAGATCGAGGGCCGCGGCCGCATTCGCATTATCTTCCTCCGCCCGCCTCTGCAAACGCGTTTTGTTCGAAGACATCACGGCAAGTTCGGACATCGCAAGAAAGCCGTTCACGAGGAGGAGAAACAGGAGGATTACAAGGTAGAGAATTACCCAGAGCATCTGCCTTCCTCCATCACCGGGATGGCGCCGACATCGCAGAGAAAACAAGAAGTTAAAGGGTTAAACATTGGAATTCGGTCCCCCGCCCCCGCTGTTCATGCCGGGGCGCCGGAAACGGCCTGGTCGCCCTCGTCTTCGGGTTCCTCCGTTACCACCGGCTTCTCGAAATGGGTTTTCACATCGCCTCTCTGTCGTTCCGCATATTCCTTGAGCCGCCGCTGGGCGGTTTCAAACGAATTGACTATGGCCACGCGCAGATCCTGGTCGGATTCCCTTTTGACTATCACCTCTCCGCCGGGTACGGTCAGGTCTATACTGACGTTGTAGGTCATTCCGTTTCGCTGGCTGCGGTGAGGCTTGTCAATTTTGACCCGGCAACCGATGAGCTGATCATAGATTCTATCGAGTTTGGAAGCTTTATCCCGGATAAGCTCTTCGATCTGCTCGTTCACGCGCACATCACGCGCACTGATATCCAGTGGTAATTTCATGAGATTCTCCTTGCTGATCGTTAACGTAAAGACACCACTCCCCGAAAGCACGGCCGAACAGGGAAAATTTCGAATCGGTCCGCCAAAGGGAGCATTATTCTTTGAGTTTTGAAACAATCCTGCTCCGTGATTCAAGGGTCCTGTGAACAGGGCACCGGTCGGCGATTTCGAGCATCCTCTGCCGAGTGGGCCGGTCCAGATCGCCCTGCAATTCGATTTCCCTTTCAATATAATCTATTCTGCTCTTGGGGTCTTCACAATCCTGACAGTCCTCCACGTGTATTTTCCTGTGCGTCAGTCTTACCACCGCGGCGTCCAGAGGCAGTTTTTTGCGGTCCTCATACATCCTGAGAGTCATTCCGGTGCATGCGCCCAAGGCGGCCGCCAAGAGGTCGTAGGGCGTCGGTCCGCTGTTGGCCCCTCCAACCGGAATAGGTTCGTCGGCGACAAGTCTGTGGCCGTTGGCGATAATCTCCGTCCGGAACCCCGTCTTTCCCGTGTAGGCTGTTACGCGGTTATCGCCCGGTTCGAGCGGAGCAGTCTTTTTTTAGGATAGATCGAGATATTTCGACGCCCATGCAGCCAGCACCTGGCCGGTGTACAGGGAATCCTCCCGCCTGGAGAGCAGGTGATCGGCCTTGTCGAGCGAGATGAAACTTTTCGGATGCCTTGCGGCCGTAAAGATTTTCGCGGCCTGCTCGATCGAGACGACCCGGTCTACCGGAGAATGGAATATCAAAAGCGGCCTCCGCAGGTTTCGAATCGCCTCATTCATATTTTCCTGCCGGAGGGAATCGAGAAACTGCCTCTTTATTTTGAAAATCTTTCCCTCGATATCGATCAAGGTCTCGCCGACATTTTCCACTTTTTCGAGCGAGGCGGAATCCATGAAACTCAACAGGCCCCCGAGTTCAGCCGGCGCAGCAATGGTGGAAACCGCCTCGACCGAGTCGATCTTATGAGCCGCCTGAATCACCGCGGCTCCTCCCAGAGAATGCCCTATGAGAAGCCTCGGCGGTTCGTAGGCCTGCGCCAAAAACTGCGCTGCCGAAACAAGATCGGCCACGTTGGTGGAAAAATTGGTTTCGGCAAAATCCCCCTCGCTTTCACCGATACCGGTAAAATCGAACCTCAGGACCGCAATCCCATGCAAAGCCAGCGCCCTGTTGATGTTGACGACGGCGTTCAAGTTTTTGGTGCAGGTAAAACAGTGAGCAAACAGCGCAAAGGCGGTCGGTTTTTCGTCAAGGGGCAGATCCAGGCGAGCGGCCAGCCGTTTTCCGTCCTTGTTGTTAAAATAGAGTTTCTGAAATTGCATGATCCCCTCCGCTTAGCTCAAAGATAGAACCATTTTAATCATTTTGCGATGGAGCAAATTTGCTTGCGCCAAAAAGGGTAGACAAATAAAATGCCAACTGGCTCTATTGGCGTTTTCATCTTGTTTATACAAGTGGACAGATGGAAAAAGGAGGAGCTCCGGGATGAAAAGAGGGAAGCTGATTTCGTGTCCGGCCTTTACGGCTGCAATTATTCTGTCGGCAACGCTGCTCGCACCGGCCGCGCAGAAACCTCCCGCAACGATCACCATCAAACCTTCCATTTGGGAAAAGTTCTCTCAACCGCCCGTGACATTCAGCCACGAAAAGCACGTGACCGAAGACAAGATCGCCTGCAATAAGTGCCATATGATTTATAAGAACGGCAAGAATGTATGGAAAGTGGGCGACCCGGTCGAAAAATGCGAGAAGTGCCATAACCAGCCGACCACCCGGCAGGTCTTCAATCTCACCCCGGCACAGAAGAAGCTCAACCTCGAGCTTGCCTATCACAATCTCTGCCTGACCTGCCACAGGAAGGTCAAGAGCGAGCATCCGACAGCGAATGCTCCTATCGCATGCGCAGGATGCCATAAGCCCGCACCGACGAAATAGGCACAACCGGTTGCTACAGGTACGGTTTTGACCAAAAAAGCAAAAGCCCGCGTCATCCCGGTGCGGGCTCAGGTACAAGCGCCTCTAGAAGAGTATTTTTTCTATGCAATATCAACCTGAGGCAAAAAAAAATACCTGAAGACCCGAAGATAGTCCCTGAGTAAGGTATGGGATAATCTGCGGCCCGTAAAAATAAATATTGCCGGGATCGCGGCGGGAAAACCCTGCGGTCCGATTATTGACAAAAGCTGTTTTGACCTTTAGTAGTGTAAGATATTATTCACGATGTGAACCAAACTGCTTTGCGCACCCGTACTTTTGATTGTCACCGACCTCCATAGTTTGGCCCCGGGGGTGATTTTGCGGAGAATGGATCAGCAATGCGCACAGCAAATCTTTCAAAGTATTCGCACAGGCTGTTGAGCTTCCTTTGCGCCATCTGTTTTTTCCTATTTTTCCCGATAGTAGCCCGGGCGCAGAACTACGATTTTTCCGGCACGTGGAATTTTAACAGTTTTATTTCCGGGCCCGGCGCGCCGTGGTGGGAAAGAGGCACATTGACCGTGGCCCGGGATGGAACCTTCACCGGTTCGGGTACGCAAAGCAACGGCGCCTCGGACAGTCCCTCGGGTTCTTTGTCGATTTCCTCAAACGGGATTGCGATGAGCGTGAACGGCCTGTTTACCACCTCACTGTGCATGGCGGATTCGAGCAATTCCATTATTTCCTGCACGGAAACATTGCCCGATGGTTCATCCGGTCTCATAATATTGACTCAACAGTCCACGTCGACCTCGTTGGCTGATCTGGCGGGCACATGGGAAGGCAGTATCCTGTCGTCCGGACCGACCTCTTCGCTGGAACAGGTGAGCGAGACCGTCAACTCTGATGGGACATTCACGGGAACGTATACAAAAAGCGACGGAACAACCACGAGCACGTCCGGGACTCTTTCGATTTCACCAACCGGCGAGGTTACCTGCGCTTCAGGCGATTGCAGCGATCCGACTTACGCATCCTTTGTCAACCCGCTCGCCACTGTCATGGTCGGGACAAGAGGCGCCGCGACATCGAGCGAAGACGCCAACATCATTGTTCTCACAAGGCAAGCCACCTCATCCTATTCAATCACCAAGCTGGTCGGCATTTGGGAAGACAGCAGCCTCGCTTCAGGCCCGGGCGCTCCATGGTGGCAAAGCGGCCTTCTTTTCATAAACCCGGACGGAACATGTTCACTTTCTTCCGTAACAGGCGATGGGACGTCAAGCAACCAAAACGGCGCCGTGTCGATTTCACCCGCCGGGGTGATAACTCTTAAGCTCGGTTCGACAGCCGTAGGAGTCGTCGACCCGAACATGGATGTCATGGTATTGACCAGTACATGGCCGGATGGGGAAACCAACGAGATTTCAATCCTTACAAACGGCAGTTCGGCCGCCTTGGGCATGGCGCCCGCTGCAACATGGTCGACGGGCGCCACACCGCCAACACCAACAAACAGCAATTCTCCTTCCTCTCCTTCTTCTCCCGATTTGCAGGGCAACTTCGGCGCACCCGGATCGGCTGCTCTAACCCATGCCCGTGGCGCCGGTGCTGCCGGCAGTCTGAAAAGTGTGAGCAACACGGAGCAAAGGTCAGGCGCCATGCAACCCGCCTCACTAGCCGCAACGGGCCTCTTACCGGGCCCAACCGAGCAATCCGCACCCCGCACGCCGGTAGCTATGACAAACACCTCCGAAGCAAACCAGGCCCCAACACCACGAGAATCCGTGCCCGGACCGCCCAGAATAGTGGTTGTAACACCCGGCAACTCTCAGGCGCTGGTCAACTTTAAGCTTCCCTCAAATGACGGAGGCCAACCGATAACCCAGTGCACCGTAACCGCGAATCCAGGCGACATAAAAACTACGCGCGTAGGAAGTCCCATACGGGTATCCGGTTTGCAAAACGGCGCCTCCTACACATTCAAAGTAACAGCGGCAAATCGGCTTGGAACGAGTCCGCCATCGCAGAACTCCACGAGTATAACGCCCGGCGAGGTCCCGGATGCCCCGAAGATCCTGGCGGTTAAAGCTGCAAACGGGCAGGCGGAGATAAGCTTCAAGGTCCCCGGCTCAAACGGCGGGAGTAATATTACCTCCTATACGGTGACCTCAAGTTCGGGGCAGAAATCTTCAGGTACCCGGAGCCCGATAACCGTGAAGGGTCTATCAGACGGGAGGCCCTATACGTTCACCGTAACCGCGACCAACAGGATCGGAACCAGTCCGCCGTCGAGTGCTTCCCAAAGTGTGACGCCACGCTAATCCAACAGAACCGTCGTAATCAATGGCACAAAAAAGAAAGCCGCCTGCTCCAGTGGAGCAGACGGCCAATTTCAGTGGTCTCCCGTCCAAATGACAGGACAAAAGCAAACTAGACTTCTTCCACCGTGATAGCGCCCTGTTCGCAAACTTCCACGCAGCTTTCACAGCCGAGGCACTCATCCTCGTTTACCGGTTCAGCTTTGCCGTCGACAAGCTCGTATACATCAACGGGGCAAACATCTACGCATTCGGCGTCACCAGTGCATTTGTCCTTGTCAACCGTCACTTTGAAGCTCATTTGTTCCTCCACTAGGTTTTATAGAATACAAAACAGTTGATCTCAGGAATTGCTGTCAATTCCGTTGTTTCCGCTCGGCGGTACGCCTTTTCGTACCCCCATCGAAACTTAAAGTCAAGCCGGAAATAGAAAGAAAAGAATCCAGCGCAGAGTCCGGTCGCGGACGGAACATGGAGAGAACGCGGAGGAGGCTTATTGATAATTATGGCCCCGATTCGGAAAGTTTTTCCACGCGAAGCCGCGAAGGGAAAGGGACTCTTTGTGGTTTCAGGGGGGTTCGGAGGGAAATGAGACGGTGGGAGCGCCAGCCGGGATTGCCATGCCCTCGCCGCGGGGCCTTCCGCGTTTCCGGCTGACTCGAGGTAACATAAGGAACTGGAGAGGTTCTCGTTGGGCCGCGCTGCGCTTAGCCCAACCTTCTACGGGCTACGGGCCTCCCGGCGCTTCGCGCCCCGGACACCGAGTGTCCGGGCCACCCAGGTTCTTCGTAACTTTTCGTGATTTCCGGGTGGGCCGAGGGGGCATAGAGTGCTGCGGGGGATTTTACGCGGGAAGGAGGGGGGAAACCGGTATTGCTGCCCGCATTGACAGACCGCGTGATCTTTCGGTGGAACAGCTGGTTTCCACCGAAAGATCATCGCGTTCACATTCTATAACGAGCGACTAGACGCAACCGGTCGGCTTTGGCAAACCGGCCATCTTACATGCGCCCTTGCCCGGTCCCGATGGGAACAGCTCATAGATATACTTGAGCTTGTAGCCGGTGACTTTGGTCAGAATGCGGACCATCGGAGCGATGCCGTGTTTTCTGTAATAGTCCTGGAGCACATGAATCACCGCCCAGTGCTCATCGGTCAGGTCGGAGATCCCCTCGGAGGTCTTTACATAATCGACCCACTCCGGACACCATGCGTCGAAGCTGGCAATGAAGCCATCTTCGTCCACTTCGAAAGTTTTGCCTTTAAATTCAATCTGGCCCATTAATCGTCCTCCTTCAATAGACCACAGGTAAGCTCCGGGATTCCGGCCGGACGAGATCCAGCCCGGAATCGACAGAAATTGTTGTTTTCAGCCTCTTGAATGATTCCGCAGCCCCTGCCACGGAGCGTGCCCACATTTCGTTGCCCGCGGCATGAAGGTGCGAATACGATGCAAGAACATTCTTATAGCACAAACCGTCCCAGCCAGCCACGACACCATGTCCTTTCTCCAATTTAAAAGCGAAGGGGAAAGAGCCTGGATCGATACAGCCGGCAATTCCCGAATAGTGGAATTCATGCCCTCGAAGGACTGTCCCCACCGGGAAAAATGGATTGGCGCCCACACAACGCATCATCGTGTAGCCATGGCCTTGCGGCTTTGCCCCCAGAGTTACTTCGAACGGAAAGACACCGCTCATGGGGAAAAGCGTATCCCCGCGGCGAATCCCGCGGCATAAAAACATCAGCCCGCCGCATTCGGCGTAGACGGGCAAGCCCGCCTCAACAGCGGCTCTCAGGGAAGCGCGAAAGATCTCGTTGGCGGCAAGCTTCTCCAGATGGGTTTCCGGGAACCCGCCCCCGATGTAAAGGGCGTCGATCGCGGGCAAAGGAGCGTTCTCGAGGCTGGAAATCCAGACGAGAGACGCGCCATTGGCTTCGAGCGCTTCAAAGTTCTCCGGGTAATAGAACTGAAACGCGGAATCCCGGATTATCCCGATTTTAATCCCACCGGCCACGCCCGGCGCACGGTCTGTTCCAGACGGCGCGGGACAGGCGACGGGAGAAGCCGACTCGGCCAGTTCCAACAGCGCCCGCAGATCGAGGCACCGGCACATGACATCCGCAGCCGATGCAACAGCCTCCGAGACATCCTCGGCTTCCTCGGCCGGAACCAACCCCAGATGCCTCTCGGGGAAAAAGTCCCGGGTCTGCCTGGGGACAACCCCAAGGACCGGTATCCGACAATACCGTTCAATCGATTCCCTGATAACGGCTTCGTGCCGCTTTCCGGACACCTGGTTCAAAATAACGGCGGCAATGTTGACGCCTTCATCGAGCTTTTGGCATCCCATGACCATTGCGGCTACCGTACGCGTGACCTTCGCAGCATCAACCACCAGAACCACCGGGCATGCGAGAAGCTTGGCCAGCTCGGCGGTCGAATAGCTGCCTTTGGCATCGACGCCGTCGTGGATGCCCCGGTTTCCCTCGATCAGGCTCACCTCACTTCTCGCAGAACGCATGGCAAAAGAGCGCACGATCTGCTCGGAAGTCATCAGATACTGATCGAGGTTGTAACAGGCCCCCCCGGAGGCCGCGCTCAGCCATCCGGCATCGATATAATCGGGGCCCTTCTTGAACGCTGCGATACGCAGCCCAAACTGCTGCTTCCATGCAGCGGCAAGACCCAGGGAAACAACCGTCTTGCCTGCGCCGCCGCGCATGGCGGCAATCAGAAGGCGCGGTCTTTTTAGTTCCATGGAAAAACTCCGGAGCAGGAAGCATCGAACAGGAGACAAAATGCCTTTTTCCCGGCTTCTGGCCACCCGCTCCTGAACTTCTAAAACTTGAACTGCGTCGTGGTTCTCCAGGTCGTCATGGCCAGACGGTAGTCGTCAATGTGCTCATGATGGAACTCGAGACCCGTTTTTTCGAAGAATCGCTCCCAGCCGATCCTGTTAATCCACTCGCCGATACGTTCATAGCGGCGCCCGCCGGCAGCGTAGGCCTCGACGATTTTCTTGATCGTCTGGACCGTGGTGGGCCACCTGGGAGGTTCGTTCGGGATATAGGGAACAGCCAGCTTCGAGAACATCGGGGCAGATTTCACGTTGGAAACCTTGCCGCCTACCCAAAGAGCGATCCCGTCGCCTTCGGCGTCGGCCAGAGGAAGGGCCGGACACATTGTGTAGCAGTTTCCGCAGAACATGCACCGATTGTTGTTGATCTCGACGCTTTTCCGCTCGCCGAACTTTTTCGGCTTGATGGCGGCGGTCGGGCATGCGGCGATTACCAGAGGAATCTCGCATACGTTTTGAACACGTTCATCCTCGACAAAAGGCGGCTTTCTGTGAACACCCAGAATGGAGATATCCGAGCAGTGGACGGCGCCGCACATATTCAGGCAGCACGCGAGCGATATGCGGACCTGTGCGGGCAGTTTGTGGCTTCCGAAATAGTCGAAGAGTTCGTCCATCACCGCCTTCACAACACCTGAAGCGTCGATGGCGGGGGTATGGCAGTGCGCCCAGCCCTGGGTATGGACGATATTGGTGATGCTGTTTCCGGTCCCGCCCACGGGAAACCACGAACCTCTTCCGCGCAGGTCGGTCAGAAGAGGCTGCAGCTTCGCCTTGTCGCTTACCAGGAATTCGACGTTGTTCCTGGTGGTCCATCGCAGGTGCCCGTCGCAGTACTTATCGGCAATGGAGCACACTTCGCGGATGTATTCGGTGCTGAGCAAACGGGCCGAACCGACTCTAACCGAGTAGACCGCCGCTCCGGACTCCGAAACGTGCATCAGTACGCCAGGCTCCAGGATCTCGTGGTATTTCCACTTGCCGAAATTTTCTTTGATAATCGGCGGGAAAAACTTGTCATATTTCGGTGGACCGATATCGGTGATTCGATCTTGCATCACATTTTTTGGATCAAAAGCCATTTTTCACACCTCCTAAGCCTGATGCCGTTTACGGTATTCGGTGGCGTCATGTTCCCAACCGCCGGGTACTGTCGCTGGATCGTAGAAAATGTAGGGGTTGTATCTGGGAGTATTGACCATGCGCGGATCGGGTTCCAGCTCGACGGCCTTGAGGAACTCGCGCAGGCTGAGGCGCTGGATGAGTTCGCCGAGGCGTTCACGGTTCTTGCCGTTTTCCATCCACCAATCCCACACTTTTTCAACGAATTCTTTGAACTCGGTGTAGGGGGGTTCCATCTTGATAAACGGAATGACGACGCTCGAAAGCTGTGCGCCCTCGAGAATCGGGGCTTTGGCGCCCATGAGGATCGTCGCCCCGCAATCGAGGCCGGGCCGAAGCGCCCTGGGCATTACACGAATACAATGCATGCAGCGAACGCAGTCTTTATTGTGAATCTTAAGAGTTTTCCCGTCATATTCCATGCATTTGGAGGGGCAAAGATCGACCACTTCGGCCTTTATATCGAAATCTTTGCGCGGGCCGCCCGCGCCGCCGTGCGGGACGATTTCGCCGCCAACATAGGCTTTAACCGCGTCCTGATCGATGCGGATATCGTCGCGCCAGGTTCCAATAATCGAGCAGTCCGCGCGCGCGATCGCCGCAACGCAGTCCATCGGACAGCCGGAGGATTTGAACTTGAACTTATAAGGGAACATCGGCCTGTGAAGAGCATCCTGGAATTCCTGCGTCAGGTCGTAAATGATGTCTTGTGTGTTGATGCAGGCCCATTCACAGCGCGACATTCCAAGGCAGCCTTCGGGGCTTCTGAGGTTGGAGCCGGAGCCGCCGAGGTCCATTTCGAAATCATGGGTGAGCTCATAAAAGATAGGTTCGAGCTGGTCGGTGGTTGTCCCAAGCAAAATGATATCGCCGGTCGACCCGTGCATATTGGTCAACCCGCTGCCTTTTTTCTCCCACATGTCGCACAGCTTGCGCAGAACTTCCGAGGTGTAAAACTTGCTCGCAGGCTGGTTGACGCGCATGGTGTGGAAATGGGCAACGTTCGGGAAAAGGTCCGGTCTATCGCAATAGCGGCCGATAACGCCTCCGCCGTATCCAAAGACCCCGACGATACCGCCGTGTTTCCAGTGACCTTCCTTTTCCTTGTAGGACAACTCCATAAGGCCGAGCCAGTCCTCACACATCTTATTGCCTTTGGCCGCCATTCTCTTCACATCACTTACGAAGCTTGGCCATGGGCCCTTTTCGAGCTCGTCAAGCATAGGGGTAGCATGTTTCAGCGCCATTCGTTTACCTCCGTTAGTGTCACTTTAGAACCTCAACTGTTACACGATTTGCCACAGGACCCCTCAGGTAACCTTGCCTCACCTCCCTTTCGCAGTGCGTAGCCATCTTCTCGAATATCTCGGTTTGCGGTATTCGTACAAATACCCCAGGGAAGCTCTCACTGGCAGGTCGGGAAGGGCAGGGTTACTTCATTCCCTCTTCTTCTTTCGCTACATCGCCTTCACTGGGAAGCATGTACATCGTCGTGCTGCCGCTGGACCAATATTTGAGTTTCCCTTCGCTGACCAGTTCGTTTACGATCTTTTTCGCCTGCATCATCTTCATTTCAGGAACGGCCTTGCAAAGATCGTTGAAATAGTGCTTGGTCTTTTTCTGCTGCTTCACCCACTCGAGAATTCTTTCTTTTGCGTCTTCGCTCATCTGGTGATCTCCTGTGCCGTTAGCCTTGATAAAAATGGGGCCAAAAACGCCAACCCCAGCTTGGAGTCTATATTTGGACGGACCCTCGCCGACCCTCGACCATGAGGCCAGGCAACTCCGGGATAATTCCTGTCGATAAAAAATCCCGATATTTCAGCACCATCAAAGAATTGGAAAATAATAAGGCGCCGTAGTTACCGTCTTTCAGCATCGAAAAGCTTTCCAACGTGGCCCCCTTGAGTTAAGATGCCTTGTTTTGCGCCTCGAGGAGGCAACTAAAAGGCAACCGGGTTGAGCCCATAAGCGGAAGGTCCATGAATTCCGGGGTTTTCCGCATTTTTTCATTCGAATGTTGGCTATATACTCCAATGAGAAAGAAAACACAATGACAAATACCGGCAACGACACCAACCCCAAGCTCACCCTCTACATCAAGTTCCTCAAAGAGCAACTGGCATTCGAACCTCAGTCGGCAACCCTGCATTACAATCTCGGCCTGGCTTACAGTCATAAGGGCCTTTCCGCCGAGGCCGTCTCCGAGTTCAAGCAGGCGATCGAGTGCGATCCGAACCTGGCGGAGGCCTATGTCAACCTTGGCGGTCTCTATGCGGATAGCGAACCGGCAAAGAGTATAGAGGCAAACATAAAGGCGCTGGAAATAAATCCCGACCTTGGCGCCGCCCACAGCAACCTTGCTTTCGGATATCTTCGCGACAGCAAACCGGACAAAGCGGTGGTCCACGGGAAAAGGGCACTGGAACTCATGCCCGGTTCAGCCAAGGCCTACCAGTTGCTCGCCGCCGCCTATATCGAGGCGGGCCAGGTGGAAGCCTCGGCCGAACTTTCGAGAAAAATGCTCGAGGAGGGTATATCCCCCGCTGCAGCACACTTTAACCTCTCGATAGCCCTTGGCGCCATGGGCAGGGAAGAGGAAGCCGCCGAACATGCGCGCGCGGCTGAAGAACTTGGATACAAGGTAAGTTAAAAGTAAAAAGGCAAAAGTAAGGAAGCAGCGAGACAGCGATGCAAATTGCCAAAAACAGCTTTGTCGTCATCGAATACAGCCTGCGGCTGAGCGACGGCTCATACGTAAAAGGCGAAAATGCGCCGGCGTCGATGAATTTCATAGTCGGCTACGGCCAACTCCTTCCGGCACTTGAAGAAGCGCTGATCGGTCTTGAGCAGGGGGTGCGAAAAGAGGTGACCATCCCCGCCTGTGATGGATTCGGCGAACGCGACGATGGCCTTGTCAAGACCGTTGCGCTTTCCGACTTTCCCGCCGGGCACGACCTTGTGGCCGGCAAATGGGCGATCGCCAAAAACATGGACACAGGATCGCAGTACAGCTACTTTGTGAGCGAAAAAACGGATTCAACCATTACGCTCGACTATAATCATCCTCTGGCGGGAAAAGACCTCTATTACAGCATAACAGTGGTGCTTGTCAGGCCTGCGCTTGCCGAAGAGCTGGAATTTTTGCGCCCGTGCGAACACGGGCAGAAAAGCGATTGAGCAAGTCGCAGATTTGCTCAAGGCCTGCCGAACAGCTCCTGCATGCGCAAAAGCAACATCAGGTCGCCCGAAGTTTTGAACTTTTGCTCCATAAACAGTTGCTGTCCGTCTGCTTTTCCCGTTATCACGTCCATCCAGGTGTCGAAAGAAGATTCGACGATCAGGTCCGGGGCCGCGGCGGCCCCTTCCTTTGCCTCGATCTTTCCATCGTCGATAAGAAAATGACAACTTCCCTCGACTCCGCCCGAAAACGTGAACTGCATCACGGCGTTCAACTTTTCCGCACGCTCGGGCTTAAACCCGCGGGACATGACCATCATGAACGTTGGGATCGAGTCAGGGCGCGGCACCATGTTTCTTTCCCAGAACTCTTCGGGCGTGACCCCTTCCCGGATGCAGGACTGCCAAAATATATTGGCCATCGCTGTAAAGGAATCCAGGTCCCCGACAGGTCGGGTTATACGCTCCATCGTCTCCGGGCTTACCTTTCCCGATTGCACTATCTCGCAACCCGCCAAGGCGACGGCTTCGAGGATGCTTTCTTTGGTCCGGGCATATTCGGGCCAGGTGAGCATTTCGGCGCCCGGCCTGTAGATCTCGGCCACAAGGCCGTTTCGAAACACGAAGTTGACATATCCTGAGAGTTGATCGAAGATCAACGGATCGGTGAACCCCGCAACGGACAAAACAACAGCTTTCGGAGGATTATGCCGTAAAGGGTGGGAAAGTCTTCCCGCGACCCGGGTGATAAAAGGCTGCACAAAGGGCAGAGTACGTTCGATCAAAGCCTTTAAGGAAGCGTTCATCGTATAGAAATACAAGGGGGTTGCATAAACGGCGATATCGGCCTCCAGCCATTTCGGAAACAACTCGCCTGTCATATCGTCCTTATGGACGCAGACGCCGGGAGTCCTGGTCCAGCATGTGTAGCAGCCGATACAGTTGTTAATCTTCTTTTTGCGCAGGGCAATAGTTTCGACTTCGGCTCCCGCCCGGCGCATACCTTCCACCAAAGCATCGAGCATTATGCCGGTTTTACTGACGCCCTCGGCCCTGGGACTGGAATTAAAAGCTATTACCTTCATGGGAATCTCCCTTGAGTGTAATTATCTTTTCCGCTACACGGCTCTTTTCTCCAACACTAGTCCCGCCCGGTCCTTTTTCGAAGCCAGGCGCAAAAATCAACGATGATCTCCGCGCGCCTATCCGCCTGGAGAAGACCCCGGCACAGTTCGAACAGCTCTTTATGGACGACGGCGGATTCCCCGGCGATACCCGCCGAGCCTAAGTACTCCTGCACAAGGGCGCCGGCTTTGAGACTCGCCGAACTGAAAATCCTTTCCCTGGGGTCCTTGGGTTCCTCGAACGGGTCCCAGTTTTCATACCCGATCCTGAGAATTCTATCCTTTCCGCGCTTTGACATACCGTCGAACACGGCCTTTTTTCTTCGCTCGTATTCCTCATTGTCAGCCATAGTAAACTCGCTCGCCAAGAAAGGTCGATTTTATCAAAACCCGATGGCCTACCCCTACTGATCCCAGAAAAGCTTGAGTCTGATTTTCTTGTATTCCCTGGTGCTAAAAAAGATCCGGAAGTTGTCGAGATTGGCTGCGTCCGCGAGCCTGTTTGCGATTGTTTCGCACTGTTCGGCGCTTCTCGCATGAATCATCGCATAAAGATTGTAAGGCCACTGTGGAGGGAAGGCGGGTCTGCTGTAACAATGGCTGACCTCCGGACTCGAAGCCAAGATGGCGCCGATCGCGTCAATGCGCTCGGCGGGGCAGTTCCAGACGACCATGCCATTGGCCTGAAATCCCACCTGGCGATGGTTTAGTACGGCGGCAAACCGCCGAATGGCGCCCTGCTCCATCCAGGCTGAAACTACTTCGAGAAGTTCGGATTCCGACATTTTCAGTGAATCGGCCCATAGGGCGAAAGGGTTTTGAACGAGGGGCAAGTCTTCCTGGATGCATTTTACAATCGCTATGTTGGCCGGCGTAGGTTTGAAGCTCGACGCGGATTCGGTGGGCGCAAGCTTTGCTTTTTCTTCCCCGGCTTCCCAGTCTCCCTCCTCTAGCACGTCGAGCACCACGGCCAATTTATATTTTTTAAGGGCCGGCAGGACGAGCGCGGGAAAGCCTCCCGCCCTGGCGGAAAGCTCGGACACCACCGCATCGAGATCCTTTCCTGGAGGCACCGCGATTGTAAACCACATGTTGAAGTTAGCGGGACGCAGGTAATTATGGCTTACTCCGGGGTAGGCGTTGACGACCTCGGCAGCGCGATCCAAGGCCTCCTGCGGAACCGCCATGGCCACAAGCGAGCTTCGGTAGCCGAGCGCCCCTGTATTGAAGATTGCGCTGATCTGACGAATGACGCGGTTTCTTTTAAGCGAGCCGATCCGTTCGAGCGCCTCGCTCTCGGAGATTTCAAGCCCCTCCGCCAGCGCCCTGTACGGGTGCGGAACAATGGGGAACGAACGTTGGACCCTGTCGAGAATGACACGGTTTATCGAATCCAATACAATGCTCCAGACAAATAAATTCAGTAACTGAGAAAACTGTGAACATGCGCCGCTTCGCCGCATTATTTGCATTTTATATACCCCGGCAACTTCCAAGACAAGCAAAGCTTTGCTACTATAAGCTCCGCTATAAAATTTCACCGAGGTAGGCGCATCATGGGCACAAAACAGGCGGATTCCGCCGTTCCCGCAATAAAATGCTTTGTCAATGCCGGCTCGCATCCGGTCGCGCTCGACTCCGGGTCCCAAGGACCATCCATAAGCTGCGAAAAGCTGCCCGGACAAAGCGGAGTGACTTACGGGCAGTACCTTCATTCGGTTGCGCGCCTGCTTTCCCAAAATTCTTTCGAAATTCTGAGGGAGCTACTCAACAAACAGCCAAAGCCTGTTCCAAACCTTGAAGCGTCCTCATCTATCGAACTCATAGCTGAAAAACACGGCGCACTCTACAGCGTTTCGCGACTGCTGGTGCGATTCGGCGAAGATAGCCGCCAGTTTGCCGTAAACTGCGCCTTATCGCTCGCGCAGAAGGCATTCCTGCAGGTCGAGGCAAGACTGCTCTCGGAGCTTCGGGCGAGATTCGATCTCCCCTATTTGCCGCTGCGCTTCATTTCCGCAGAGGCCCCCGGCCTGATGCTGTTCATTGCCGAGTGGTTCGAAAACCATCACGAATTCCACCTGTCTGCAAACGGCTCCGGCGTGCCGGCCATAAAGATATGGAACGACGAGGAGGAGCGAAAAATTCTGGACGGCGCGAAAGTCCCCGAACTATACGCCCAGGCATCCAAGATCCTGACCTCATACCTTGACGTCGAATCTTTTTCCCAAATCTATCCGTGGCACCACGCGGCGGGTGATTTCATAATCGACGACACCCAAAACCCTTTGAGCCTCAGGCTGATAACCGCAAGAGGCTATCGGCCTCTGCTTCCGCAAGAGTCCGACTGCGGCGACAAGATGTTGGGGGCGCTACACTTTTTTGTCAATCTGTGCCTCAGGATGAGGCTCGACAGGCTCGAGGGCGTAGGAGCACTTGCCTGGGCGGGTCCGCACTGCCTGCCGGGGATCGTTCGTGGATTTATGGAAGCGTGGAAAACCGTGCGAAAAGATACGACCCTGCCCAAAGCCGAGGAGATTTTTTTCCTGTTCCTGGCACTCTCGTCGGAAGAAAGGCTGGCCTTTGCACAAGCCGTTGCCGCAAACGGGATGGTCGAGGCGGACGAAAGCGATTTTTTGTTTGCCCGCCTGCCAGGGTGCATGAGCGAACTTGCCAACACCCTGGAAGACCTTACATTTACCTTGGAAGGAGACTTGAAATGATGAATTCTGATTATTTCGACTGTTCCATTTGCAGGGACGCCGAGGAGCCTCAGTCGGCATCCTTCGATTGCAACGTGTGTAGAAATGCGAAATGCGACCAATGTGTGGACGAGTCGGGAAAATGTGTTCCCTGCCCATAAACGACGCACAACAGAAGAGGCTATATGTCCTCTATGAACCGTTTTAAACTTTTGCAGCGGGAAAGGGATATTGACGGGTGGACCAACCGGCTGTAACTTAAAGATGGATGAGATGCACAGGGCATCTTGTTCATTTCGTTGACCATTCAAGGGCAGTTGGATTTTCCGGCTGCCCTTTTTATCTTTTTTTCATCACGATTGCCCCCGCCGGCCCGATACCAACTTTCGTTCGAGGTCCAGTTCGAACGCAAATTCATTTCAGAACTCGATTCCCTTGCTTGCCTTCAATCCCCGGTCCTTAAAAGGGTGCTTTACGACCTTCATTTCCGTCACCAGGTCTGCGATTGCAATGAGTTCATCGGGGGCATTTCTTCCTGTCACCACGATATGGCTGGTCGTTCTGGTTTGAAGGGCGTCAAGGACGGTTTTTACCGGCAGCAGCCCCAGTGACAGTATTATGTTCAGTTCATCGAGGACTATAATATCGTAGCCTGCGCGGTTTATCTCCGAGACGGCCTCCTGCCAGCCGGCTTCGGCCAGGCGCCGGTCTTCTTCCAGATTCTCCTTTTTCCAGGTAAAGCCGGTGCCGAGCTGCTTGATTTCGATCTCTTCGATTTTCTTCAGGGAGAGCAGCTCGCCGTAGGTCCAGGCACCCTTTATGAACTGGAGAACGAGCACTTTCATGCCATGACCTGCCGCGCGCAAAGCCATACCGAGCGCAGCGGTGGTCTTTCCCTTCCCATTGCCGGTAAAGACTATTAACAGACCCTTTTCGGAATCCACCTTCTCTCCCGATTTCTCAAAAAAAAAGCGGGTCGAAACCCGCTGATTTTTTAAGAGTGCTGAACTCAACAGTTATTGCCAAGGCCTCACGAATGCTTTGCCGGTGAACTTTCGGTCTTGGTCTCGGCATTGGATTTGGTTTCCGCCGGTTTCGCCGTGCTTTGGTTTTTGCCGGCATAGTCGGTTGTATACCAACCAGAACCTTTAAGGTGGAAGGTACTCATGGAAATGAGCTTCCGGAGCTGACCGTTGCAATGTTCACATTGGGTCAGCGGCGGGTCCGAAAATCTTTGCATCGCTTCCGTCGTTTTCCCGCATTTCGAGCATTCGTATTCATAGATTGGCATGATTCAGCCTCCTCGCACGATCCATATTTCTACCGGTGAACTCTAGCATTATAAATCCGCACTTTTCGATGTCAAGGGTTATGTGCCGCTCTATTCATGGATAAACCTTTACCGTAGAGCCGCTGCGGACCTGGTAAATAGAGTATTGGCGCAACAGGTTACCCCCTGGACCGACGATATAATGTCCCGTAACCCCCTGGTAATGTTTGGCCACCTCAAGCAGGTTGCTGAACAGGGAATTGCGGCTGGCGACACCGCCCCGGGCGCTTCTGGCCTGAAGAAGCATAGTAAGCGCATCATAAGCCTGCGCCTGGAGATAAGAAGGCGTCGAACCGTAGAGCGCCCTGTATTGTTTTTCGAACGCCTGCACCTTTGGATTGGTACTGTGCGGATAAAAGGAAGTGGCGAACAGTGCATGATTGACATACACCCCCCCCGCCTCCAGCAGCGAAGGCTCGCTCCACAGATTGGTCCCCAGCAGGGTTACTCCCACTATGTTGTGGTAGGGAAGCTGGGGAGCTATCAGGGACACAACGCTCACCTCGTCGGGAATGAAAAGGGCATCAAAAGGCGTCCCGTAAATATCCATAAGCGGGGCGTTTTTCTTGGCTATCTTCGTCAACTCCCGCAGGGGGGCGGTGAAATCGGTGATCCCTTCGTGGTAGGAGGCGCTGGCCATCATCTGTCCGCCATCCTTCTGGACGGTTTCGGCGAAAATTTGCGCCAGCTTCTGCCCATAGCGGTCATCGGGGTAAAGACACGCAAAACGTTTATATTTGAGTTTATCACGACAGTATGCCACGAGGGTTTTAACGAGGTTGCGGCTGTCGATAAATGTGTGCAGGACAAAAGTGTCGCTCTCAGCCCGGTTTTCCTTTTGGGTCAAAGACAGCAGCGGCATACCATCGCTGTCGGCCAGCGGGATAACGGTCCGGTTTGCCTGGGCGCCAAGCGGACCCACTATGGCCAAAACGCCGTCTCTTCTCACCAGTTCATTATAGGAACGGACGGCGGTCTTGGGGTCCAGTCCTGCGTCCATTATGTCCAGGGTAACCTTTTCGTTTGGATGAGAAGACTTCCAATTGGAAAGCGCCATGTCGAGGCCGCGGATAACCATGTCCCCGTATACGGCGTTGGGGCCTTTGAGAGGAACCATGACCCCTATTCTCTCGGGGTTGAAGGGAATGCCGGCTACGGCAACTCCCGTGCCCCTGATGGCGGCCTGAATGTAGGGCGAGAGGGGATGGTTCGGGTTTTGCGCAAGAAGCTGTTTCAATTGCCGGCGGGCTACATTTTTGTTCCCGCTTGCCATTTCGATTTGGTCGGCGCGAAAATCGAGGAAGACTTTCATGAAACCGGAAGGTTTCTTCCCATAAAGTCTGCTAACGACCCTTTCATCGGCACTTGCAAGCGCCTGCTGAGTCTGCGAGGTAAGGGCCTGCATCTGCTCCGGAGTCCGTGCCACGGAAAAGCCGTAAGCACACCAGGTAAAAGCGGTCTCGATGTCATGGCGGGAATTGTAAATTCCTATCATCAGCTCCGCCAGGCCTAAACGGACGCCGGGGTGACCTTTCGCGCGCCGCCATAGCGGCATCGCCTCCTTCATGACCTCATCCTGCTTGCCCGTGCGCGCCAGCACCTTGAGTTGATTGAGTTTGGCGGAGGGGAAACCATTCCATGAGGGATAGGCGTATACGAGATAGTTAAAGTAGCGGGCTGCAAGTTCAAGGCGGCCCCGGGCGAGATATACCTCTCCGATTCTGTTCATCGATTGGGCCGAAACCGCCGTACTCGGGAATTCATTAATGACCCGGTTCCATAAACCCATTGCCTCCCGTACGTTTCCAGCGCGATAGCTGTCTTCGGCCTTTTGGTATAGCCGGGCGGCGCGGGGAGGAGTAACGGTTGTGAAGCTGGCCGACAGATTGGGGGGCGCTTTTTTTCCAACGCCCGCGCAGCCGGTGAGAACTGTCAGGACAAGCAGGCAAAATAGCCATTTGCCTTTCTTATAATTATGCATAAATAAAGCCTCTTCCGGGAATTCAGCGCGCCCCCCCTCAATACGGGGGAATTTGCCCCGCCTCGGCCGATTCCCTTATGTTAAAAGTAAAACAGGGCACGGTTTCACCGTGCCCTTAATACATCGGAAAACGGCTCAAGAAAAGGTCAAATGAAAAATTTTTGCCTCTGTTCTTATTTCTTTACTTCCTCGAAGTCCGCGTCAACTACATCCTCATCGGGCTTTTTCTGCTGCTGAGACCCTGCTCCGGCCTCGGCGCCCGGCTGCGCCTGGGCGCCCGCGGCGCGTTTGTAAGCCTCCTCGGCCACCTTGTGGGACATTTGCATCAACGCATCCACGTCCTTCTGAATAGCGTCCTTGCTATCGCCTTCCATGGTGGTCCGGAGCTTCGCGATTTGGGCTTCGATGTCCGATTTGGTCTTCGGGTCGAGCTTGTCTCCCATCTCGTGCATGGTTTTCTCCGTGCTGTAGATGAGAGTATCCGCCTGGTTTCTCACTTCGACCAGTTCGCGTTTCTTCTTGTCCTCTTCGGCGTGCGCCTCGGCCTCCCGCACCAGGTTCTTTATCTCTGCATCGCTCAGGCCGCTGGAAGCGGTGATCTGGATGGACTGTTCTTTCTGCGTTGCCAGGTCCTTGGCTGAAACATGCACTATGCCGTTGGCGTCTATATCGAAGGTAACCTCGATCTGCGGGATGCCTCTTGGCGCAGAGGGGATTCCAACCAGTTCGAACCTTCCCAGGGTCTTGTTGTCAGAGGCCATATCGCGCTCGCCCTGCAGCACATGAATGGAAACCGCTGTCTGGTTGTCGGTCGCAGTCGAGAAAATCTGGCTTTTGCGGGTCGGGATCGTGGTGTTTCGTTCGATGAGCCTGGTCATGACGCCGCCAAGGGTTTCGATACCGAGCGAAAGCGGGGTCACGTCGAGCAACAGTACGTCTTTTACGTCGCCTTTGAGCACACCGCCCTGGATCCCAGCCCCGACCGCGACAACTTCATCGGGGTTGACACCCTTATGAGGCTCCTTGCCGAAAAATTCCTGCACTTTTTGCTGGACCTTGGGCATTCTGGTCATACCACCCACGAGTATCACCTCGTCGATGTCGCTGCGCGAAAGGCCGGCGTCCTTGAGGGCCTGCTGCATGGGCGGGAGCACCTTGTCGATGAGATCTTCGACCATTGCTTCGAGCTTGGCCCTCGTAAGCTTTATATTCATGTGCTTAGGCCCCGAGGCGTCCGCAGTGATGAAGGGCAGGTTGATCTCGGTCTCCATCGTTGTTGAAAGCTCGATTTTTGCCCGCTCCGCGGCCTCCTTGAGTCTTTGGAGGGCCATCTTGTCCGTTCGGAGATCTATTCCGTAGTCTTTTTTGAACTCGGTGGCGAGCCAGTCAATTATACGCTGGTCGAAATCCTCTCCGCCAAGGTGCGTGTTACCGTTGGTGGATTTAACCTCGAATACGCCCTCGCCGATTTCGAGAATGGAGATATCGTAGGTCCCGCCTCCAAGGTCGAATACGGCAATTTTTTCGTCCTTTTTCTTGTCCAGCCCGTAGGCGAGCGATGCCGCCGTGGGTTCGTTAATGATACGCAAAACATTGAGTCCGGCAATTTTTCCGGCGTCCTTTGTCGCCTGCCTCTGGCTGTCATTGAAATAGGCAGGTACCGTAATGACAGCATCGGTCACCTTTTCTCCGAGGTAGTCTTCGGCCGTTTGCTTCATTTTGGTCAGGATAAAAGCCGAGACCTCGGTGGGGCTGTAATCCCGGCCCCGAATCTGGAGGTGGGTATCCCCGTTGCCGGCGCGTACGATCTTGTAAGGAAGAACTTTTGTATCGTCCAGGACTTCCTGAGTATCGAACTTGCGGCCGATTAGTCTTTTCACCGCGAAAACGGTATTCTCGGGATTGGTTATGGCCTGGCGCTTTGCAACCTGCCCGACCAGCCGCTCGCCGCTCTCGGTGATGGCCACCATGGAGGGGGTGAGCCGGCTGCCTTCGGCGTTGGTCAAAACCTTCGGCTCCTTTCCTTCCATGATTGCTACCACGGAATTGGTAGTCCCGAGGTCGATTCCTATAACTTTACTCATTTAAGTGCCTCCTTAGGGTTTGCCTTTAATCTTGTCTCCCGGGCCGTGGAGCGTCCAAACGCCACGGCTCCGCCATGAGATATGTTCAGCATGAGTTATTTTTCGAGTTTCTCGCCACACCAACCCGTGCAGGTCTCAGGAGCCTGTCCCTTAAAGTGTAGCCTTTCTGAAATTCCTTTGTCACCGTCATGTCAGGATAGTCCGGGCTCTGCTCCTGGAATACCGCCTCATGCTTGTTGGGGTCGAAGACGACGCCCACAGATTCAAACGGCTCGGCCCCGAACCTGGCAAGCACGTCGAGAAAATTCTTAAGGGTCATCCGTACGCCTTCCAGAAGCCCCTCACAGTTTTCATCCTTTTTTTCACCGTGTTCAATTGCCCGCTCGAGGTTGTCGACCACCTCGACAAGCTGGCGCATAATACTTTCATTGGCGTAGGATATGCCCTCGGCTTTTTCTCTTTCCAGCCGTTTTCTGGTGTTTTCCAACTCTGCGGCGAGCCTCAGGATGCGCTCCTGCGTATCTTTGAGCTCTTTTTCCCGCTTTTTGAGAAGTTCCCGGCAATCTTCTTCCTGGACGTCCTGCGAAACCTCGGCCCCGATTTCAACCTGGTCTTCGGAGGCGGTTTTTTTGTCCGTGGGTTTTCCATCAGCAGGTATCAAACTGTTCCCTCCGTTTCATGCAACTAAGTATTTCCGGCGCCAAAAGTTAACCTCGGGGCAGGTGCAAAACAACAGCCCGAAGTTTACTTCTAACCCTCATCCGCAATTTCGAGCATCTGGCTGAGGAACTCCGCCGTAAATTCGACAATGGGTATAATTCTTGAGTAGTCCATACGCAGGGGACCGATCACGCCAAGAACGCCAAGCGGGGTGTCGCCCCGCCGAAAGGGGGCCGAAACGAGGCTCATCTCCTGCCACTCCCGAAGAAGTTCGCCCTCGGTCCCCAACACTATCTGGATTCCCGTCGAAGCCTTGAGGGTCTCGTCGAGAAGCCTGATCATCTTGGACTTGTCCTCGAATGCCTGCAGTATACGCCGCATCTGCTCTACATGGGCGAACTCCGGATTATCCAGAAGGTTTGTCTGGCCTTCTATGTAAATCTCGCTGTCTTCGATCGCATATTGAATCGCCCGGTTTACGATTTGCAGTGCTCGCGAAAAGAGCCGATCGAAAAGCGCCTTTTCGCTCTCCATTTCCTCCCGGATGCGCTGATTGACCCTCGATAGGGGCACATTGCGAAGAATCTCGTTAATATACAGGCTGTACTTGTCGAGTTCGGCCTGCGCAATTTCTTCCTTCGATTCGATATGGGTCTGATGAATAAAGCCCGCCTTTGAAATAAGGATGACCATTATATCAAAAGGGCCGAGCCGAAGGAATTCGATATGTTTGAACGAGGCGATCGACAGCTTGGGCCAAAGCACCACACCCGCCTGCCTGCAGTATTGCGAAAGCAGTCTGGAGGTGCCGCGCAGCAATTCCGTTATGTCCTGAGGCCTGTTCTGCAGCGCATCGCGGATCCGCTCTTTTTCGTGCCCCCCGAGCTGTCTCGACCTCATTATCGAATCGAGGTAGAGCCGCAACCCCTTGACCGTAGGGATCCGTCCGGCCGAAGTGTGCGGCTGGTGCAACAGCCCCATTTCCTCCAGGTCGGCCATGACATTGCGAATGGTGGCAGGACTGACATTCATGGCGCTTCTTTTGGAAATGGTCCTCGAACCCACCGGCTCACCCGTTTCGATGTAGTCGTTAATAATGGCTTCGAGAACGATTTGGTCGCGTTGAGTAAGCTCAATCACATCGGCGCCTCCCTGTTGGTAGCACTCACCCCAAAAGAGTGCTAAAGAAACCTAGTGCTATCGGAGGCATTTGTCAAGACGCAACCCCACTATCCTTAGCCTTCTTTGCGAATTATCCTGCAAAATTCTCTTAGCAGCTCCAGGACCCTGGCGGCGTGGTCCTCGCTGAGGCTGCCGCACCCGCAGCTGGGGGTAAAAAGTGAATGAGCGACCACTTCCCGGAGGCTCATTTTGCCCGCCGCGAGTTCGCCGACCTGGCCGGTCCACCTTGCAGCGAGGCTTTCTGCGGTCTCCGCGCTAATCGCATCGGGGTCCGAGGTGGGGATGACGCCCCAGGCCATGTTGCCGCCCCTGCCGATAAAATCGAGACATTCTTTTCCATAAATGGCGAACTTATCGAAATAGCCGTAGGCGTCGAAATTTATGACGTCGAAATTCGAGTCAAAAACCAACTGCCAGTCCGTATTGGCGCAGACGTGAACCCCGGCCAGGCCGCCCGCGGCGTGAACGGCCTCGACCACTTCGCCAAGAAGCCTCACCACCAGTTCGGCTGAGACGGTGATGAGGGCCGAGGAGCCGAACCCCGCCAGCCCGGGTTCATCGAAAAAAACAATAACCGGGAGCCCGAATTGCCGCATGATCTCGATCTGCCACCGGGCTTTGAGGCCCAGGAGCTTAGGCACGATATCCACAAAACGTTCGTCATAAATGAGCGCGCGGCCGTCCTGGTCCTTCAGGCCGCAAAGAAGGGTAAACGGTCCGATAACCTGGCCTTTGAGGGCGCGAGGGGCAGAAGCGGCCCGTTTGACGGTTTCGATAAAACTTCGGAAAGTCGCCCCGGTTTGCTCACCCATTCTGAAGCGCGAATCGTCAACCTTGAGCACTCCTTCAGCGACGGCAAGGAACTCTTCATAAAAACGCAGCACCTGCTCGTCGAATTCGGGCGCGCAAAGATTTACAAACTGCCGGTCCTCCGTGCTCACAAGCCCGGGCAGTCCTTCGACATACTGCGCCATCATCCGCTCGGCGGGATAGTAGGGCAACTGGGGCCATACGGGTATCTCCGGGGCGGTTCGCAGCACAAGCTCGATTGTGCCGGCGCGGTCCTTTTGAGGCATGCTGCCGATAAGAGTAGCGCAGCCCAAGCCAAGAAAGTCGTTCAAAACACGGCTCCTTTCGTGTGTGGGGGTGTATCGCGCGGACCGGAGAACGCACCGGCAGCGCAGCTCGTGGGATCGAATCGAAACCAAAAGCATATTTTCGAAATAATCCCATCTTCCACATGTATCAAGTTTTATTTGCTTTTAAGCCTTCTGCTGATTTACTTTTGAAATGTTGCCACTCAACACTCAGGAGGAATCAATGGGAGAAGATCTCAAGAAAATGTATCGTACGCTGATGGAGGATCACTTTCCGGACTCTCTGCGGGTAAGCTTCGGAGACCAGTCGCTCGTCTACAGGAAACGGTCCTGGAAGTTTCCAGACGAGAAAACGGGCGAGCTGATCGAAAAAGGGTTGCGTTACGGGGAAAACCCGGGACAGGAAGCGGCTCTCTACGAACTGATCGGCGGTAATCTCACGCTTGGCGCCTGCAGGTTTATCGATCCCGCCAGCGGCCTTGTCAGCGCGATTGCCGAGGAGGACATGCTCCAGGAAGGCAAACACCCCGGGAAAATCAACCTGACCGACCTGGACAATGGACTCAACATATTGAAGTTCCTTATGGGAAAGCCGGCCGCGGTGATCCTCAAACACAACAATCCCTGCGGCACGGCCCTGGCTGCGAGCCTGGCCGAGGCCTACCATCGGGCGAATCGCGCAGACCGGATTGCCGCTTTCGGCGGCTGCCTGGTGGTCAACCGCGCTATCGACAAAGCCACGGCTGAACTCATTTCGGAAAACTACCTCGAGGTGGTCGCGGCCCCCGATTACGAGGAGGGGGCACTCGAAGTTCTAAAAAAGAGGGCCAACCTGCGGATTATCCAGATATCCCGGATAGACCGGCTCGCTGCTTATATCGATAAGCGGTTCGTCGATTTCAAGTCGCTCATCGACGGCGGCCTGATCGTGCAGCAGTCGCCGCTCTATGGTATCCGAAGCGCGGCCGACTTCAAGCCGGCCGAATCCTCCTACCAGGGAAAGCTCTTCCAAATCCGAAGAGGGCCGACCGAACAGGAAATGGCCGACCTTCTTTTCGGCTGGTTCGTCGAGCAGGGCGTTACTTCGAATTCAGTGCTCTATGTAAAAGACGAATGCACGGTAGGCATCGGCACGGGCGAGCAGGACCGCGTCGGCGTGGCCGAAATAGCGGTCTACAAAGCCTATCAGAAATACGCCGATGCGCTCTGTTTCGATAGACTCAAGATCTCTTACAAGGACCTGGAGTTGGCGGTCGAGAGGGGGGAGCGTGCCGGGAAGATCAAAGAGGAAATCGATTCTCTCACCGAGGAAGCCAAGGGCGGGCTGATAGGCTCGGCGATGGTCTCCGATGCTTTTTTCCCTTTCAGGGACGGCGTGGATGTGGGCCTGCGCCAGGGCGTAAAAGCGGTTGTGCAGCCGGGCGGCTCGATGAGAGACTGGGAAGTGATCGAGGCTTGCAACGAAGCCGGAGTGACGATGGTATTTACCGGGCAACGCGCGTTCAAGCACTGAGGGGGTTATGCAATTGGAAGGCGATGCCGTTCTTGAGAAGAGGCTCGCCTCGCCCCGGTCCATTTTGCCAGGACTCTGATTGTTATTGCTGTCTCTAAAAGCTCTCACGCAGAGCCGCTGAGGGCATGGTGCTTTTCGTGGTTTCCGGGTGTCCCGAGGTGACATGAGCAGATGAGGGAGCCAAATGGCAGTTCTGTATCGAAATGAAGAACGGGAACGCCTTCGTGCGGAAAGGTAGACCCGTTGTGGAGAATAAGTGCAGAGGCGATGGCCTGGCGCCGGCCTCCAGGTTGCAAAAAACTGCCGCAAAATAAGCCCCCTTGTCAACGGGCTTGTGCAACCGGGTGACAATTATACGTATCGCGCGACGGGCCAGGAAAACGGATCATTTCACACTTTGTTGCTTTGTGATAAATTAAGGACATGAAAAAGCACGATCCTGTACTCGCTCAATTTCGCGCTGCGCTCGAAGAGATTTACGGAGACCGCCTTGAGCGCGTGGTGCTGTTTGGCTCTCGTGCGCGTGGCGATGAGCAGCCCGGCTCTGATTACGATATTGCCGTCTTTTTAAAATCGCTGCCGGACAGATGGGCTGAACTGGACAGACTGGCGGACTTGCGCGTCAAGTTCATTGACGAGACCGGCGTTTTCTTTGACGCCTTGCCTTATCTTGCCGCAGCCTATCGCGAGCGAACCCCGCTTATGCATGAGATCCGCGAGGAGGGGATTGCCG
>JAJYTC010000235.1 GCA_021793275.1 Deltaproteobacteria bacterium | reverse complement strand
AATCGAGCAGTCTCAATCACCCGAAGGCTCTTCTACTCACTGCAACCCCGCCCCGAATCCCTTGCCGTGCGAGCGTCCGCAGTCCAGTTTGCGAGACCCCCGCAGATGCAGGCTTCAATTGCCGGGATATCGGGCGCCTCGTCATCATATGTCTTGCCTTTCCCCAATTTTTTCAAATACATCCGCTTCGCGAGCGCTGACGGGGATTTTCTCACCACGTGAGGGCTCGCGCAAACGCGGCGGCGAACAGCCGACAGCACTCCCAGTGTTCGAAACTCCATTTCTAAACGCAGGCGATTATACCACAAAAGAAGCGCAGTCGAATCATCTTCATGCGAATTCGAGAGTACCACATGAAATGGCGAGAGGACGTCGCAATCACCCGAAGGCTCTTCTCATCATTTTCACGCTTGTTATCGCGTCCATACCTGTCACGGAAGAGATGTCTCAATCACCCGAAGGCTCTTCTCATCATTTTCACAGCAGGCCCAATTTCCATTTTAAATCCGATACCTTAACCACCCCAATTCGAGCACTCCACTTTTCGGCCCGATTCAACCGGCCTTAAATTCCTCATTTCCGGCTGCCCTTACCCTGCTCCAATCGGTATTATGCAATAATTACGAAAGGATAAAAGGGATAGAAAACCATTCGAGCATCATCCGTCACCGGTTGCCCACCCGGGTTGGCACATGTTCGATGCCAAGCGGCAAGGTGCCTGCCTGGCCCGACGATCGTCTCATCTCCATTACGACTGACCATTCCTGTTAACCTACGGTGCCGCGGAACAGGCCGAAAATGAGAACCTCCTGCAACCAATTCCGCGAGCCCGCCGCGCAACCCATCAACATTTAAGGCCCTGCAAGGTCCTGCGGATCACCGGAATCGATAAGCTCACACAAGAGCCAGCCCATGGGATATTTACCCTCCGCAAGGTTTCTAGACGTGCCCCAAACCTTGCTCCTGCCGGGAGGACGCGGGCTCCTGTAGTTGTCGAGCGTAACGCTTTCAACTCCAGAGAACCTACCCAACCTGACGAGAAAAGATTTTGCATCAGGCGTATGATTGAGTAGTTCGGCGGAGTACGGCTCAGCATCGCTTCCCTTGTAGAATCTCTTATGTTCCTCCAGCATCTTGGGGCGGTAGAATTCATTGCAGGCGGCCATAATGTCCCGTGGACCAAGTCGACTGCCCAGAAAATCCGTCGCGTAGAGCAAATCGTCGAATAAAATCTCGATGTCTAATTGGAGTGATTCTCCTGTGAGCAGGCTTCCCGTCACTTCGCAGGTCATAGCGAGCGAATTCGAAACAAGCCGACCACCTTTTTTGATGCAGGCGTTCACGACCTCTCTGACCACGGTACTCCCGTCGCTCATCATGGCGTCCCGGATCTTCATTCCCCTTAAAGGGTCGTTTTTCGGGTCGCGGTATCCCAGGGCCTTCGACTCGAATTCACGCTCTTCGCGCGGACCGGCAGGATTCGGCAACCCCTTCCTTTTTGCCGCCATGCTCACCAGGGCGGTCCTTATCGCTCCCTTGATGGAGCTTCCAGGCAAGAAGGGCATTCCAGAACATTTGTCCCGAATGAACGGGCTTATCAGCAGCTGGTTCTGCACGTCCTCCAGCCTCGACCTGTATTTGCCGGCGACCTCCGGACTGACCTCCGTCGAAAAATCCGAGCAGTTCTCGACCTCCGCGTTTTCAAACAGGAATTTCCTGATGCCGGTAAGGTTGCCCGCATCGATCAGCCCCTCGAACTCGGACCTTTTCCGATCTTCAAGCCCGGAAATGAACCCGCCCATTCGGATCGCATGAAGCCGACTTCCCCGAATGATATAGTTTAGAGGCTCGATGTCGGATCCGGCGCCTATGTGTATCGGCGAAAGCGTTTTACATTTGAAAAGATATCGAATCATAGGCCGTCTTTCAGGCGTATGCCGATAGGGAACGCATATGCGTAATGCCTTATGATGCCGCTGGGGTGAACATCGCGGAGAAGCGAACCGTATGTTTTCCCACGCTGATACTGATAGTCGCGGAAAACGGAACCGGCACCGAACATGAGGAGCGGTTTTTTAAAAGGGTTGCGGCCGAGGCCGCTCTCCACGAAGGACCCGCCAAGCTTCCCGTACTTATGGAGAATCTTGTAATAGCCATCCCTGGGATCATTCTTTTGGGGGATAAATGATGACAGGGTCATGAATCCATTTGGGTCCCCATTATCCACAAGTTCGTTACCCTCCCGCACAAGGGAGGTGAAATGCCCCTTGCCTGTGGACTTATCCTTGCCGTACCCATCCTCGCCTATAAATTCGAATATCCGCTCCAAATCCTCGCGAGCGAAGTAGTCTGTCCGGACATATATCTTGAACTTTCGGAAATCATTCGAATAAAAAGTCTCCTCCTGGGAATAAAGCCCACTTATAACCATATTGCGGACCCGGTCCACCGTATTGTGTTGGACCATCGTGGTCTTGCCTCGGTGAGAGTCGCCGGACATCGGGTCATGAGCCTGGAAAAGCTGCCTGAAAATCTCGACCGGGTCCATCTCGTACGAGTTTAGCCTGGTAAAATCTCCAGCCGGCATATATTCGAGCTTCTCAACGGCCTTTATCTTGTGCGAATTCTTTACCAACTCACCCAAATTCTCCGGGTCGACCACACCGCCCAGTTTCTCCCGGCTTATTGGGGGAAACACCGGCCTGGGCAGGTAGCCCCCCGGAAATCCATCGCTCACCAGCAAGGGCGGGCTTCCCTCCTGGTCGTAGAGCCTCAGGAATTCTTCAAGCCTGTCGCCGCCTTCGGGCGTATCCCATTTAAGAAAGCGTATCGCCCAGCAAATGTGGCCAAAGATGGTGTCGGCCTGAAATTTTGTTACGATCGGCGATCTCAACTCCAGTTCAATCGTGTAATCCCGATATTGGGCCATTTCTCACACCTGCTCGATGGTGGGAAAGTCGGCTGCCGCAACGTCGGCGACGTCTTTCAACTCACGACCTCCAGTGTCGATCTTGAATACTACCTGGCCGCAGCCCCTGCTGCCCGCCCCTCCAAGCGCGTCCGCCTCAATGAGTTTGAGTCCCTCCAGCACGTACTTAAAAAGCTCTTCATCATTCGCGCCGTCGTCGCCATTTTCAAAGACCTTATAACGCATCGAGAATTTGAATCTGGCGCCTGGAAGGACCCGCTCCAGCGGCCTTGGATTGGCTCTCGCCGTGATACGGTTTATTGAGTTTTCGTACTTGTCTTCGGTCAGGTCCATTGGCGTCCAGCCAGGTTTTCGTCTTCTCATTTCAACGAGATACGACTCTTCAAAGGTCGCGTCTCTCACCGTAAGGCGTGTCGGCCCAAGGCCGGCTTCCTCCGCAGATGTTCCGAAAATGACGCAAATGGGGCATTGCGGGTTCTTGCACCACTTATGCACCTCGCCGTAACCCCTGCTTGTCGGGTCCGTGACCAGCATGCCGAGCCTCCATTCAAGCAGGGAGCGCATTTTGCCTTTTATAGACGAACCCGGAATATAGGGCTCTTTAGTGATCGGATTTTTGATAACCGGATTATCGTTCCCGCCAATCTCAATAGTCGAGGTGCTGCCGCCTATGTGAAGCCCGGTAATGACTTCAACAATGCCGTCGATTTTCTTGAAGCCCTTGAGTTTCATGGCTATCTGCCCCCCTGTCCGTAGAAATATCCGACCACGGCCTCGAAACACAAAGCGAAGGCCAGGAAATCCTTCGCATCTACGACATTATCCACCATGTCCTCGATGTATTTTCTGAACTCCTCGGGAACTTTCCTTTCAACTCCATTGGACGGACAGGCGTACGCCACCTTGGATTTCAGCATTTTGATGATTGGCCTTATGGTGGCAAACTCCGCATTGGGATCCTTCACGCGCGCTTCCAATTCCTTAACTTCGCGGTGAAACCTCCGGAGTTGAGCCGAGGTCAACCTCTGGTTTCGCACCCATGCTTCCTTAGGGCGCTTTGGATTTATGAATGACTCGGCCCAACGCTTTGCTTCGGAATCAAGGAGTTCAACTTTTATTTGTGTTTTGTCTATGTCGTCATAGTAGAAGTTGTCCATTTCCCTCCACCTTTCTCTTTCAAGTAGGATTGGATCTTCCTCTTTGTCTCGTCGATGGGAACGATGTCGCCAAGGAACAACTTGAGACCTTCAAGCTGCTCCCTCGCCAGCCTCTCGTCCTCGATCGCCCGATTAATCGGATTCGCATCCCTGGTGTGTGCTGCGGTATCCCCCGCCTTCTTGATGGCATCCCCTAAGTCCAGGGCCTTTCTTACGAGAACGCCCATCTCACAAAGTTCCCGAAGGCGCTCCATGATGCCAGTATGCGGAACTCCCGTTTTCGCACAGGGAATGCCAAGCTCGCTCAGGGTCACCTCAACGGTAGAACGCCCAACAACACGCGAAGCGAAATAGAGATCATTGATATAGCAAAGGAGCGCCTCCTGGTAGGTGGCCTTGACGACCTCCGGAAGTTTCACGTCCAGCACGAATCTGTCATACTGCGCTCTTAGCTTGTGATAATTTCTGCAAATACGTAACAATGACAGGTACGCGTTCTGAGCAGCATTCACTGCGTCATATCCGGGCAGTATTATCAGCACTCCTTTACGGACCCTGTGTTCGAATGCTATGCAGGCCTCGCTTCCTTGCCTTGCCATGGCAAACGGATAGACGTCCCTGCAGTCTTTTGAATCGCTTTGATAGTGGAGCGTGACATAAACGCTTCCGATACCGTCCAAGTATTGTAATACGCCTGGATATCTGATGGGTAGGGGGAGCCACCTGTCCCCAGGCTCGTCTAGAAACTCGAGTCTGTCAGGTTTCGGGACCAGCTTTTTCAGGAAGTTATAGAGAGGAACCTCTTCTTCTGCATACTCCTTTGCCTCGTCCTCCGTGTGCTCGGTTAGAGTATAATTGGCCGTTCCGCAGACAATGATGATGATAGTATCGTTTCTGTCTATCATTTTAGGAAGGGTCGATAGCACACACTGGAGCTGGCGCGAATATTTGTTTATACCGTTCTGGTCAAGCCCTGTGAGGTCCACGATCACAGCATCGCAATCATTTTTAAAGGATGGAAGGGGGCCTTCCCACTTACAAGCGCGCACGTCCATGTCCGATGCGAAGAAATCTGGAAAAAGAAGAATGTCGGATACGACCAGCACCCTCATACT
>JAJYTC010000234.1 GCA_021793275.1 Deltaproteobacteria bacterium | reverse complement strand
TGTTGTGCAAAAGCGGTTCTGGCCGTCGGCAGTCAGGCGCAACCGCATCAAAAGGGTCATTCGCGAATGGTTCAGGCTATACAAGGGTGAAATTGCTCGGCCGGCAAAAGATATCGTGGTAGTTGCCCGACCGGGAGCGGAGAAACTTTCGCCGGGAGATCTCCATAAGGAGTTCTCCCGAGTTTTCGATGGACAGGAAAAATAGCTGATGATCCGGTTGCTGTTTCTGGGTCTGATTCGAGCATATCAAATTTTGATCTCGCCGCTGTTTCCCCAGGCCTGCCGATTCTCGCCCAGTTGCTCCCAGTATACCTACGAGGCAATAGAGATGTACGGCGTCCCGCGGGGAATCTACCTTGGTCTAAGGCGCATTCTGCGCTGCCACCCCTTCAACCCGGGCGGCTACGACCCTGTTCCCGAACACGCGTTCCGCGGCGGCAAGTGATTGGATTAGTGGAGATTGGTTGAATGGATTCTAAGGCTCTTTTGGCTATAGTGTTTTCCGTACTGCTTTTTTTTCTCTGGCAGCATTACCTGGCCCCACCGCCGATTCCCATCCAGCAAAAGAAGTCCACAACCACTGCGAGCGCGCCTCAAGCGCCGCCTCCGCCCCCGGCCTCTCTCGGGCTGCCCACCGTTCCCAAGGTGAACCTGGCCGCACAGAAGACCTGGTCGATCGGCGATAAGCTCTACAATATGAAGATTATTTCCCAGGGAGCGCGCCAGAGCTCCTTCGAACTGCTGAAGTTCAGGCAGAATCTCAAACCCGATTCGCCCCCCATCCAACTGGTGCGCAATACCTCCTACCTGCCGCTCGACGTGCAGCTTGTGTATCATAAGGAGCTCGATCTCAGCGGGCTCGATTATTCGAGTTCGGCGCCCTCCGATGAAGAAGTCCAACAGGGGCAGGCTTCCAAAAGCATTTCCTTTAAGGCCGAGATCCCGGGTAAACTTAGCCTCACAAAAACATTCATAGTAAAACCCGATTCCTACGCCATGAACATGGAGATTCGGATCAGGAATCTTTCCAAAAAGGATTTTTCCGACCGGTTGGGAATCAGTTTCTATTTCAAGCCCTACACGACGGGGGAAAGATTCAATCCGTCCCGGCTGACCTACTCCATACACGGCTCCAATCATGATGTGGAACCCAAATCTTTTGACACGCCCGGAGTGATTCCCTTCCCCATCAACTGGCTGGCCTATCAGGACAACTATTTCATCCAGGCGATCCTGCCTCCCGAACACAGCGGCTATCAACTGATTCCGAGCGAAATAAACACGGGGACGCCGAATGGTCAAATCACCAGGGTCGTCTACCTGACCAATAATTTCGATCTTGCCCCCAATGATTCCAAAACGTTCACTATCGGGCTGTACAACGGCCCGAAGGAAATATCGGCTTTGAAGCTGGCCGGCCACGATCTTGCCGCCTCGGTCGATTACGGATGGTTCAGCTTCCTCGCCAAACCGCTCCTGGTGGTGCTAAGGTGGCTCTATTCCTTTACGGGTAATTACGGGGTCGCCATCATTTTACTCACGGTCATGATCAAGATTGTTTTCTGGCCTCTGACGCACAAAAGCTATACGTCGATGCAGAAAATGAAAAAGATTCAGCCCAAGATTCAGCAAATCCGCGAAAAGTACAAAGACGATCGTGAGAAGCTCAACCAGGAACTTATGCAGATTTACAAGACCTACAAGGTCAACCCGATGGGCGGTTGCCTGCCGATGCTGCTTCAAATCCCCGTTTTTTTCGCTCTTTACCGTATGTTGGAGGAAACGGTCGAACTTCGGCACAAGCCATTCCTTCTCTGGATAAACGATCTTACCGCCCCGGACCGGTTGCATGCGGGATTTTCCGTCAATCTTCCCTTCATAGGGGTCTTGAACGGGATCCCGGTCTTAACGATCTTTATGGGGGTAACGATGTTTATCCAGCAGAAAATGACCCCTACCGGCGGAGACCCTACGCAGGAAAAGATAATGCTGATCATGCCGATCATGTTCACGCTTTTCTTTATCAATTTCCCTTCGGGTCTTGTACTATACTGGTTTGTAAACAATGTTATCTCTATTGCGCAACAGTATTGGATCAATCGTCATGCCGCCGCTTAGGAGGTTGTCTCTTCCGCAAACCATCTTATACCTTCCCGTGAACGACGGAGGAGAGCATGTCCACTCTTGAATTTGAAGAAAAATCGGTCGAGGACGCAATAGACCTTGCCTGCAGGCAATTGAAACTTCCGCGAGAAAAGCTTGAAATCGAGATCATCTCGAAAGGTTCTTCGGGGATTTTTGGAATTGTCGGGGCCAGGAGGGCAAAAATTCGCGTCACGACGAAAATTCCCCCCGCAGGACTGGCGGCTGAAAAGTCGAAGGAAGTCCTCGATGAGATTCTGAAACATATCGATCTGCCAATGGTAGTCGAATCCGAGGCCAGAGAGGGATACTGTTATTTGAATATAATCAGTAACGGCTCGGGGCTTCTTATCGGCAAACGGGGAAAAACTCTCAATGCGCTGCAATTTCTCGTATCCAAGATAGTAAGCAGGCAGACGGGAGAAAATATTTCCCTTCTGGTGGATACGGAAAACTACCGTTCCAAGCGGGAGGAAAGCCTTAACGAACTTGCGCGCCAACTGAGCGACAAGGTAAAGAAAACGCGCCGCTCTGTTACAACCGGTCCGATGAGCGCGCAGGATCGCAGGGTGATCCACCTGGCGCTAAGAGACGACCACGAGGTAAGGACCAAAAGCAAGGGCGACGGGACACTTCGGCGCGTGATCATCTACCCGGTGAAAAAGGCCAAAGAGGCCCGCAAAGCTCCGGCAAAGACGGATTAGAAACCCGTCCCGGCTCGATTGATGGACTTCGAACTGCTAAAGGACACCATTTGCGCCATAGCCACTCCGGTTGGCGAAGCCGGCATCGGTCTCATCAGGTTGAGCGGACCCGAAGCGCTCGAAACGGCGCGAAAGATTTTCAGACATAAAGACCCGGATCTGGTTCTAAGGTCCCACACCCTGCGCTACGGATGGATCGTCGATCCTGTTTCGGGCGAACTGGTGGACGAAGTTCTGATGAGCTACATGGCCGGCCCGCGGACCTACACCTGCGAGGACGTGGTTGAAATAAACTGCCACAGCGGATACGCGGTGCTCGATCGTGTTCTGGGTCTTGTTCTGGCGGCAGGCGCACGGCTGGCCCAACCCGGAGAGTTCACACGGCGCGCCTTTTTAAACGGACGCATCGACCTCTCACAGGCCGAAGCGGTCATAGAGATGATCCGCTCGCGCTCCGAGCAGGGCTTGCTGCTCGCAAACCGCCATCTGCGCGGAGATTTTCGACAACTCGTTGAAGACTGGCTCGAAATACTTGCGCAGGCGCAATCCCACATCGAAGCCCTGATTGACTTTTCCGAAGACCTTGCCGAAGAAACCGGGCAGGAACCCTCCTTATATGAATCGCTTTTGGAGAAAGTGGTCGAGGGGGTCGCAAGACCGCTTCGCAGCGCCTTGAACTTGTTCGAAGAAGGTCGCGTGCTGCGCGACGGACTGACTTTCGTGCTGGTTGGAAAACCAAACGTCGGCAAGTCCTCCATGCTCAACGCTCTTCTGGGTAAAGACCGGGCTATTGTCACAGCGGCGCCCGGCACGACCAGAGACGTCATCGAGGACACATTTGTTCTGGGCGGCGTGCAGGTTCGGGTCCTGGATACCGCCGGAATTCGCGGCGAGCCTGATGAAATAGAATCGCGCGGTATAGAAATGACGATCCGCTCGCTGTCTCAAGCCGATGTGGCGCTTTGGCTGATCGACCACAGCAGACCTCTTAGCGGCGAGGACCGCAGGGTCTTCGAAGCGATAGGCGACAGGCCCTGCGTCGTGCTTCTCAACAAAAGCGATCTTCCGCCGGCCTTCAGCGTCGAAAGCCTCAAGGAGCACTTTTCCGGACTCAGTGGGCCTCTTAGTCTATCGGCCAAAAACCCGTTGGATATCGATGGGCTCAAAGCCCGCCTTACCGAGGCTTTTATAAGGAAGCCGGTCAAGAATTGCGGATCGCAAATCGTGCCGAACATAAGGCAAAAAGAGTGCCTGGAGGGGGCAATGAATTCTCTTTCGAAGGCCGAGGAGCTTCTGCGCTCCAATGCCTACGGAGAACTCATCAGCTTTGAAATGGAAAGCGCGCGAAAACAGCTCGAGGCCATTCTTGGCCGCTCGCACGACGTCGAACTGCTCGACAGGATTTTTCTTCAGTTTTGCGTAGGCAAATAGCTCAGGGCTTTAGTCTATGGACTTCCACGGGACCCTCTCGGAGGGCGAATTTACCGATCTTATCCTCCAGTACGCAGCAGAAGCGCTCATAGAAATAACTGAAGGACAGGCCCGGCTCATGAGCCGGCATGTGAGGATCATGCTCGAATGGAATTCCCGTTTCAATCTCACCAGGATAACGGCGCCGGAGGAAGTGATAATCAAGCATCTGCTCGATTCCATCGTCCCGGCCAAATACCTTCCTTCATCCGGCAATGCGCTCGACGTCGGCTCAGGCGCCGGGTTTCCAGGCATCCCGCTTAAGATTGTCCATCCCGATCTCCAGATGGTCCTTCTGGAATCGAGCAGGAAAAAGGTGAGCTTTCTTGCCGCGGCGGCGGCCTCGCTCGCAGTGCCGGGAATAAGGGCGCTGCACGGGAGCTGGCAGGACTTGCGGCAACGCGGGGAAAACGCCGGCAAGTTTCAACTGATCGTCATGCGAGCGATAAAGCCCGAGCCGGAACACATCAGCCGCCTCGCATCATCCCTGCTGGCGCCGGGGGGTTTTTTTGCCCGATGGGAAGTTCTCGATTCGAGCGCCGAAGAGGCGGACATCCGCGAGCGGAAGGGAAAGGGGCGGTTTGACGTGGAATTTTACGGTGATTTCGATTATTCGCTCCCTGGCGTAACACGGCGAAGAGTCGTGCGGCTATGGAAAAAGGGCGGGTGAGTGGGTGAGTGGACAAATCCTTGCCATTCACCGATTCATTTTCCTTTCACCGAAAATCGCCGTCCCGACCCGCACGATCGTAGCCCCCTCCTCTATCGCCACTTCGAAATCGCCGCTCATGCCCATTGAGAGCTCGGTCAGCTTTCGGGGGTCCGGGGCGTCGGTCCTGAACATCTCGAGCAGTTCGCGCATCCGCCGGAAGTAGGGCCGTGCGCGCTCCGG
>JAJYTC010000233.1 GCA_021793275.1 Deltaproteobacteria bacterium | reverse complement strand
CAGGAGGCGGTCGCCCCAGTTAAGCGCAATCCGGTAAATTGCAGATACGCTGCGCCGTTCAAAACTGTGATGCAAGAGTTCCTTTTCCCTTGCCCGTCAATTATCACTTGTTCAGAGCCGTAGTTTTGGAATGTGATATAAGCGCCATCTCTTCCTGATTTCGATATCTTCACTTCTTCATTGTAGGTACCTTGTCGAATCATGGCCCTGTCTCCGGCAACCATGACATGAGCCGCTTTTTGTATGGTCAAAAAGGGTTGGGTGATCGTTCCGGGATTTGAGTCATTTCCATCGATGGCCACATAATAAGTGGCGGCGCAGACTCTTGATGCCAAAAGTATTCCAGCCACAAAGACAACTGAGAGAAGAAGATTTGCTTTGAGAACGTAATAGATTTTAGCGTTCATCGGTTTTATCCTCCCGGGCCTTAGCTTACTTAGGCCGAAGAAGCCATGATTATAGCTCAAATAAGCATCTTTTACTCATAACGCTACGCTGATTCTTCGCGTGATTTCACTTGGGCGCTGTCCAAAAGTCGGTTTACCCCCTCCAATCCGAACAGAAGGAGAGACACCACTTCCACGGTAAGTCTCCAAACAGCATGCGCCTGGGACCATATGCTGTTGCGATAACGAAGTCAGCAATGAACCTCTAAGGAGGTAAGAGCCAAATGCACATCCTTATCCTCACGCTGCATTATTCTCCGGACCTGGGGCCAAGCGCGCCGCTGTATACCATGCTTTGTTGCGGATTGGCTCAACGAGGGCATCGGGTGAGCGTAATAACGACCGTTCCCCACTATCCTTCCGGGTTGGTTCCGTCTACTTTTCGGGGGAAAAGAATACGGAGATCTGTCGAAAACGGTGTTGAGGTGATCAGGGTGCCGCTGCCCTCCCTGGATCGCGCGAAGCTTTCGAACCGCCTGTTGCAGTTCGCTTGCTATCAAACGGGAGCGGCCCTGGCAGGCTTTGGGCTTCAATACGATGTTGTGCTTGTCGGAGGACCCAGTTTGGTTAACTGGTTTCCTCTCGCCTGTTTGGTCGCCTTCAGGGGAAAGCCGGCAATCTATTCAGTTCATGACCTGTATCCGGACATAGGTATAAAACTCGGCATATTTCGCCACCGGTTCGTCATAAGGACCATATCAGGCATGGAGCGTTTTTGCATGGATCGCTCCCAATCCGTACGCATCTCTTCGGAATCATTCAGACCGGGAGTGCGTGCACTTGGTGTGTCCGATGCCAAGATGGCCCTGATCTATGACTGGGTCGACACGGACCTTATCCGTCCGATGCCCAGAGATAACCCGTTTGCGCGAGAGCACGACTTGGCAGACAAATTTGTCGTACTGTACGCTGGAAATCTCGGCCTTTCTCAAGGGCTCACTCATGTCTTGGCTGCGGCCAAGCTCCTGATAGACCAGGAGGATATCCGTTTCGTCCTGGTCGGTGACGGTGCAGGTCTCAATCAATTGCAAAAGTATGTGGAGGAGCATCATCTAGCAAATGTCCAGTTCATCCCGTTGCAACCTCGGACACGTCTTCCGGAGGTCCTCGCAACCGCCGATGTTTCTCTGGTCACCTTGCAGAAGGGGATCGGGACGGCTTCTATTCCTTCCAAAACCTTTTCCATTCTTGCAAGTGGATGCCCTGTGCTGGCGAGCGTGGATGAGAATAGCGATCCCTGGAACCTGGTGAAAGCCTCCCGGGCCGGTATATGCATCCCGCCGGAGAGTCCGGCAAAGCTTGCCGATGCCATACTCGCGCTCAAGCGTGATGGAGACTTGCGCAACCGCCTGGGCGCAAACGGACTTCGCCGGGCTCAACGCTATCATTCCCCGCAATCTGCCGCGGAACAATTCGAGCGGCTATTCCTGACGGCATTGGCTAAGAACGATAAGGTCGCCGCAGGTTGAGAGTCCGGATAGAATTCAAAGTCTGCAACAAATGCGATTGCCCAGCGGGTCGGCAATGTCGCACCATCGAAATGTATACTTTTTATTATTCACAGGGAGGAGGTGTGAATCATGGAGCTTGGAGAGACAAATCTTAATTGCCAGATTCCTTCCATGCGTAATTTTGCTGAAGGAGGTGCCCCGTGCCCGCCGGCATCCTCGTTGCGAAAGACCAAACTTTTCATCAGGAGAAACATGAGCCCCAAAATCGAGCGTTCGCTCAAAAACTTTACGAACGATCTGCTGAACTGGCTTTTCAGTCTTCTTGGCAAGCCTGCAAAGCCTGCTGCCCCTCCAGTCCACTTCGCTTCTGTGCAGCTAAAACCTGGTGATTTAGTGCGGGTTCGCTCCCGCGCTGAGATTGAATCGACCCTCAACAACTGGCGACAGCTCAAGGGATGTGCATTCATGCCTGAAATGGCGCCCTATTGCGATACTACGCAACGGGTTTGGAAGCGGATGGAGCGGTTCGTTGACGAGCGCGATCTCCGTGTCAAAAGGTCCCAAGGGATTATCCTGCTGGAAGGAGTTTTGTGCCAGGGCACTGCGGAGTTTGGAAGCTGTGACCGATCATGTTTTGTTTTTTGGAGAGAGGAATGGTTGGAAAAAATTCAATAAAGGAAAAAGATGCGGTGAAGAGAAAATAATGAGGATAGACACGTCATGGGAGTATCAGGAGACAGTCAAATGGCAGAAAAGAGTGAAACGACAGGGGCATACATATTGGAGCCATCGTGCAACTTGAGCACCGTTCTGGATGGAAGGGGCGGGATCTTTACATTCATCCCCGATAGCCCACTGGTAGAAATCAACCTTATATACATCAAGACGGGAAGATCACGGGGTTTTCACTTCCACAAACACTTTACCGAGTATTTTCTGATTGTTAGGGGCAAGGGCTACTATGTTACGCAGAATGAGGACGGGCAAAGAAAAGGCTGGCTAGTTTCCGGTGGGGAGATGCTGGTTCTTCCTCCTTACACTCCTCATGTGGTTTACGCCCTCGATGATATGATCTGTGTCGCCGGCCTTACGACCAAGTGGGACGATTGTCCTGAGCCAATTACTATGTGTCTTTTGGAGGACATGTGAGCCAATATAAAGTGAAGCTCATCGGGAAGTCGAGGGTGGCAAAGAAAAGATTCGTTCCCTCACTTCCTGATAATGTACAGGAGACCGATCATGAGGACGACTGCCATTTTGTTTACATATCCACTCCACCCAGTACCCATTACGAATTGACTATGGCCTTTTTGCGAAAGGGGAAGCATGTCATCTGTGAGAAACCGCTATGTTATTCTTCGGGGCAGGCCGGTGAATTACTGATAGAAGCCAGTCGCCGGGGGCTGGTCCTCATGGAGAGCTTTCCCATTTTGCACCACAGTCAATGGACGTTCTTAAACGGAATCATTCCAACAGCGAAGACGCTTTTCATGCGGTTCACCGCCGATGTGTTCAACGAAGGATGGAGAAATCTACCATCCAACTTGGGGTGCATCGGTGATTTCGCCGTGTATCCTATTGCCATTGCTGTTCACATTGTACGCAATGCTGCGAGCAGCCTGGTTATCAAGGACTACAAGTCAGTTGGAGGGGTCCCTTACTACTTGAAGGCCATTTTGAATTTCAGCGGCCTTTGTCCTATAGGCGTCGAAGTGGGCTACGCAAAGAATTTTTGTTCTTCGTGTGTCATAGAAGCCGGCAGCGAAAGGTATGAAGCGATGAAGGCATTCAATCCCGGGGCCGATGAACCGGTTCTAATAAAAGTAAGGAATAAAGCTTCATATGTTTTCACAGATGATCATTGGAAGGCAATGATATCGGATTTTGCGAGCAGTATGTCTCTGGGATACCAAGAAGACAGAAACCTAGTATACAGAGCCAAAACAGTTGAACGGATTCTCGGTGCGATTCCAGAGCCAAACAATCTGCAAATAGGAAATGGACAAAAATGACTCAGAAACCTATTTATGTCGCCGGTCACAGAGGCCTGGTCGGTTCCGCGCTTGTCCGCCGCCTTAAGACTGAAGGATACACAAACCTTATCACACGCACCCATGCGGAGCTCGATTTGGAGCGCCGGGATGATGTCGAGTCTTTCTTCGCTGCAGAAAAGCCCGAAGTTGTTTTCCTTGCAGCCGCAAAGGTGGGCGGTATCTATGCCAATAATACTTACCCTGTAGATTTCCTGCTATCGAATCTGCGGATCCAGAACAACGTGATCGAAGCGTCCTGGAAACACGGTGTGAAATCCTTCCTGTTCCTGGGTAGCTCTTGCATATACCCCAAAATGGCCCCGCAGCCACTCAAAGAGGAGTATCTTTTGAGCGGCCCTCTCGAGCCTACGAACGAGCCGTACGCGATCTCCAAGATTGCAGGCATAAAGGCTTGCGAAGCCTTCAACCGTCAGTATGGAACCCGATTCATGAGCGTAATGCCGACGAATCTTTTTGGACCCAATGACAATTACGATCTGCTGACATCCCATGTTCTTCCGGCGCTCATTCGCAAATTCCACCTGGCCAAGCTGGCCTCACGGGGCGACCGGCAGGGTATCGAGGAGGACGAACAAATATACGGCTACATTCCGAGTGACTTCCGTGCTTGTTTGAATGCCATCGCCGCCGCAAATGGCTATCGACTCTCGTTGGCTACACCTTGTCATCCGCTTTCCGCTCCGGCGGTGATTTTATGGGGCACGGGTTCTCCATACCGCGAGTTTCTCTACTCCGATGATCTCGCCGATGCCTGCATATTCTTGATGAACAGGATCGACCGGCTCTTCGATGGCTCACTCGCGCGGTTATCGAGATCTGGCGATTGCCGCGGTCCGCTGATCAACATCGGCACGGGCAAAGACTCGACCATTCGTGACTTGGCCGATATCGTTCGTGGCATCATCGGTTTCGAAGGCCAAGTGCAATGGGATACGTCGAAGCCGGACGGCACGCCGCGAAAGCTGCTCGACATCAGCAGATTAACCAACTTCGGTTGGCGACCCAAAGTGGGCCTGAAAGAGGGAATCCGATTGGCATACAAAGACTACATCAATCATAGTTCGAAGGAGTGCACCGGCAGGGTTGGCGGAACTTTGAACGGGTTTCAGCACTGAAGACTGCTAAAACCTCAATTCCTAAGATTGCCTAGCCTGGAGGCTTGATTTGAAGACTGCGCTTATTACAGGCATAACCGGCCAGGACGGCGCCTACTTGGCCGAGTTTTTGATCAAAAAAGGATATTCGGTCCATGGCATAAAGAGAAGGGC
>JAJYTC010000232.1 GCA_021793275.1 Deltaproteobacteria bacterium | reverse complement strand
CGAGTCACGGCGGAAGTCGACTGGGACCTCGAACTATCGCACATAGCCAAGCTGAACGAAGAAGCCGGAGGGCCTGCGCTGCTTTTTGAAAACGTCAAGGGATACAAAACCCCTGTCATCACCAGCGTCTGCGGGACCACCCAGCGCTTGGCGCTCATTATGGGGCAACCTCTGGATTCAACTCTGACAGATCTCTACAAAGCATGGGCAAAGCTGGGAGAGCACAAAATCCCCCCGAAATGGGTCGACAAGGCGCCCTGCAAAGAAAATATCATGATGGGCAAGGATGTCGATCTTTTCAAGTTTCCCGTGCCCAAGTACTACCCGCTCGACGGCGGACGCTATTTCGGGACCGCCCATTTTTTTATCACCAAGGACCCGGAAACCGGCTGGGTCAACCTGGGCACCTACAGGGCGCAGTTGCTGGATAAGGATAAGGTCGGGACCCAGTTCATCAAGGGAAAGCATTCCGACATCATGCTAAAAAAGTACCAGGCAATGAAAAAGCCCATGCCCGTGGCGCTTGTCGTCGGCTGCGACCCGCTGCTTTTCATTCTGGGGGCTGCCCGTGTTTCGGCCTTCGAGTCCGAATATGACTATGTCGGCGGTATCCGCGGCGAAGCAGTCGAAGTCGTAAAGGGCGAAACGGTCGATCTGCCCATTCCTGCCCAGGCCGAAATCGTGCTGGAAGGCGAAGTCGATCCCGAAAAGTTCATGGACGAAGGACCCTTTGGCGAATACACCGGCTACTATTCCGGCGTTGGGACCGATCCTCGCAATTATATGGACGTCAAGTGCGTAACCTACCGCAATAACCCGATTTTTTGGGGAACCACGGTCGGGCGCGCTGTAACCGACACGCACATGACCCTGTCGCTATCTTACGGCGCCGCCCTCTGGCAGCAGCTCCTCGCCATGAAGATCCCCGGCCTTAAGGCTGTCTACTGCCCGCCCGAAGCCGCCGGACGCTTTATAGCGATTGTGTCGATCAAACAAATGTATCCCGGCCACACAGACCAGGTGCTGACTGCGGCCATTTCCACCGAAATGGGCGCCTACGGACTGAAAACCGTCATCGTAGTCGACGAAGACATCGATCCGTGGGACATTCCCCGCGTCATGTACGCCGTCGCCTTCAGGTTCAACCCGCGCCGGGCCCAGATCATAAACCGCGGCAGGTCCACCCCGCTCGATCCTTCGCTTCCTATCGATGCGAGGGAAATCACCGGGCGTCTGCTTATCGACGCAACTATCCCCTATGAATGGAAACATAAGCCGATTCCCATCGAGTTGGACCCGGAAATGGTCAAGCACGTAAAGAGCCGTTGGGCCGAATTGGGATTGGGCTAGGCATAAACCTGCCTGCTTTTTCGAACACTAAAACCGAATAAGCGTTCCGCAGGGCGGGGCTTTGAGCCCCGCTCGAATCGGAGCGTGCAAATAGGAGACACCGCATTGAAACCGATTAGATACACCAAGGAAATGATCAAGGAATTCATGGACGCGGGCTACTGGACACAGGAGCTTTTCTATGATTTCTGGGATCGCAATGCCCGCGAATTTGGCGATAGAGAAGCCATGGTGGATTCAAATTACCGCCTGACCTGGTCCGAAGCCAAAAAGCTTGTGGACGCGATCGCAATCTCCTGGGTCGAGATGGGCATTCCCAGGGACGCACGGATAATCATCCAGTCTCCCAACACTGTTTTCGGCTTCTTGTCCCGCATAGCCTGTGAGAGGGCCGGGTGCATCTCGCTTACAGTCTACCCCTACCTTCGGGAGCGGGAACTGGAGTACATGGTCGAGCGCACCGAGGCGACAGCGGTTGTAATTCCCAATGAATACCGCAATTTCAACTACCTCGAGATGTACCGCGAACTCCAGAAGCGTTTCCCCCACCTGAAGTATTTTTTCCTCTTCGACGACGAAGTGCCAGGCTCCGCTCCGGAGGGCACCTTTTCCATAACCAGCATGGCTAAAGACAGGGCGACCCGCCCGGTCGATGAAAAAATCTTCGCCGCCAGGCGCTTCAGTTCGACCGAAGACGTAGCGCTTTTAACCACCACCACCGGCACGACCGGGATACCTAAGCTTGTTGAATGGCCTACCGCGCCCAGGGTTTGCACTTCAAAGGGACGGGTCGATATCTGGGGCCTTACCAAAGACGACATAACCGTGGCAATAGCGCCCCATGCGGGCGGGGCTGCCGGGACCCTCACATATTTTGCGGCGCCTCTTGCCGGGGCCAAGACGGTCATGCTCGAGGAATTTTCACCCGAAGGGGCCTTGGAGCTGATCGAAAAGGAGAAAGCAACCGCCATTGGCGTAGTGCCCACCCACCTGGTGCGCATACTCGAATGCGACACCTCCAAGTACGACCTCAGCTCTCTTCGCTTCATTCGTTCGGCAGGCGGATACCTGGCGCCGCAGGTGGCCGAGGAAGCCGAAAAGGCCCTCAATGCCGCCATTACAAGCGACCTTGGCACCCAGGACGTGGGTTCGGTTTCCGGATGCCGGGTCGAAGACAGCAAAGACCTGCGCCGTAGAACCGTCGGACGGATGCTTCCGGGCAATAAGGTCCGCCTGGTGGATAAAGACTCCGGTCAGCCGGTCCCGGACGGAGAACCCGGCGTTCTCCACTTCAGGGGACCTCATGCGCCCGCGGGCTATTTCCGTGACGAGGAACTCACTGCCACGGTGTTCAATTCCGAAGGCTGGACCACCACCGGAGACATCGTCAAGTTCGACCAGGGGTGCCTCTGGATACTCGGTCGAGCCAAGGACATGATCATTCGCGGCGGGCAGAACATCTATCCGGCCGAGATCGAAGGGCTCCTGAACGATCATCCTGCCGTGGCGGCGGTGGCCGTTGTGCCCTATCCCGACAAGGAGATGGGAGAGAGGGCCTGCGCCTATGTGATCCCCAAGTCGGGCCAGACGTTTACGTTCAAAGACATGGTCGACTTTTTAAAATCCAAGAAGCTGGCCATGTTCAAACTGCCCGAACGGCTGGAAATCGTCGATCAGTTCCCCGCCGTGGGCGATTCAGGCAAAGTCAACAAGGAAACGTTGAAAAAGGAAATCGCTGCAAAGGTGAATGCCGGTGCCTAAAAACATATTGATCATCGCTACCCTTGACACCAAGGGCGCCGAGACGCTCTACCTGCGCTCGGTGCTCGAAGGTCTGGGGCTCACTCCCATTCTCATGGACATTTCCATGCGCGGGGCGGAAAACTCCCCAGCGGATGTCACGCCGGCGCAGGTAGCTGCCGCCGGCGGCAGCAACATCGAAGAGATTCGAACCTCCCGCGAACGTTCCCGCATTACCGACATAACCATAGCCGGCGCTTCCAAAATTGCCGGGGAGCTTTATGCCCGAAACCGGCTGGACGGAGTTATTGCCATCGGCGGCTCGACCGGTTCGCTCATGGCCACCGACGTCATGCGCACCCTGCCCTTCGGTGTCCCCAAGGTCATGGTGTCCTCGACCGCGGCCCTTCCCGGTTTGTCCACGCGCTATATCGACACCGGCGACATCGTCCTGTTCCATTCAGTCGTTGAGATATCCGGTTTGTCGGATATACTCAAGAATGTCATCGACCGGGCGGCATGCGCCATGCACGGGATGGTCTCGGACACGATCACCTCGCCCAGGGCGGCCGACAAGCGCGCCATTGCCCTGACAATGCTCGGACCCTGCGAGCAGTGCGCGACCGTGGTGCACAGGGAGCTGGAAAACGCCGGCTACCAGGTCATAGGTTTTTCGGCCGCAGGCATCTGCGATCGCGCCATGGAGAAGATGATCGGGCAGGGCTTCTTTCAGGGAGTGGTCGATCTTGCGCCGGGCGGTGTCGGTGAACATCTTTTCGGCTTTATGCGCGACGCAGGGCCTGAGCGTATGGAATCGGCAGGCAAAATGGGAATTCCGCAGATCATATCGACCTGTGCGGTAAATTTCATGACCCCTGCCAAGTCCAAGTACAAGCCCGAGTATCATGAGCGCCGAAAGTACGACCTGGACAAATTGCGCACGTGGATAAGGCTTGCGCCCGACGAGTTGAAGCTTGTGGCAAGGGCCTTTGCGGAAAAATTGAACAAATCCAAAGGACCTGTCCGGATCATAATCCCGCTCAAGGGGTGGTCTTCGGCCGATGAGCCCGGCATCCCGACCTTCGACCCCGTTGAGGACATGGTCTTCGTTGACGAGTTGCGGGGGCTCTTGAAGCCTGAGATTGAGCTGTCCCTGGTCGAGGGGAACATGGAAGACCCCGAATTTGCCCAAGCGCTTGCAAAGGCGGCTATCGAGTTGTTCGATGCCGCGGCTCGCAAGTAGGCCGAACCGGCATAGCCGGCCCGAACAGGCTGAACAAATTTTTATTGATGAGGAGAACGAGCATGCTCATCGTTAACTGGATGCGGAAAGACCCGGTGACTATCAACAGCGATATGCCGGTCAGTCGCGCACGGCAGCTTTTTATGGAGTTGAAACTTTCGTTTCTGCCCGTGGTGGACGACGGCAAACTGCGAGGGATTCTCGCCCGCCGTGATATTCGCCAGGCGGGAGCATTCGTGACCGCTTCTGAATCCGTTCATGAAATGAACTTTTTCAACACGCGACTGAAGGTCAAGGACCTCATGGTCCGCAATCCCATTACTCTCACCATCAACGACACGGTAGAGACCGCTTTGGAAAAAGGCATCAAACTGGGTCGAGGTTTTTTTCCGGTCATGGACCAGGATAAGCTCGTCGGCACCATAAGCGACCGGGACATTTTCAGGAGCTTCTACCAAATCCTTGGCGTGGAAGAAAGACTGTGCGGGGTCACGGTCGAAATCGGCGAATCCGTCGGAGGCACGGGCAACGACATCGTGCGCACCGCCTGCACCGCCGGGGCTTTGCTGCATAGCTTCTTCATCCTGAAAGATCCCGATACCGGAAGGAAGCGTCTGCTCTTGCGCCTCAGAGCCCCACAGCTCGCCGCAGTAACGGAGGCTCTCAAACAAAAGGGATACAAGATCATCGAGGTGGTAGACAGGACAGAACAAGCTGCTGCATAGCACTGCTTCGCGTAAAGCACTCTCCCGCCCACCACCCTTTGGGGGCTGCGGCCGTAAAAATCCACCGCGGAGTCCGGTCGTGGACGGGACAGGGGATGAGCGCCGAGCAGAAAACTGGAAAAATCCTGGTTTCGTCTCAGCGCTCTTTGCGACTCTGTGGTCGATTTTCGGTTAACTCGGAGTAATAAAATGAAAAAACGCATTATCGTAGGAATTTCGGGTGCAAGCGGCGTGATATACGGCGTCAGGTGCCTTCAGCTCCTTAGACAGACCGATTATGAGACCCA
>JAJYTC010000231.1 GCA_021793275.1 Deltaproteobacteria bacterium | reverse complement strand
AACCGCCCTGTATTTCATATTTCACCTCGGAGAGGGCAAATCCAGATCTCTGCAAATCTTCCGGGCAAGCTCGTCTACAACTTCGCTATGCCTTGGAACTTCAGTTTTCAGCGATCCTTTTTGGAATATACTGTGTTTGGCGCCTTCTCTCAATAGCCACGCGCCATGTTTCTTGAGATGCTTAATCAGTTTGCGCCTCTTCATGATCTCAACTCATGTCGCAGAGCGCCGATATTGTAATGTATCCGAGGATTTTCGCGATATGCCGGCTCCATCCTCTATCATCCATTATCCGCCATCCGTCATCCGTCCATCCAGCTCCTTAAGCTTCTGCACGATGTCCCACCGCAGATGTTCTATCCGCCGGAAAGTGTATCTTTTGATCGGCTGCCTCACCAAATCCTTGGAAAGATGCAAAATTCCGTAGTTGACTTTATCTGTCCGGAGAGGCAACTGCAGGGACAAAAATTCCTTTCCATTGCCGTTATGGCCCATATCCCGGCTTCCGTTCGCTTCCCACCGGAAATGGCCGTTCCCCGGGCAGTTGTTCAGTTCGAGCTCGGCGCTGTCGATTTTAAGTTGTCGCACGGCATCGGTTATATAATGCCACAACTCGTCATGGTTTACCGACCGGCCTATGGAGAGCTGGCAGTCCAGAAATTTGCGCCGGTCTTTCTTGAGACCGACCGCCTCTGTGATGTCATGGAGCCAGCGGATGACCGCGCTGACGGCGATATGTTTGATGTAGCCGACTTTTTTTACGGCAACTACCGCAGCGATGCATAAGAAAAGCAGGATCAGGCCCGACTGCCAGCTTTGAGCGTAGACCAGCATAAGCGCAAGAATACCAAGGCAGGCCGTGCCGGCATACATGACGAGCACAACCCGCCGCTGCGTCAGCCCCATGGCCAAAAGCTTGTGGTGTATATGCCCTTTGTCCGGCATGAAGGGGTCCTTGCCCAATATGAACCTTCTTATCGGCGCCAGGATCGTATCGAAGAGCGGCACACCCAGGGCAACCATCGGAATCAGAATCGCAACGGCAGCCTGGCTCTTGACCGATCCTGAAATGCTGAGGGCCGCTATCATGAAGCCCAGGAAATAGCTGCCGCTATCTCCCATGAAGATCGATGCCGGGTTGAAGTTGAAAAAAAGAAAGCCGAGACACGCCCCCGCAAGCGCCGCAAGACTGATCGCTAACTGGTAGTTTGCGCGCATAATGCCCAGCAGAAGCAAAGCCAGGCAGACGAAAAGCGAAACCCCCGCGGCCAGGCCGTCCAGCCCGTCTATCAGGTTTATAGCGTTCACGACGAGCAGGAACCAAAAGACGGTGACCGGAATGGAAAACCATCCGAGCTGAAAGCTAAGCCTCCAGGGAAGAAGAACGTCGGAAATTCTAAGGCCGCCATGGCAGGCAAGGAGTGCAGAAATAATCTGAACGCCAAATTTGATGCTGGGTCTTAACCTGAAGACATCGTCCAGTAGCCCCATGAGAAAAACAATGGAGGCACCCGCCAATACCCAAAAGGCACGGGTCTCGGGGAAGTCCTCTATTAACTGATGTGAATAGAGCAGATAGCCTAATAGTGTCAAGAGGAAGGAAAAATAAATTGCAACCCCGCCTATACGAGGGGTCGGCAGCTCATGGACCTTCCTGCCTGAAGGCTGATCGACAATCCCGTAGTGTGCGCCAAGCTTTGATACAGATGGAGTAAGCAAAAGACCCAAGAAAAGACTCGATAGAAATAGCGCGATTCCGGTCTCCATTGCCGTGGCCTTTTGAAATTGTGCAGAGCAAATGTACTTAACCAGACGCTTAAAAGGCAAACAGCCCTACATAGGAATAAGAAGCAACAGCGGCCTAAAGGCATACTTTCAAGAAACGTTTACCTGACGAGATCCTTCAAGATCTCCCAGATTCGTTCGGATGCATGCCCATCCCATTTAGGAGGGACGCGGGCTGCGGCCGTTCGTCCAAGCCGGCTTTGGTAATAAGCTTTTATGATCGAATCGCGGTTTGTGCCCGCCAGTATATTTGTTCCCATTTCAATAGTGACCGGCCTTTCCGTATTCTCCCTTAGCGTAAGGCACGGCACTCCCAGGGCCGTGGTTTCTTCCTGCAGGCCTCCGCTGTCGGTGATGACAAGAGCGGCATCTTTCCAGAGACACAGGGACTCTTTGAAACCCAGAGGGGGCAAAATCGTTATCCTGTCAGAAAGACTTATTCCGTGCACCTCCAACATTTTTTTCGTTCTCGGATGGACCGGGAAAAAAATCGGCTTTTCGATTGCGATCTCATTTAGCACTCCGGCAATCTCCGAGAGCTTTTCGCGCTCATCCACGTTGGAAGGTCTGTGGAGCGTAAGAAATATGTAATCGCCTTCCTTTGGTTTGATGCTCTGAATGGACAGGCTGACACCGCCGCCATTGTCCAGCTTGCGCACCTGGCGGAAAAGGTTATCCACCATCACATTTCCAACGAAATGAATGCGCTCCATCGGCTTGCCGTCACGAAGCAGATTTTTGACCCCGCTCTGTTCAGTAACGAAAAACAAGTCCGCAATGGAATCCGTCACCATGCGGTTGATCTCTTCGGGCATCGACAGATCGAAGCTTCGAAGTCCCGCTTCGATGTGCGCGACCTCAATCTGCATCTTTTTGGCAACGATGCTGCAAGCCAGGGTTGAATTCACATCCCCTACCACCATGACCAGGTTCGGTCTCTCTTCTTTGCAAACCTGCTCGAAGGCCACCATGATCTTTGCGGTCTGGACTGCATGCGAGCCGGAACCGGCATCCAGAAAAAAATGGGGCTCAGGGATTTCGAGGTCTTCGAAAAACGACTGAGACATCTCATAGTCATAATGTTGGCCCGTATGGACCAGCTTACACTCGATTTCCGGATAATTTGCCGCCTCATGATAGACCGGGGCGATTTTCATAAAGTTTGGTCTTGCGCCCGCAACCAGAAGAGTTTTCATGAAATTGCCACCTGGGATGGGGAAACGGGGCCCGCAGGATGTCTGCCCGGAGAGTCCGGTTTAAGCAGCATAGCGCTGTAGCAGGTCCAGGTACATTTTCGAAATGACGTCACGGTCGTACGATTCAAGGACCGCACGGCGGCCGTTGGCGCCAAGCCTGGTCGCAAGCTCCGGGTTGGAGGAAAGCCGGCTTACGGCATCCGCCAGCGCCCTGCTGTTTTCCGGCTCGATGCAGACCCCGCAGCCGGCGCGCTCTATGATAGCCTTACTCTCACCCTCCACGCCAAGGATTACCGGACGTTCCATGGACATCGCCTCGAAGATTTTGGAAGGTATCACGGTTTTAAAAAGATCGGTTTTTTTGAGGAGCACCATGCACGCGTCGGAAGCGGCGAGAAAGCCCGGCATCAGCTCTTTGGGTTGCTGGGGGAGCATCAATACGTTGTCCAGACGGGAGTCTCTTTTGATCTTCAGCAGTCTTTCTCTTTCTGCTCCATCTCCTACAAGCAGAAATACAATATCATCCCGGTCCTTCAATTCCCTGGCGGCTTCCAGCACGGTCTCAAGATGGTGCGCCATCCCATGAGTGCCGATATATGACGCGATAAACTTCACACCTGCGTCCAGCCGCTTGCGGATACCGTTATATTTTTCGCTCGGCCGGTATTTATCCAGGTCCGCGCCGTTGGTCAAAACCGATATCTTCTCTTCGGATATCCCTCTTTGGACGATATGACTTTTAAAAGAATTTGTAACCACTACGATATGTTGGGCTTTCCGGTAGAGGAAGGTCTCCAGTTTCTCAAGGGCCCTTATCACCCCTCTGCCCTTTATCGCACCGACAGCGATGATGCTCTCGGGCCACAGGTCTCTAATCTCGAGGACCCACTTGCAGCGCTTCATAAGGGAAATCCAGAGACCCGTCATTCCGCAGAAAAACTGTGGAGAAGTCGATACGACCACATCCACATCTCTTACAAGCCCGCAAAGCAGAGCGGAGGAAACCATGTATGATATGTAATTCATCGTTCTCTTAAGGAACCCTTTGTTGGCGCTGATATATGTGACGACCCTCAAGATTCGGATGCCCTCAAGTTCTTCCCACTGGTAGAGCCTGTTCCTGTAGCCCGGATACAGCACCCCGTTCGGATGATTCGGATTGCAGGTAATCACCGTAACCCGATGCCCTTCCTTGACCCAGCGCTTCGCGTTTTCAAAAGTCCGGGAAGCCGGGGCGTTCACTTCGGGAGGGAAATAGTGTGTAAGGAAAAGAATGTGCACCCAGAGGCTCGATTTTTGCCGGTTCAGGTTCGAATGACCCACCCGGTACGACACGGCAGGGCCGCTTCGGGAAGCGATATTTTTAAGACGCTGCAAGGCCTTTTTACCCCGAACTCGGGGCAATACCAGCCCTCTTCTTTCTCGATAACCTGGCCCTGAACGGATGAAATGGCAGCAAGGAATTCTCCCTTGTATTTAACGGACACCTCATCAGAGGTCCAGTCGAGGTCGAGGTCAGGATGTATATGGAGCCTCGATTCCACGCGGTGCGCTCCATCCCCTTCCACCCTGTCTTCTATGAAATAGCTCCTTCCGGTTCGGACAACCTGCCTGTGATGAACGGGCTTTCCCTTCAGGCGTCTGTAGCCGTCATGAGCGCCTCTGAAGATAATATCACCGCCCTTCTGCTCGATTTCGGCATGAAGCGGCCGGGCTCTTCTCGCACAGCGATGCGCGCCCCAGACTTCGGATTGATTCCGTCCATCGATGGTAACCGTATTGTGACCTGCATTTCCCCGGTTGTACCGGCGGATCGGCCCGTCCTCGTACTGAAAGCAACCCGAATCGACCACTACTCTGTGGCCCTCGATTGAAAGCTCGAAGCTGAGCGTATCTGAGTGGGCGTGTCCCGGCTGATAGTCCGGTCCTATGGGACCGGCATCGATTATCATCCTTTCTCCGGGGCGCGGGGACATGACAAAATAGCCTGAATGGGAAAAGGACCGGGATGAGTCGAGCAGGGCTGGGGCCGCCTCTCCGAAAACCTCCTGGTAATATCCGGCCAGTTGCGCCGGCGCAGCCTCGATGCCGAATGCCGCATCGTTGAACAAGGCGATCTGTCCATCCGGATGAGTCATTCCAATCAGAAATTCCATCATTGAAGGTATTCGTTCCCGCAGCATCCCCGACAATTCCCGTAGCGCCGGGTCCTCCCGATTCGTACAGATGTTCAAAAGATCGAGGCAATCTTCGAGAATCATACTGTGATACATCGGGCTCCGCTCGAAGTGTCCGCCGTCCGGAAGGATTTGCTCCTCAAGTTCCCGCTTCAGAATGGCTGTCCCCTTCGATAGCCATCTCCCGGCA
>JAJYTC010000044.1 GCA_021793275.1 Deltaproteobacteria bacterium | reverse complement strand
ATAACGTTGCGCAGAAAATGCGGCAACTCACTCGCAATGTCCGGTTGGTTTTCGACTATTTGCGAATGACGAATAACGCGTGTACCGTGGCCAACCCATGAAAAAAGGAGAACCAATTTACCGTGGGCACTTGGCCCCGCACTCCAACTCTTCGCGGCGCAGTCTCGCCCGTGCTTGGCTGAGCGCCGGATTTTTCCCTTCCAACCATACCTGTCTCATTTTATACTTCGCCGAGAATCGGGAAAAGATTGTCACTAAGCGCTACCGAAAGGATTCGACTTTGAAGGGTGTCTGCCAAAGGCGGCTCAGGCTGGTCCTGCCGTACCGAAACAAGATTTTGACGCCGATGTTGTGCATGGCGCCCGCGGCAGCCCCCGCCCTGCTCAAGGATGCGCCGATCCTCATGCTCGACGAAGCTACTTCCTCGCTTGACAGCGACTCGGAACTCGAAGTCCAGAAAGCCCCCGAAAACCTCATGGCGGGCAGGACAACGCTCTTTATCGCTCACCGCCTTTCCACCGTTCAGCATGCCGACTGCATATTGGCCCTGGCCAACGGGAGGATTGTCGAACAGGGTCGTCACTCCGAGCTGATGACATCCGAGGGTGAATACCACAGGCTCTACCAGTTACAATTCCACCAGCTCTCGAGAGAAGGGCATCCGGCGCTCGCATAAGTGCCGGTGAATTGGTGAATCGGCGCGTCGCTGGAAAATAACGCCACCCATTCCCCACCCACTCACCGACTCACCGCTTCTTTCAGCGTGTGCCCTCCAAGCGCCCTTTCCTTCACTGTCCAAAAAAAGAGCCTGGCCTTGCCGGACTGCCGATCGATGAACCTCTTAGGCCATGACAGGTTCCATTTTCGGCGATAGTAGGCACGATTGACCGCCTCGTAAGAATTGTTACGCTCAACGCCGCGAATGTGATTCTGGGTAACCGACCCGAAGTGGTGAATAAAGGAGCGGCCGGTAATTCCAAGGCGAAAACCGGCCATAGCGGCCCTCCTGAAAAAATCGACATCTTCGAACTGCCCGATACGAAAATGCTCATCGAACCGACCGACTTTTTCAAACACCGCTCTTCTCACCAAAAAACATATTCCGTCGGCCACCCCGATTCTCGATTGGCGCCCCATACGGGCCACAAACTCCTGAGCATAGCGGTCCATGTCATAATCGCCCGCTCCTTCCCGGATGGCGGGACTAACGATATCGACCCGCTTTTCCTCGGCAAATTCCAGCATCCCTTCGATCCAGTGCGAAGTCACAACGACGTCATTATTGAGAAAGAGCACCCAGGCCGAACCGGCGGCCTCGACCCCCTGGTTCCATGCCGCCGCACACCCGAGGTTCTCCCGGTTCATTATCACCGTGGCGCTGTCGAGACCGGACAGATATTGAGCCGTGCCGTCCGTCGAGCCATTGTCGATAATAATTATTTCTTCGATGCCGCCTCCATGCGCTCTGAGGCTATCGAGGCACTTTCTGGTGTAGTCGAGTTGGTTATAAACGGGGATGACCACCGAGACCCCGGCCCCCGAAGAAGAAGCAGAAGATGCAACACCGGCATCGCCTGCCGATTCGCCATTCTTTTTCAAGCTCATTGGAGCAATGTTCCTCGTAACAAACGATCCATTCAGGTCAACCTTTTATTCCCGGGCGAAATGCGAAGAAATTCTCCAGGCGAAATGAAAACTTATTGAAAGGCTTGTATAGTTTGTAGAGGGGATAGCCCAACACAAAACGAGACCAGCCGTACCCCGATGCAATCCTCCCCTTGGCCTCCGACCTCTGCAGCATTCCCTGCCTGTGCAGCTTCCAGGTCTGGTAATTGTAGTCGTAGACCAGGTAACTCTTGCGAAAACGCGACAATCCTATGTAACGCTTGTCTTCATTGAGGACATAATCCCGAAGAAGCCGCTCGGTATCCTCCAGGATGAGCGGCGCATTGCCGCGATTGAGTCTGGTCTGCTGCACATCATGCCTTCTGAAGGCTGCAAGGGGGCGGTTGATATAGGCAAACCCGCCCGCCTCCAGCAGGCGAAACCAAAACTCCATATCCACGATTTGCCGGAACTTCGGATTGAACCCCTCTGGGCACAACCGTTTCCTGAACATTACCGCCGTCGGCTCTCCGACCAGGTTCTTCTGACACCGAAGGCAGCGGTTAATGACTCGCCTGCCGTCGATGCGTCCCGAATCGGGGAAATGCGTCAATATCTCGATCGGCCTGCCCTCAGAATCAATTATCTGTCTTGCCGATGCAACCAGCGACACCTGAGGGTCCTCATCGAGCGCCTCAACCATGAGCCGGACAGCATCCACGGAGCAGAGCAAATCATCGGCAAAAAGATACTTGACGTACTCGCCCTCGGCCTCCTTCAGGCACAGATTCCAGTTTTCAACCATGCCGATATTGCGCCTGTTTACCCTGAAGCAAACCCTTTTATCTTTTTGCGCATACCTCGTTGCAATCTCGGCGGTGTCGTCCGTGGAATGATCGTCGATAATCAGAAGCTCGAAATCGGTAAAGCTCTGGGAAAGCACCGACTCTATCGCCTCAGGAAGGTATCGTGCATAGTTGTAAGTTGGAATCAGTACGCTTACTTTAGGGGCCACCTATTCACCTTCAAACCCATTTCGAACCCATCATCGGGACGCATCCTTCGGAGGATTCATCCGGACACCCCGTCGCATCGGGGCCTACAGGCGGTTACAGGAGTGTTGGAGATTATTGTACTAATCGAGGGTTTGAAATGCAACCGCCCATTTTTCTTGCCGACCCCGGATGCGATATAGTACAGTTTATCCACCTCCGCAGTGCCAGGGGACTGCAGGTGCAGACGGCATAGCAGGAGAGACCTGACGCAATCAATTGGATTTAAGAGCGAACGCGTGCCTGAGTTACTGCTTAATGAGACGATGGGGCCTGCCAACACCGGAATCGAGACCTCGACAACCGCCCGCCAGCCCCTCGTTTCAATCGTTTTGGCCGTTCTCAACGGCGCCAACGCCATCCACAAGACCCTCGAAAGCGTCTTTTCTCAGACCTATCGTGAAAAAGAGTTGTTGATCGTGGACGGCGGTTCCACCGACGGTACACTCGAACTGATCGGGGAGAATGAGGGGAGCATCGATTACTGGGTCAGCGAACCCGACGGGGGTATCTACGACGCCTTTAACAAGGGCGTAAGGCTTGCCAGGGGCGACTGGCTCTATTTTATGGGCGCCGGGGACTTCTTCGTTGACCAAACGGTGCTCCAACGGTTGTTGACGCCCGCACCGCGCGGAAAGCTCGTCTACGGCAACGTCGTCTGGGGAGATACGCAAAAGCTCTACGACGGCGCTTTCTCAAAATGGAAACTGTGCGGCCAAAACATTTGTCACCAGGCGATCCTGTATAACAGGGGGCTGTTTCAGAAATGGGGCGGCTTCGATACGCAATACAGACTCTGGGCCGACTGGGCATTCAACATGAAATGTTTTGGAAGCCCCGACACCGAACCCGAGTATAAGAACATCACCGTGGCTCATTACGATCGAGGCGGAGCCAGTTCAAGATCTCTTGACGAATTATTCCTCGCGGACAAGACCGATCTTATCCGGGATTCCCTCGGGAGAAGATATGAATTGCGGTTGAGACTGCATCTTTTCAAAAAGTCAATTACGAGACCGATTGAGAGGAGGGTGGAAAAGTTCGTTAAATCTCAAAGCAGCAGGTTCTTCCCGAGACTGGCCCATCAAGCAAAACGGGACGCTCCCTAGCGATTCTTCCCGCCGACAGGGACCGCATCCGCACAAAACCGTTCTATAAGGACTTCAAAGCTGACAGGATGGGCCTCATTCGATCCTCTTCGGGCGGCAGCCATCTTTTTACGACCCGATTGAGCATTCTTTGATGCTGTGGTTTCCTCATTGCTCGGTCCTTACGAAAATTGCTTGCGTATCCTCACGATGTACTGTATATTTTACTGGTTTTCTAAGAGTCAGCAGTATGAAAGAACTGTCCCAACCTTTTCGGGGAAGCTACCTCCATATAGCTATATAAACATGGCATAGTCGCAGCCGTGTTACCATACAAGGCACGGGCCTATTCTTTTTCATCACTGTGGCTACAATATTTATGACAAGCGCCGGCGATTGCCCCAAGCGTTTCTGCTCAGGGAGATCTGCTGCGAAGAGACAGCATGCGCTGTCGTGGATATATATCATGGAACTTGGTAAGGTTGTTATTTTTTTGCACATACCCAAAACGGCAGGGACCACCCTAAATTCAATACTCGACCGCGAGTACGGTAAGAAGGCGACTTTTATCATAGACGTAGACAATCCCGGGAAATCCATCGCTGAACTGGCCGGCATGCCGAATGAGTCCCGCCGCAGAATCTTGCTTCTTAGAAATTGGCATATTCCTTTTGGAGTTCATCAACACATTCCCTCCCCAAGCACATATATCACGGTCCTGAGAGAACCGGTAAACAGGTTAGTGTCGCATTACTACCACGTCAGCAGGACAAAAGACCACTACCTCCACCAGTTGGTCACATCAAGACGCATGAGCCTGCATGACTATGTTACGAGCGGTATTTCAACGGAGTTGGATAACGATCAGACAAGAATGCTCGCCGGGGCAGGCGATTCGATACCTTTTGGTCAGTGTGCCGAGAGCTTGCTGACTGAAGCTATTGACAACATCGACCGGTATTTTTCATTTGCAGGCGTCACCGAATACTTCGATGAGTCGCTGATCCACATGTACGGCATACTGGGATGGCGAAAGCGCCCCCTTTATGTTCGGGAAAACCGGAGCAAAAATAAACCGCCTCTAATGGCCATACCTGACAGGACCATAACGGCTATCAAACAACACAATGAACTCGACTGTCGGTTATACGAGCATGTAAAGTCGCAACTCGAAGGGAACCGCTCTCCCGCAGTGATCCGTGAAATAAAGAAGTTCCAGAGTTTCAATCTGCTTTATCGTATGAAGAGGCGGTTCGTAAAGCTGTAGGACATTTACGCGGTGGAAAGGAGCCCATCCAGTCCATAAAGCCGCACCGTGCGCTCTATGTAATCCATGTCCTCAGGGCAGAGATGCTTCCTTTCCTGCCTCGAGCCCGGGCCAAGCACGACCTTGCGCGACACTTTCGACGGCTTGGCTGTTTCACGCCCTAAAATGCCGGCATCGTAGCCCCCGCAGCCCAAAAATCTCATTATCGGCTCCCATTGCTGCGGACCGGCAACCAGGTTGTCGTAGCGAACCAGGAGCACGTTGGGCCGGGATGCGACACCCTGTTTGAACGGTATGAAATTTTCAATGCACCATTTGTGGCACAATCGTTCGGGAAGGCTCTTCGCAGCTTCCATCTCGGGGAGGAAGGGACTTAACCAGTCATGGAGAAGTTCAGGCTGGGACTTGATGTGTCCGATGTTCCAATCGAAGGGGTAGCCAACCTTCCTCATGGCCACCTGGGATTCTACGACATCAACGGGATTACGGACGACCCACAGAATTTTTAGCGAGGGCCAATTGTGCGCGATGTAGGCCATGAACAGGTTTGCTCTTATATCTTTTATCAGCCTCTTTCGATAGATCCCATGCCGGCACATTTTATCGCACCACGAATTCCGGTGCGGCTTGAACAAAATATCGGCTATCTGATCTTTATAGCGGCAGCTTGGCGACTCAGGCCGGATGTATAGCTCATAATTAAGGTCGCAGTTTGCCTCAGTAGGATCCCTGTGAGCAGTGAATAAAAAATATCCGGCCCTATGCAAAAGGAAGGGCTCAAATATCTGCCGAGCCCTTGTCATTTTTGAAATGACGTCCGCCATCCATGTCGTTCCACCTCTGGCGCTGCCAAAGACCAGGACTGGTCCAACTCGAGCGTTGAATTCAATGATCGGCTTGTGCACTGTCAAGCGGATCAATTGAGCGATGTCCATCAATCGTTTGTAGCGCCTTGTTTTTTCCAAGCTCTCCGAGGCTCCGGTAATTTTTCCGCTCCTCCAATAACCCGGTTTCTGGTCTTCAGAATCGGCTGTGCAGCGGTTTGCCAATGGTTACCAGGTTATGCGAAATTTTCGAAAAAGTGGCCCCTTGCCTTTTCTTCCGCCCTGTCGTAAAGTTCCTTATTCAACTCTGTCTTATACCCGGATGGTATAGAGGACCAATAGCAATGATGAAAATGTTTTTTATAATGTACACATTTATACCCCTTCAAGTGAAGGCTTCTAAACCATGGGCCGCCCACATCTATTCCCGTTTGACCGAACAGAGGACTGTTCCCATTTGGATGACATTCTCTTATAACTATACTTCTATTTATTAAACACGCCCATTCATTCAGCCGACATTCCGGCAATGGTTTGGGCTTCTTTCTATTTATGTGTTTTTTACGTGTTCTAAGGTATGGCAAACCAAGATTTATTACATCATCATATGATGGATTCCATTCATAAAATATTTCTCCATCACACACTTCTTTATGTTTTGCAGGACAATTCCAGCATTGCCCTATTTCACCGATACCTACATTTTCTCCTATCCCGCGCAACATATCGCCTACAATGTCGCCAGTATATAGCACATCATTATGAGACATAAATACAAACGTCTTATCACTATTTTCGATACCGTATTGATATCTGACTCGATATCTAACTTTCTTAAAATGGTAATTAATATGTTTGTATCGGAACTTGTATTTATCCGGTGTGAATATAATTAAATTATCAAGATGTTCATAGATCCAGTCTATATTTTCATCATAAGGCTGCTGCTTTTCTTTAATTAGAAAAATTTTATCTATCTTATTCCCTGAATGCTTCAATAAACTCTTAAGCGTACACAGCGTTTGCCATGGCTTACCGAACACATTGATGATAACGTCAACCCTATTGCCTTCCATGATCCCCGAATTCACCGTTCCGCAAGTCTTTAAATAACCGCTCAGGCCTACCGCAATGCGGCAAAGCCCCTGCGATGAACAAGGTTTCCGCTCAGGCGGAAAACCCACCCCTCGTTATACAGGCGCCGTTTCTCGTCAGATATACGTTTTCACGCCACGACCACTTATTGTCGAACCCCCTCGTACCATTATAAAAACTGCGATCACACCCTGGTTTCATTCTCTCATGAAGTTCAACGATTAAACAATCCACTTTCTCGATCCACGAGGACGGGTCCATAAAAACCTCCCGTTCCGCGCCTTCTATGTCGATTTTAAAAATATCTATGTGATCGATGGCGTTTTCCCTCATGAGAGTTTCAACCGTTATGGCACGTGTTTTGTTACGGATCGTATTGGTATGTTTCTTGACTTCGCTATGTGTGTCGGTCATATAAGCCCACTCACCACGACCGATATCAACGACGTCAAGCATTGTGTCCATATGCCATAATGCAGCGCAAACCGGGACGATATTTACGTACTGCTCAACATTGCGTTTGAGAATTTCATAATTGTTTTTTTCAGGCTCTATGGCAATAATCCGAGAATGAGGAAATTTATTCGCAAAATATATGGATGAAAGACCAATATTTGCACCAGCATCAACTATGATATCAGGCTTTCTTAACACATCAAAATAGTAGTCTCTATCCATAAAAATCTGTTGAAATATAAGGATATCACTTGATGGAATCCTTAGAAAAAATGGAAACATCAGATCGGAATGTTTTATCTGGTGCAGTATGGGTTTTCTTGTGATCGACCCTGTCATGAAATAGGCTAAGCCGCTCATGCCGGCTAAACGATAATGTGAGCGTGAGGATCTTAGCCATGCGCTCAACCTTGACACTCTGAACAATCTCCCTTCTCGGCACCCCTGACGATTAAAGCCGACCATCCTGATGGTGGCATCACCAACCGGCGCCGTAGAGTTGCTCGATCATCCGAACGAGACTCCTTTCCCACGCGGGAGACTCGACGCCGAAAGCCGCCTCTATCTTGCCGCAGTCCAGGACCGAAAACATGGGTCTTACCGCAGCCGTAGGAAATGCGCTGCTCGGAACCGGCGACAGCTTTGCGACCTTTCCGGGGCGGGGCTGCCTTCGCTCTGCAACATTTAAAATGGCCGATGCGAAGTCATACCACGTCGTATCCCCTTTTCCGCAGAAATGATATGTCCCCCAGCGAACATCTTTCAAATCGGAAAGAACGCGTTGGGCGAGCCCAACGAGGCAGGCGGCGAGATCGAAAGACCAGGTGGGACATCCGTGCTGGTCACAGACAACTTTGAGCTCATCGCGCTCCAGGCCGAGTTTGAGGATGGTTTTCACAAAGTTTCGGCCCCTTGCGCCGTAAAGCCATGAAGTGCGAACTATTATATGTTCATCGAGCCTGGACCGCACAGCCTCTTCTCCCTGCTGCTTGCTCAGGCCGTAGACGTTCATGGGATGGACTGGATCGTCCTCCTTATATGGGCGGCGGGATCTACCGTCAAAAACATAGTCGGTCGAGATATGAATGAGCGGTATTCCAACCCTGCGGCACGCATCGGCAAGATTTGCCGGCCCATCGCGGTTTGCCGCAAAAGCGGCCTCGGGCTCCGCTTCGGCTTTATCCACGGTGGTGTAGGCCGCGCAGTTTATGGCCACGCCCGAAGCGGCAATCCTGCCCAATGCAACTCGGACGCTTTCCGGGCTCGTTATGTCCATTTCGGGTCTTGCCAGGGCGACGGTTTTAAGGCCGGCGCATTGCAATGCCTCTACGAGATCTGCGCCAAGCATCCCGGCGCTTCCGATGACAACGACTTTGCGGTTCATGGGCAGGAAGCCTCTAAATCGGCACCACGCAGAAAACTGCCTGCGGCGTCCTTAGCGGAAATGATCATCTCGGCCTCGCGGGGCCAGTCAATGGCCAGGTCGGGATCATCCCACCGGATGCATCTCTCATGCTCGGGCGCATAAAAATCGCTTGCTTTGTAGAGCACCTCGGCAGTGTCCGAAAGGGCGAGGAAACCGTGGCCGAAACCGGCAGGGATAAAGATTTGCAGCTTGTTGGAAGCCGAAAGAGTGAGTCCCAACCAGCGGCCGAAGGTCGGCGAGGACCTTCGGAGGTCGACCGCCACGTCGAACACTTCCCCTCTTGTTACGCGAACCAGCTTCGCCTGTGAGTTCTTCACCTGGTAATGGATGCCCCTCAAGGTCCCCCGCCGGGACTGCGAGTGGTTGTCCTGGACAAACGAGACATCGATGCCAAGCGCGGCCAGTGTTTTTCTGTTATAGCTTTCGAAGAAAAATCCCCGGTCGTCGACAAAGATGCGCGGCTCTAAAATGACGACTCCTTCGATATTGGTGGTGGAGACTTTCATAGCCCTCCCTACTGGCTCCGAATAATGAAGAAAACCCCCGAGCAGATCAGCAGCACGCCGAGGATCCGGTACAAATTGACATTTTCATCAAAAAGATAACGTCCGATGAACAGGGCCAGGACATAGGATATGCTTACCAGCGGAAACGCCACGCTAAAATCCAGGTCCGTCAGAACTTCGAGCCAAAGGATAGCGCTTAGCCCGTAAGCCGCGAACCCCAGGAATATATAGGGGACCTCGATGCACTTGCGGGCCAGCCCCCCGACCCCTATCTCCAGTACGGGCATGCCCCCCGCGCGAACAATGGCCAATTTCATAAGCGTCTGCCCGACCACTGCAAGCAGTATGCAAATCAGAGCCAGGCCAAGGGCCTGAGGATGAATCCTCTGCATAAAAATCAATCTCCCATGTCTTTCGGATTAAAAAATTCGGCAGGTTCCTCAGCGAAACCGCTACCCACGCTGAGGCCTCGTTTATCATTTTCTCAGGTCGGTTGCAAGAAAAGGCGCCACAGGTCGATATGTAGAATTTTGTCCAATTCTTTTCAAATACCGTTTAGAATAATTTTTTGAACCCTATTATCCATCTATTTTCGCCAGGCGGGAGTATCATGCGCGAAAAACACAAGATCCTGATAGTCGACGACGAAGACCACTTTCGCTCCGCATTGCGCCGGTTTCTGGAAAAGACCCACATAGTGCTTGAAGCCGAGAATGGAGCTGCCGGACTTCAGCTTGCCGAAAGCGAAGAACCCGACCTTATCCTGCTCGATATCGGACTGCCCGACGCAAGCGGCCTCGATTTGCTGCCCCGCTTCAAGGAAATCCGCCCCTCCCCCACCGTCGTCATGATTACCGCATTCGACCGGGTAAAAGACGTGGTGATGGCGATAAAGCAGGGCGCTTTCGACTACCTGGTCAAACCGGTCGATCTGGATGAATTCGAAGTGACGATCCAGAACGCCCTCGAAAACGCCGGCCTCAAAAACGAGGTCACCCGCCTGAGGCAGGAAGTCGAAAGACTTCGCGGGGTCGGCCGGATGATCGGCAGTCACCAGTCGTTTCTAGAAGCGCAGATGCTCGCCATAAAGAGCGCGCAGAGCCGCGATGCCGGGGTTTTGATCCAGGGCGAAACCGGAGCCGGGAAGGAACTCTTTGCGAGGCTCATTCACTCGAAGAGCCCCAGGGCTCAGTATCCCTTTGTTGCACTCAATTGCGCCGCTTTTTCCACGGAAATCATCGAAAGCGAGCTCTTCGGATATGAAAAGGGCGCCTTTACCGGCGCGAAGCTCGAAGGCAAAGAAGGTCTGCTCGAGGTTGCCGACGGCGGCACCCTCTTTTTGGACGAAATCGTGGACCTCAATCACGAAATCCAGGCTAAACTGCTTCGAGTGATGGAGGAAAAGGAATTCTTCCCGATAGGCGGGACGCGCAAAAAGAAGGTGGATATCCGCGTAGTCTCGGCCTGCAACCGGGACCTGTGGCATGTCGCCGAAGAGGGCGGTTTCCGCAAAGACCTCTATTTCAGGCTTGCGACAATCAAAATCAACCTGCCCGCCTTGCGCCAACGCCGCGAGGACATCCTGCCCCTTGCCCGGGTATTCATGGAGGAGTTCAACGATAAATACGGAAAAAAATTCCGTGGCTTCAACCCCAAGGCCGAGCAGCTTCTACTGAGCCACTCGTGGCCCGGCAACGTGCGCGAACTGCGCAACAGCATCGAGCGAGTCGTTCTTCTGGAAAACGACGACATGATCCTGGGACGCCATCTTCATTTTCTCGGTCATGACTATCTCGAGCAGAGCGCGGGCCTTCCGGAAAAATTGTGCATAGAGCTGCCTGAGGAGGGAATCGGCCTCGATGAGATCGAAAAACAGGTCATTCTTCAGGCGCGTGAAAAATGCGGCGCCAATAAATCCAAAATGGCCCGGTTCCTGAGACTTCCCCGGCACGTGCTCTTATATCGTCTGAAAAAATATGGGATAGAAGTGTAGAGCAAATAATTGGCGATGAACCTTTCATTGTCGCCGGGATCCCGAAGGGAGATGACCCGCCATGTTGAACAAAATCCTCCAATAACCATGCATAGTGAACAATATCCTCCACACCTCCTGCAAACCCTTCAAGGGCAACCATTTCCGACCCGCTCCTCCACTTCGGGGCATCCAATAACGTAGAATATTATTCAACCGCGTCATCTTTCGATCAGTGAGCCTGTTCGGCGGATGCCCTTTGGACTTCAGTTTTGAAGCTTTCGCTATTCTGGCATGCCATTTGCTCCTTAGAGATGGCAACGGAGGCGACAGTGGGTAATGAAAATCATGTGCTTCTCGTAGAAGATGACGCCCCGTTAAGACGCTCTTTGGAAAAATTCCTTAATACCGCCGGATATTCTTTTCGAAGCTGTTCAACCGCCGCTCAAGCTCTTGCTCTCGCTCAACAAGCCGCTCCTCGTGTTGTGATACTTGAATATCATCTTCCAGATGCAAACGGATGCTCTCTTCTCAAGCAACTCAATTTGGTTTCACCTGCAATCACCGCGATCGTTCTTTCTGAATTCGACTTTCATGCTGTAGCTTGCGATCTGAATCGAGTGAAAATTCAAACGTTCCTGCAGAAGCCCTTTGACCTTGTTGATTTCGAATCCGCTCTGTGTTCCGCCTGTTTTAAATCCGGCAAAATTTACAGGAGACTCGGCTCTGGCTGACCAACGATTTCCAGGTAAAAACGGATGCTCAAGGAGAAAACTCAGATAAATTCCTGTTCGTGTTCGCTCTCGAAAGTTATCTCGACGCCATTTCGTTTCAATGTTCAAGCGCCAGTGGGATTCGATCCCGATGAGGGATCACATTCAGCGTGAATTTTTCCGGTTCCAATTGATATCATGAGTCTCCCGGTTTGGAAGGCCATAAGGAAACCCCTTGTGGCCTTTCACTTTTTTCGGATGCGGCTATCAGGTGGATGACAACGGAGAAAACATCATTCCCCATTGGCCTGCTCACTCATCTTGTTTGTCGGCTCTTGCCTTCTTTGCCTGATTTGTGCAATATTGCCTATGTTTTTAATTCTTCCACCACACAGGAGTCCGAAATGGAACAAAAGCTGAAATTGATTGAGAAAATGGAAGAAAAAGGAATAAGCGTTGCGCAGGTCGCCGAAGCCATTTCCTTCGATCCGACGATCCTGGGTCTTTACCTCGTAAAAGACGCCTATCCGGTTCCAAAAAGGATACTCGACAAGCTCGAAACCGCTCTGGCCAACTGAGGACCGAGATCGGAGAGCGGATGTCAGTTGTCGGATGGCGGTAAAATGCAACTCCGGCATCCGATACCCGACATCCGATGCCGTTGTTCCATCTAATCCATTACGCACAAGTCATGCGAATCCCCGCATCGCCCACAATAGTTACTTTTTTCCATAAGGCAGCACGTAAATGGCGATAATCGCGATCGTTGGAAGACCGAATGTGGGCAAGTCCACTCTTTTCAACAGGATAAGCAAGAGCAGCCGGGCGCTCGTGGACGATCTGCCGGGGCTCACCCGGGACAGAAATTATGCCCGCGCCTCGTGGGATGAAAAGAGTTTCACGATTGTCGATACGGGCGGGTTCGTCAGCAGCGACATTTCTATTTTTGACAAGGGGGCGCGGGAGCAAATCTTCCACGCCGTCGAGCAAGCCGATATTCTTCTTTTCGTGGCAGACGGAAGGGCCGGCCTGCATTCCGAGGACTCGACCCTTTTCGACATTTTGCGCCGCGCCTCGAAGCCTCTTTTCTTTTCAGTCAACAAGATTGACGGGCCGGAACAACAGGGACGCCTGGCCGATTTTTACGCCCTCGGGGTCCAGGACATCTACCCCGTTAGCGCAGCGCACGGCTTCGGGGTGGGAGATCTGCTTTCCGATATCGTCAAACTTATAGCCGAACCCGCAGAACAAGCCGACGAAGAAGCTGAAGCCCGGGAAATCCGCATATCCATCCTCGGGCGACCCAACGTGGGCAAATCGACCCTGGTGAACCGAATCCTGGGCGAACCGCGCGTTATTGTATCTCCCATCGCGGGGACCACGCGCGACGCTGTGGACACGCCCTTCGAGCGCGATAACAGTAAGTACCTGCTGATAGATACGGCGGGCATAAGAAGAAAGGGAAAGACCCGGGAAAAACTGGAGAAGATAAGCATTATAAAGGCGCTTCAAAGCATAGACAAAAGCCATGTCTGCATCCTCCTGGTAGATGCCGCCGAGGGCCCTGCGGATCAGGACCTCCACATCGCCGGCTATATCCAGGATCGCTCCCGCGCATTCATAATCGGGGTAAACAAATGGGACGTGTTCGACTCGAATCCCAAGTCCAGAAAAGACTTCCTCGAAGACCTCAAATGGCGCTTCCGCTTCATGCCTTTCGCTCCGATCCTCGCCTTTTCCGCGCTCACGGGCAAAGGCACCCAGAAGGTGCTCCCGGCGGTACGCGAGGTTTTTGCCCAGTACAACAGCCGAATCTCTACAGGCATCCTTAACAGGGCGCTAAGGGAAAGTGTCGGCATCCATGAACCGCCCATGGTGCGTGGCCGCAGACTCAAATTCTTTTACGCGACGCAAGCCGCTACCCGCCCTCCTACGTTCGTTCTTTTTTGCAATTACCCGGAAAGCATCCATTTTTCCTACGAACGTTTTCTAGTAAACAGGTTCAGAGAGAGTTTCGGGCTCGATAAGACGCCGTTGAAACTGGTATTCCGCGGCAGGAGCCAGCGGGACCAAAAAGATTAGGATCACAGGGTCTTGTGCCGGGAAAGCGGCCCTATCGCCCAGCAAGCCATAACGGTAGTACCCGCTTGCCGCTTGGATTCAATTTCGAATTTTCCCCCCGACAGCTCGGCGCGCTCGCGCATGGACGACAGGCCGAACCCGGCGCCTTGTCGTTTCGAGGCTGCTGCGGCCGGGTCGAACCCGATTCCGTTGTCGCTCACACACAAGACGATGGATCCATTTTCTAACGAAAGGCGCAGAGATATTTTCCCTGCCTTGCTGTGCTTCACCCCATTGTTCATCGCTTCCTGGATAATTCGGAAGATGATGATCTTCAGGTTTTCCGGAATTTGTGACTCTTCAATGCGGATGTCCTTTTGCACCCCGATGCCGGAGTAGATGCTTTCGAACTCTCTACAAAACCACCTTATGGTGGAAATTATCCCGAGGTCGTCGAGCATCGACGGCCGAAGATCGGCAATGATGCGCCTGGACTCGTCTATGGCCTGCTCCATTGCCCTTGACAGGGTCAGAAGAACATCACGGACATCAGGGTCTTCGTTTAACCGCCCGGCCACATTATCGATACAAAACTTGACGGCGCTAAGCGATGAGCCGATGCTGTCGTGTATCTCTCTTGCTATCCTTTTCCGCTCGTCTTCCTGAGCGCGAAGAAGCTGCGAAGCCAACAGCTTCAGCTCTTCTTTCGATTCTTTAAGTTCCTCCTCGATACGCTTGCTCTTTATGGAATAGCGTATCGAACGTTCGAGAACAGGCGCTGTAAACTGGCCCTTCACGAGGTAATCGGACGCCCCCGCCTCCATGGCCTTCAAATCGACCTCATAGTTTCCATGACCTGTCAGAAAGATGACGGGCGCCTTACAGCCCGTCTCAGCAGCCGTTTTCAGAACTTCCAGGCCGTTATGGCGCCCCATGAAGTAATCGAGGAGATAGACGTCGTGCTCTTGCCTGGAGATCGCCTCCAACCCGGCCTCGTAAGTCTGGACCCAATCGAGCTCGAACCTGCTGTTTTCAGCTTCCAGGAGCATATCGGAAATAATGAGGAAATCCTCTTGGTCATCATCTACCAGCAACACGCGAATACGGTCCGCCATCAGGCCTCCTATTCGAACATGTAAAACTCGTGAAAGTGATGGAGCGGTCCAAACCCGCGCCCGAGCGGCAACCCATGCGCAATTGCCGCCCCCACATATGTTTTGGCCGCTCTAACGGCCTCTTCAACCGTCGAACCACGCGCCAGAAACGCCGCTATAGCCGAAGCAAAAGTGCAGCCGGTGCCGTGAGTATGGACCGTTGCATGTCGAATGCCCGGATATTCGCGAAATTTACTTCCGTCATAGAGCAAGTCGATGGGATTTCCCTGGAGGTGGCCTCCTTTCAGGACGACGTATCTGCACCCCAGCCGCCAAAGCTTTACGGCGGCGCGCCTCATATCTTCGGCGCACTCAACCCGCATTCCCGTCAGCACTGCGGCCTCATGCAGGTTCGGCGTTACCACCAGGGCCATCGGGAACAACTTCGAGACAAGTGTCTCGATTGCGTCCTCATCGAGGAGCCGGTTGCCGCTCGTCGAGATCATTACTGGATCGACAACCAGGTTTTTGATATCCAACTCCTCAATATCTGAGGACACCCTGGATATGATCGCACCATTGCAAAGCATGCCCGTCTTGACGGCGTCAACCCCGATATCGAGGACAACCGAGCGAATCTGTGAAGAAACGAAATCCGGGTCTATTTCGACTATGCCGTTGACTCCGAGGGTGTCTTGGGAGGTCAGGGCCGTCACGGCGCTCACAGCGTAAACACCCAACGCCGAAAATGTCTTCAAGTCGGCCTGAATCCCTGCGCCTCCACTCGAATCGGAGCCGGCTATAGTCAGCGCCCTGGGTATTTTCACATTCATCCCCCAAAATGGTCCCAGCCTTTTGCCGCCGGAACGACCCGCGTACCGTCGGCAAATCGCAGGCTTACCTCCGTTCCGGCTGTAATCCTTCCTATTTGCGCACACGAAGTACCGGTTTGATCAATTAACATTTTTTGGAGATCCGGGACAGCTTCGGGAGCGGCTGTAAACATGAGTTCGTAATCCTCGCCCCCCGACAGTGCCCATTCCAGTGAATCGGCCGCCGCCGCCAGGGCGGCTTCACCAAGGTCCGGGCTGATCCAAAGGCCTGCAGCCTCGATTTCGGCGCCCTTGCCGCTTGACTCGCAAATATGCAAAAGATCGCCGATTACTCCGTCGCTTACGTCTATCATCGAAGTGACCAGGCCGGAACGGGCCAGAAGCCGCCCTTCGGCAAGGCGCGGTTGAGGGCATAAATGCCTTTCAATAAGCCTCTGTCTGGCCGAAGAACTAACGGCCAGGTCCGGACGCCGAATCAATTCAAGACCCGCCCTGGACTCACCGGGCGAGCCGGTCATAAGAATGGCGTCTCCGACGCCCGCCGTGCTTCTCAATATGATCCGATCCGGCGCGACGAGCCCAAGGAGTGTAAAATCCAGCACAATGATAGATTTCATCCGGCTCAAATTGCCTCCGGCAATGGAGGCTCCAGCCAACGCCATCTGTTCGCGCATTCCGCGATACAACTCTTCCACGTATCCGACTTCCACGTCCCCCGGAATGGCGAGAGAGACGAGCGCCCAGCGCGGGTCGCCGCCCATCGCGGCAATGTCGCTCAGATTTATGGCCGCCACCCTGCGCCCCAACTGGTACGGGGTAATGGCATCCCGCATGAAATGCACGCCCTCGACCTGAATGTCGCAAGTGGCAAGCAGATATTCCGGCCCCGATGTATCGAGCACCGCGACATCGTCCCCGATCCCTTTGATCACCCCGGCAGACTGTTCCGGGAGCATGGCCGATATACGATTGATCAGTCCGAATTCTCCGATTTCCCTGACCAGCACTTTTTTCTCCTGTCTTCTTTGTTCTGTAACCCCTAAAGCTAAAATGTATAATAGAGGATCGTTCTATTTTTTCCACGCCAAAAACAAAAATCCACCGCGGCGATCTCGCGTCTCCGTGTACTTGGCGTTTGCCGATAAAGACAAAGGTGTCTTGACTATAAACCGCTTTCATGAGAATAGTGATAGGACTCAAAGTCTATTTATCGGCCGTTTCGCGGATCACCACCCTCGCCGTCAGACCGCCTCTTTGTCAGGTAATCTTTTTAATGAGGAGAGTTACATGAAGAAACTTGGGTTGATCATTTTCCCCACGCTCGTTTCTCTCGCGCTTTTGGTCGGCTGTGGTTTCTCAGTATCTTATGCCGCCGACGGCGCCTCGGCTTCCAACTCACAACAATATGCGGCTACGGTTAACGGGAAACCCATCCCGATGTCCACTTACCGCGCGGAGGTCAACCGCGTCCTTGGGCAATTCTCCGTGGCCGGGCGAAAGCTTGACGAAAAGCAAACGTCCACCGTTAAGAAAAATATTCTCGAAAGCCTTATCTCACGGGAACTTCTCAAACAGCAGGCGGAAAAGGAAGGAATCAAGGCTGACGAAACCACGGTGAACGCCGAGATGGCTGCAATTAAGAAATCCACCACTCCGGAGCATTTCGCGGCTTCCCTCAAGCGAATGAATATGACTGAAGCCTCTTTTAGACATTACCTGGCCACTGAGCTTACCATCAGAAAGCTGATAGACCATGATCTGGCGGCCAAAACAACGGTTACTCCTCAAGAAGTCAAAGCCTTTTATGACGAAAATCCGCAGTTTTTCAAGACGCCCGAAATGGTCCGGGCCAGCCATATCCTCATAAAAGTGGCCAAAAATGCCACACCCAAACAAAAGGCGGCGGCGCTGGCAAAAATCAAAGCCATCCAGAAGCGCATTAAGAACGGCGAGGATTTCGCCAAGGCCGCCAAGGAATACTCGCAAGACCCGGCCACGAGGGCCAACGGAGGAGACCTTAACTTTTTCGCAAAAGGGCAGATGGTGCCTTCATTCGATAAAGCCGCTTTTGCACTTAAGCCGGGCCAGGTCAGCGGCATTGTTACAACAAGGTACGGCTATCATTTGATAAAGGTGACCGCCAGGAAACCGGCGGGAATAATACCTTTCGACAAGGTCAAGGACCAAATAGAACAGCATCTCCGGGCTCAAAAGATCCAGGAAGCTCTGCCTGCGTACGTCGAAGCGCTCAAATCCAAGGCAAAGATAGAGACTTTCGTAAAGTCGTAGGGAAGTGCACACAAAGTGCCAGGGGCACTGTGACAATTTAAATTGTTCGATCGATGAAAATAAGATTTACCGACGCAGACCATACGCGGATGAAATCCCTGGGCATCAGCCCCGCCTGCGTGCTCGATCAGGTCGACACGTTCCGGCGGTCCGAGTTTTTCGTCCGGCTCATTAGACCCTGCACCCTCTTTGACGGCGTTCGAAAAATCAGCGATGCCGATGTTGGAAGGTACATGGGTCTGCACGCCTCCGCCGCTCGCCGGGGACGGTTCACAAAATTCGTCCCGGCCTCGGGGGCAGCCACAAGGATGTTCCAGTCTCTGCTCAATATTTTTTATGTTCCCCAATTTCTCGAAATAGATGAACTGCAAAAACGGGTGAACCAGGGGGTTTCCATCGCGTGCGATTTCAAGCATTTTGTCGACGAACTGGAAAAGTTCCCTTTCGTCGGCGAATTGAGAAAGGCCCTGACCGGCGACGGACACAGTCTCGATGAACTGCTCCGATACGGCCGCTTCAGAACCCTGCTCGAATATCTTCTGACCGAACGGGGAATCAACTACGGAAACCTTCCCAAAGCTATGCTCCTGTTTCACTCATACCCGGAAGAAAACAGGACGGCTTTCGAGGAGCAGCTTATCGAATCGGTGGAATACCTCGGAGCCGACAGAGCCGGGGTGCACTTTACCATTGGCGAGGAGCATCAAACGGGCTTCCTCGCCCTCGAACGGGAAGTCTGTCAACGCTGGGCCGAGCGGTATGGAACAACCTTCGACGTTTCTTTTTCTTTCCAGAAATCATCGACAAACACGATCGCCGTGGACATGAAGGGGATGCCGTTCCGCGACAGGCTTGGACGGCTTCATTTCAGGCCGGCCGGACACGGCGCCCTGATCGAAAACCTGAGCGATCTGGATGCTGACCTTGTTTATATCAAGAACGTCGACAACGTTGTTCCCGACAGGCTCAAGGAGCCGGTCCATTTCTGGAAAAAGGCGCTCGGAGGTTGCCTCGTCTCCATTCAGGACTCAGTCCACTCGCTTTTGCGGCGGCTTACCAGCCCCGACTGGGGCCCGGCGGTGCGCGATGGCGCCGCGTTCGCCTCACGCGAGATTCTTCTGGATTTGCCGGCGGCCTTCCAAACATGGCCCGAAGACAGAAAACGCTCATTTTTGCTCGATGCACTCGATAGGCCCATTCGGGTCTGCGGGGTGGTCCCCAATGCCGGCGAACCCGGAGGGGCGCCCTTCTGGGTGGAGGGCGAAAATGGAAGGCTTTCCCTGCAGATAGTCGAAAAGGCGCAGGTCAATTTGAATTCCCCGGAACAAAAAGCCCTATGGAATTCATCAACTCATTTCAACCCGGTGGATATCGTCTGCGGCGTGAGGAATTTCGAAGGCAAACCTTTCGATCTGAAAAAATTCATCGATCCCGGCGCGGTCATAATTACCAGGAAATCGGTACACGGGACCGACGTCCATGTCCTCGAACTCCCCGGACTCTGGAACGGCGCCATGGCCCGTTGGATAACCGTGTTCGTCGAAGTCCCGCCGATCACCTTCAATCCCGTAAAGTCCATCTTCGACCTTCTAAGGCCCGAACATCAGCCCGAAGATCATCTGCCGAACCGCACGGCCGGGTAGTTCGAGTCCTGTGTCCATCCGAAAACCCCGGATGTAACACTGTATGGCATGCATATTGCCTCATTATGCGAAAACAGGCGGCGGGCTTGACCGGGCTCTCCCGGTTCAGCTGTTTTACAAGCTCCGTAAAGACATGTGACGACATGTTCCAGCCCCATTTCATGATGCTTCAGGGAGCATACCGGGACGGTGAGCGAGCACGCAAAGTTTTTCGTTATACAAATGGGCCGAATGGGCGACTTGGTACAGAGTCTGCCCCTTCTCAAACGACTGAAGGAAGAGAACTCGCCCTGCGAAATCACGCTTCTCTGCATAAGGGAGCCTGCAGAACTCATTCGAGACTTCGCCCCGGTTGACCGGTTTGTTTCCGTACCCTACGCCTATTATGAAAAGCTCCGATCGAGAAAAGACCCCTTCTCAGGGTTGAACTTTCTGCTCGATATTGCGGAACTGCGGAAGAGTTACGATCTTGTCATAAATCTGACGCATGATTTCTTATCCGCCTCCATCTGCGACAGCATCCGAAGCAAAAACAAATCGGGCCTGCTTTACAACCGCGCGGGTCGGGTCTCGATGCACGGAGACTGGGGCAAGTACCTGTTTTCCGTTGCGACCAGCAGGATAAACAGGGCGCAAAACCTTATCAACCTGGTGGACATTCATATAGGCATGGGCGGCCTGACCCATAAGCCAATGGACAACTGGCTTGATAGCGCAGAAGGTGAAGCGGGAAGAACCGATCGGCTCCTGATCGATAACGGATGGAAACGGCACGGCAAATTGGTTGCTTTTCAGATGGGCGCAAATCATCCTCACCGGGCATGGCCGGTGAGCAGATTTGTTGCGCTGGGGACGGCTTTGATGCGCCATGCGGGAGTGGAGACGGTTTTGCTTGGCGGCCCGGCCGAGACCGGTCTCGCAGACGAATTTCTGCGGCTGGCCGGCTGGCCGGCAATCAACCTGATCGGAAAAACCCGCCTCACCGATCTGCCCTCTATCGTCAAAAGATGCGATCTGCTCGTAAGCAACGATACGGGGACCGCCCACATAGCCGCAGCGGTGGGCGCCAGGGTCCTCGGCCTCTACTTTTCCACCGCTTTTTTCGGCGAAACCGCTCCATTCGGCAAAGACCACGTCGTTTTGCAGGTCGAAACTCAGTGTACGCCATGCCTGAAAGACAGATGCGAAGAGACTTGGTGCAGGGACTACCTGGATGGGGAAGCGGTAAAAGCGACAGCGGAGATGATGCTTTTCGGCCCGAAGGGACCGCTGCCGGACTTTCCCAACCTTTCCATCTACCAATCCCGGTTCCTTTCGAACGGGACCCTCATCTACGCTCCGATGACCGCAACGGTCTCGCAACGCTACCAGGCTGCCCTCATAAATCGAATACTCTGGGAAAGCGCCTTGGGGCTGGAGCATGATGAAAAGTTTATCGGCGAATTCTGGCCGAAATTGCTCCCCTTAGAGACATTCAGATCGAAAATTGAAGCCTGCCGCAGCGAGTATGGTTCTCTTGGCGCCCTCTATCATGATTGTCTGAGAACCCTCCACGAAGCCGCTCTCACCGGCCGATCCGGGCCGTTCCAGGATAATGAAGCCTCTGCGCTCTTCGGGAACATCGAAAGGATGGATACGGATATCGCCGCCATGGGGAACTCGCTCATGCCCGCTTTCCATCGCTTTGAGATGATGGGCATGGATTGCGGAAACCCGTTGGAGGCGGATCGCCGGCTAATAGAAAAATACGCGAAACTCTACAGCCTGGTAAATCATTCCATCAGACTTTTGGAAACCATGGCTGCGGGTGAATTACCCGCGCGGCGCGCAAGTTATGCACCGCCGGTCGAACGGTCGGCCCCGGCAAGTCCCGTATCGAATGGCGCCGTATGAGGGTGAGCTTCGGTGCTCATTTTGCTGTCTGCAGAAGCAATTGCATGAATGCCTGCATATGGGCGGCCGGCGCCTTGTCTTTTCTCATAGCCAGTACGATAAACTCGGGCTTGAAAAGATGGCCCAGGGACAGAAAACTGAGCTTTCGCGCGGCTAACTGCGGAAGCCCCCTGACAATGGAGGCGCAGGATACCCCCAGACCCAGTTCGACATACGCCGAACTCAGTTCGACATTCGAAGACTCCATTATCACCCGGTAATCGATCCCCATTTTCCGGAATTGCTCCTCCAGGAGCATGCGCCCGGCATGCTGCAGATGTTTTGGCGGCAAAATGAGGGGATATTTCGCGAGTTGCCTGAGGCTCACCCGCTTCAAAGCGCAAAGGGGATGATCCGGAGGAACTATCACGACGGTTTCGACCTGTTTCCAGCGGACAGTCGCGAGACCCACGGGCGCTTCCTTTTCGAGGGTCAAACCAAGATCGACGTCTCCGCTTCGAACAAGGTCGATCACCATGCTTTGGGGCCTGTCGAGCAAAGTCAGCTCGACACGGGGAAACCGGCTCATGTATTGTTTCAACGCCTCGGGGAGCAGATGATAGAGCGTGGTGAACGGAGCGGCGATCCTTAAGCGTCCTCGCTTATTTTTCCGGATAGTTTCCAGGCTTTCCCGAAAATCCTCGCTCCCACGCAACGCGCGTTCGGCGAAGTTCAAAAAGATTTCTCCCTCGATGGTGAGCCGCAGGCCCCGTTTGCCCGCTCTTTCAATAAGCCGGCACTCGAATTCTTCCTCGAGTGCCTTGATCTGCTGGCTCAGAGCCGACTGGCTCCTGGCCGTCGCCTCCGCCGCCCTGGTAAAGCTTTGCAGTTTCACCACGTTATAGAAGCCAACGATCTGCTGCCATTCCATCTTGTAATCAGTTCCGCTAATTATTGATATAAGAATAATTACTTTGACTTATAGTTTACCCATAGCATATGCTCCCTAACCTGTCAAGGGAGTACGATATTTTCAATCACCCATGGGAAAGGAGATGTACGATGAAAGATACATTAGTGCCAGGCCTCACTTTCGAGTTCAGCTTCCTTGTTTCGGATGAGAAGACCGTACCGCGTCTTTATCCGGAATCTGCAGAGTTTCAACTGATGCCCAGGGTGTTTGCGACCGGCTTCATGGTCGGGTTGCTCGAATGGGCCTGCGTAAGGGCGGTAAACCCCCATATCGACTGGCCCGGCGAACAGACCGTGGGGACCGCGATAAATGTGACTCACAGCGCGGCGACCCCGCCGGGATTGACCGTGAACATAAAGGGAAGGGTCGAAAAGGTCGAGGGGCGCAAGCTCACTTTCTTCCTTGAGGCCGACGACGGGGTCGACAAGATATGCGAAGGATACCATGAAAGGTTTGTGATCGACGCTGCAAAGTTCAAAACCAAAGCAGCGGTCAAAGCTTCTCGCGCCCCTTCTTGCTGACGTCTTGCCGCCGTGCGGCTGAATGCGGATTTTCCCGCCTTCGGCGCCCGATGCTGCGGAGAGCTTGAGAAAAATCCGCGCTTTGGTTTATATTCCAGGCGCCAACCGATTTGACTTTACACGTGAGTAGAGATATTTGAGAAAATATTACCCTGGGAGTTTAAAGCGGTTAAAATGCACTGTGACAAAAAGGGTTCAGGAGTCCCGATGAAACAAGTACGCGTCGAAGAGGCTGTCGGAATGGTGCTCTGCCACGATATCACCCGTATCGTTCCGGGCGAATTCAAAGGACGGGCGTTCCACAAAGGCCAGCGGATCCAGGCCGAGGACATCCCCTTGCTCAAGGATCTTGGCAAAGAGCACTTGTATGTATACGAACTGAAAGAGGGCTGGATTCACGAGGATGACGCAGCGCGGCGCATTGCCATGGCGGCTGCCGGCCCCGGCATCACCCTGAGCGATCCCGCCGAGGGCCGTGTCAACCTCTCGGCCTCGGGGCCAGGGCTGTTGAAGGTGGACGTTGAGGCCCTGCTGCGCATCAATTCCGTGGATGAAATTGTTTTTTCCACTCTTCATACCAATCAGCAGGTAAACGCGGGACGCGTTGTCGCCGGCACGCGGATCATTCCCCTGGTGACGCGGGAAGCCAATATCGCCGAAGTGGAAAAGATTTGCCGGGAGTCCGCGCCGGTCGTGTCGGTGCGATCCTTCCGCCCGCTCCAGGTGGGCATTGTGACCACAGGCTCCGAGGTGTATTCGGGCAGGATCGAAGATAAATTCGGGCCGGTTCTTAAAACCAAATTCGCCGAACTGGGCAGTTGCGTCATGGGACAGGTCCTGGTGGCCGACGACGTTGAAAAGACGGTTGCCGCCATTCACGGGTTCCTGGACAAGGGTGCTGGCCTGGTTGCGGTCACCGGCGGCATGTCGGTCGACCCCGACGACCAAACCCCTGCCGCAATCCGCGCCGCGGGCGGCGAAGTGGTGACCTACGGCGCGCCCACCTTCCCCGGGGCTATGTTTATGCTGGCCTATGTTAAAGGCGTCCCCGTGGTGGGGCTGCCCGGTTGTGTAATGTACTACCGGGCCAGCGTCTTCGACCTGGTGGTGCCCAGGATTGTGGCTGGCGAGACTCTTACCCGGGCCGATATCGTGGCGATGGGACATGGAGGCCTTTGTGCCGGATGTCCCGATTGCCGCTATCCGATCTGCCCTTTCGGCAAGAACGTTTGAACCCTGGAAGGGAGGAACGCTTGACAGGCAAAACAAAACGGATCGAACGGGATATTTTGGAACTGCTTGGCCGCGGTGAGGACCTGGTGCTGGCGACCATCCTCACCAATCAGGGCTCTACCCCGCGATCGATGGGGGCACAGATGGTCATTCGGCCCGACGGCCGGATCCGGGGCACGATCGGCGGCGGCAAGGTAGAGGCTCAGGTTATCGAAGCCGCCGGAGAGATTCGCGCAAAATCGGTGGCAATAGTACGCGACTATGATCTTACGGGCAAGGCCGGAGCCGATATGGATTTAATCTGCGGCGGCCGGCTTTCCGTGCTGATCGAGCACCTGGCGCTCACCCCTGCGGCTGTTGCTCGTTACGAAGCCGTGGTGGAAGCCCTTGAGGCGGGCAGGCGCGCTCTTTCCGTGGCCCTTCTGCCCGAGGAAAATTCCTCCGGGCCTTTGAAGCGCTTCGTTCTGCGGCCCGACAGCTCCCTTGCCGGCGACATCGAGGCTGCGGCTCCCGTTGCGGATCGCATTGCAAGCGCCTTTGAACAGCGACATTCGACCGCAATAGTCGACCTGGACGGCAGACGCTACCTGGTTGAGCCTGTCTGCAGCAGGGGGACCGTTTTTATCTTCGGCGCGGGACACGTCTCCCTGGAACTGGCTCGGCTCACCTCCCGTATCGAGTTTCGCACCGTTGTGCTCGACGACAGGAGCGAATTTGCCAACAGGGACCGTTTTCCGATGGCTGACGAGGTGCATGTGACCGATGGCGTCGACAATGCGTTGCAGGGTCTGGCAATCGGCCCGGAGAGCTACCTGGTCATCGTTACCCGTGGCCACAGGCATGATAAGACCATACTGGCGCAGGCCCTGCGAACCCCTGCCGGCTACATCGGAATGATCGGAAGCCGCAGCAAACGCGCCAAGGTCTATGCCGCCCTTCTCGACGAGGGCTTTACCAGGGAGAGTCTGGAGCGGGTGCATTGCCCGATAGGCCTCGAGATAGGCGCCGAAACCCCTGAGGAGATCGCCGTCAGCATCGTGGCCGAGCTTATCCAGGCACGATCCGGAACAAGTGAAGCAAATTGAGGGGGCTGAGTCAGTTCAGAAATACGTCGCGGTAATGATCGAAATGCTCGGTTACCGATCCGGCCCCGCGAATCACCGCTCGAAGCGGGTCTTCGGTTTGGATCACATCGAGCCCTACGGCTTGGTGAATCAGTGCTCGGAGTCCTTTTAGCAGCGCTCCGCCTCCGGCGAGCCAAATGCCGTTTTCGGCCACATCCGAGGCCAGATCGGGCGAGGCCTTTTCCAGAACGCGGCGAACCGCTTCAATTATAGCCATTGTGGGCTCCCGCATGGCCATCCTGATATCGGCATCGGTAATAGTGATGACTTTCGGCATGCCGGTGGCAAGGTCTTTGCCTCGAAGCTTTATCTCGAGCGTCTTCTTGAGGGGCACAGCCGAACCTATCTTCATCTTGATGACTTCAGCCATCATTTCGCTTATGGCCATGCTGTGTTTCTGCCGGATAAAGTTGCAGATCGCGTCGTTGGCTTCATCGCCCGCCACCCGGAGCGACTCGCTGCATGAGACGGCGAACTTGGAAATTATGGCCACTTCGGTAGTTCCCCCGCCTATATCAACCACCATCTGCCCGGCGGGCTGATCGACGGGAAGACCTGCGCCTATTGCAGCCGCCATCGGCTCTTCTATGAGAAAAACCTTTCCGGCCCCCGCCATATCGGCGGCCTCTATCACCGCGCGCTTCTCCACCGAAGTGATTCCTACCGGAACGGCCACAACCAGCTTCGGCTTGGACAGAGGGAAACGCCTGAATACTTTTCCAAGAAATGAGCGCACCATCAAAGAGGCCGTTTCAAAATCATAAATAACCCCGTCGCGCATCGGCCTGGTTATGGTAGTCCCCCGAGTGTGCCGGCCGGCCAGATTTTTTGCCTCCCGCCCGGTAGCTATCACCTCGCCGGAATCCTTCGCCATGGCGACCATGGATGGTTCGTCAAGGACTACGCCCTTGCCCTTGACATATATAAGCGTATTAGCAGTGCCCAGATCCATTGCCATGTCTTTGGAGAGAAAATCCATCATCCGGCCGAACATTTCGCGATCCCCTTTCCTCCAGTTTTGCAAAGTTGGCGAAGTATATATCAAAAGACGGGTTCCTTATGCAAAAAATAGTTTCCCCGAAGCGAAATTAATCTTCGCATCGGCTTTTGGATAAATAATCTGGTGATTTCGGTTGACAAAAAGCTGCCAAATCTCCATAGATACACAATCTTCAGTCCTGCGGGAGTTATGAGAGGTCCGGATTCGCCGAAGCCGGCCGCAAGATTTCGCCTTTGGCTCATTCTCTAAGCGGGAAAAACAAAAGAGGAGAGGTTCTGATGCGTGGCAAAGGGCAGTTTGTATGTTTTTTTCTCATGTTTTCTTTCTGCTCGTTTATTCCACAAATTTCACAAGCCTGGGAATTCCAGCGCGTCAATGCCCGTTCGGCCATTTTATATGATATGAACACGGGCAAGGTGCTATACGAGCAAAATGCCGACGCTCTGATCCCGCCAGCATCGCTTACCAAACTTATCACTCTTTATCTTACCTTCGAAGCCATAGAGTCGGGGCGCATCAGCCTCTCCGACAGAGTTCGGGTCAGCAGACGGGCCGCGTCCATGCCCGATGTCCGGATGGGGCTAAGGGCCGGCGACATAGTGACGGTCGCGCAACTCATCAGGGGAATGGCCATAGAGTCCGGCAATGATGCCGCCGTGGCCATGGCCGAATACCTCGGCGGGAGCGTGGAAAATTTCGTCGCCATGATGAACGCCAAAGCCCGCGAACTGGGACTGACCCATACCCACTTCATGACGCCCAACGGACTGCCGGCCAGAGGACAGCTCACTACCGCACGCGACATATTAAAGCTTTCCGCCGCCTATATTCGCCGCTTCCCCGGAGCGTTGTCGATCAGTTGCATGAGGTCGTATACGTATCGTGGCAAAACGGATATGAATCCCAACAATCTTCTGGGCGTGTGCCCGGGCGTAGACGGTCTGAAGACCGGTTTTGTCTGCGCATCGGGCTTCAATATATCCGTGACCGCCGTGAGGGACAATATCAGGATGATTGCCGTCGTGCTCGGCGCTACAAATCCCTGGATCCGACGCACCGATGTCGAGACCATGCTTGAAGAGGGATACCGTGAAGTCGGCGGCCCATATTACGCCGTCGGCCACTACCAGCACGTGGCGGCTGCCGAAACGCACGAACTCGTCGCACCTGCTCAGAGAAGGTGCATAGTGCGCAGCGCTCCAAGGGCGCAAATCAGACCCTCCAGGCTGGCCGCCCGCTCCCGGGCAAGGTACGCTGCTCGTAGGCGGGTCCTCAAAACAACGGCCCGCTATGCGGCAAGGGGCAGAAAATCCCGTGCCCGACTATCCCGGGAGATGAGCAGGAGAACACGTGCAAGGTCTTTTGCCCGCCCCAGACGAATAGCGCCAGGAAATTTAGCCGCGAGAGGAAAGTATGCGACCAGGCATCGAAGAATTTTTTCCCGGCCCGTTGCAAAGACGCGTAAACTTGCCAAGATCGTCCACCGCGGGAAAACCGTCCGCGCAACTCCCACAAGGGTATCGGCCCGGGCCAGGATCGCCCGCTATAAAGGGAAGGCATCTGTCAGGAATTTAGCCGGCAGAGGAAAGTATGCGGCCAGCCATCGAAGGATTCTTTCCAGACGCATTGCAAAGAGGCGTAAACTCACGAAGGCCGTCTACCGCAGGAAAACCTCGGCCAAAACCCGGAGCGCCCGCTATAGAAAGCTGAATTCGGTCGTCCACAGGCGAGCCAGGGTTAAGACTGCTATAGACAAAAAACGCCGCGTGGTCCGTCATGTCGCGTTGAAAACTGCCGAATAGGCAAAAAGGCTGCCGGGCTTAACCACTTTTCATCGGGCCATTGAGGAAATCTGCAGGGGTGATATAATTTTTGCGTTGGGGAATTGGTTTCCGTGATTTCGCATCCCCGTTTTCGCTGGCATGAGGCTGCGATCAAAAAGTCTTTTGCTCCCCCTTCCCGCTCCTTGATTCTGCAGGGAATAATCCCGGGAGAACGAAATGAGTAATTATGAATATAAAGTTACCATCCATCCGGCCGAAGCTTTCAGGGAGATAGTCTTGTTTTGTTCC
>JAJYTC010000230.1 GCA_021793275.1 Deltaproteobacteria bacterium | reverse complement strand
GGCACTACAGTTCTTTGGCGGGGCATACAGCAACTCGAACCCGCCGTCGCAATGTACGTTTTCCTGCTCCCACACCTCAAACATGGCCCATGACAATGGGGGCATGTGTGGGTAATTGTAAGGATAAAGCTGTGCCCACCCTACGTAAACCCGGACCCGCTGCAGGGTGAGGGAGCGGGGCGGGACCACCGTGCCCACCATTCCCCGGGACCGGGGTTGCCAGATGAAAACTAAATAATCGTATTGTATTCCTCAACAGCTCCATTCCCGGTATGTGCGCGTGCTTTTTGGATCGGCGCTACACCTTGATGATGATCGCCTCGCCCTGGGCCAGCCCTCCGCAGATGGCCGCGACCCCGTAGCCGCCTCCGCGGCGTCTCAGCTCATAAGCCATCGTCATCGTTATTCTTGCAGCGCTGGCCCCTACGGGATGGCCTATGGCAATTGCCCCGCCGTTGACGTTGGTCTTGTTTTGGAGCTCTTTCCATTTTTTCTCGTCGCCTTTGGCCAGGATCTTGGTGGAAACAAGAGGCATGGCGGCAAAGGCTTCATTGATTTCAATGAGATCCATATCGTCAATGGTTAGTCCGGCGCGATCGAGCGCCTTCTGGATGGTGAAGGCCGGAATGGTCGCTATTTCGCGCGGGACCGTCGCCGAGGCTACAACGGTTACGATGGATGCAAGGGGTTTTATGCCCCTCTTTTGAGCCATATCCGCGGGCATCATGAGGATTGCGCTCGCCCCGGCGCCCATCGTGGGAGCGTTACCCGCGGTGACGGTGGGGCTTCCGTAGACGGGCTTCAGTTTCGAAAGCGCTTCCATGCTGGTTTTTCGCGGCGACTCGTCTTCCTCGATTACGACGGGATCGCCCTTTTTCTGAGGAATGACGACCGGCATGAGTTCCTCGCCGATTTTGAATTTGCCTTCCTGACGGGCCTTTGCGTACTTCTCCTGGCTTCCGAGTGCCCAAGCGTCCTGCATTTGCCTGTCTACACCGTACTCGAGCGCCACTTCGCCCGCGTCTTTGGCAACGGGATTAAAGCCTTTTGCCGTATATCCGAGTTCGAAAAGGGGGTCGACCAATCTGATATGTCCCAGCCTTTGCCCTTTTCTCAATCCCGGGGCCAAATGCGGCGTTCGGGGCATGTTTTCGGCCCCTGCGGCCATGACGATTTGCGCCTCCCCTGCCTTTATGGCCCACACCCCGAGACGAACGCAGGTAAGGGAAGAACAGCACGCCCGATCGAGACTAAGGGATATATTTTCCGCGGGGAATCCGGCCAGAAGCGAAGCCTGACGCGCCGGGACGTCGAGTTCGAGGGCCACCTCAGCGGGAACGCAGCTTCCATAGCTTATATCGTCCACTTCCTCGGGCCTGACGCCAACCCTTTCAATGACTTCCTTCATGACCATCACGCCAAGATCGATGCTCGCAATGTCCGCCATGGCCGTGTCGAACTTGCTGAAGGGAGTTCTCACGGCACTGACTATCACTATTTCCTTTTTACTTTCCATACCGTCTGTCTCCTTGTCGTTTACTTGGCCGCCATCCTGAGGGCGCCGTCAAGCCTTATGACCTCGCCGTTCAGCATGGGATTTTCTATGATGTGCATGGAGAGGGCCGCGAATTCATCGGGTCTGCCGAGCCTTGGAGGAAAGGGCACCATCTTTCCGAGAGCATCGCGGGCGGGTTCGGGAAGAGAAGCGAGCAGCGGCGTGTCGAAAATTCCCGGCGCTATGGTCATTACCCGGATACCGTAGCCCGCGCATTCCCTGGCCATAGGCAAAGTCATGCCCACTATGCCGGCCTTGGAAGCCGAATAGGCCGGTTGGCCAATCTGGCCGTCGAAGGCAGCGACCGACGCCGTATTTATAATAACGCCCTTTTCGCCTTCTTCGTTCGCCGTGTTGTTTACCATCTGCGCCACGGCAAGACGCGAGACATTGAAAGTGCCGATCAGGTTTATCCGGACTATCCGGTCGAATGAGGACAGCGGCAAGGGGCCCTTTTTGGAGAGCATCTTGCCCGGATCGCCGACCCCGGCGCAGTTGATTACCGTATTGATGGCGCCAAACGCTTCCACCGCCTTCCCGATTGCGCTAACAACGTCATCTTCGCTTGTGACATCGGTTCTGGCGAAAATCACGCTGCCCCCCGATTCGGCTGCCAGCTTCTCACCCCGGGCCGAATCGAGATCGAGAATGGCAGCCCGCCCTCCGCCTGCAACCAGTTTCCTTATACATGCCAATCCCAACCCGGAAGCGCCGCCGGTTACTATTGCCCTGCAATCTTTAATGTTCATGTCTTTTCTCCATTGGTCAAGTTGTTATCCCACTTTCCTTACGTGTCCCTCCCAGTATTTTTCCCGAAGCACCCGCTTCAATATCTTGCCGGCGTCGCTCTTCGGGATTGCGTCGAGAAAATCGACGCTTTCGGGACAGTAGTAGATGCCGAACAAGTCATCTTCGCTCACATCCTCCTCGAACGGCTCCGCGTCGAGCAGACCGTCATAATCGAGGGCGCCTGCAAACGGCATCTCCTTGCCCGTAAATACAAAATGCTCGACAGTCTTTAAAGAGTCTTTTACCTCCTCCACGCCCCCGGCAAATTCGGGGTCGAAGATCAACATGGCACAGCCCGAGTCGTTTAGCTGGTAGACTATTTCCGGATTGGCCAGACGATAATTGAGGGGCACGAGAACGCATCCGGCGGCCGCAAGCCCATAGTAGAGATCGTCCATCGGTAATGGTTGAACATCAGAGCACCGACGCGCATCCCTTTCCTTCCGCCCACTTTTTTGAGCCCTCCGGCAAGACGCAGTGCCCCGTGAAATATCTCGCAGTAGCTAAATCGGAGGTCTCCCTCATAAACCATGACGTCATTCGGCTTATAGATTGTCCAGTGCCGCACTTGATCGAGAAGACTTCGCATATCTCGTACCCCCGCTTTTATAGTCGGATACCCTGATGGAACGTCCTCGAATCGTTTTGCCTTCCTCTCTTGTGAAACTTCAAGAGTTTGTTGACGTCGCGGACCCCGGCTTGAAAATTGCCGGGGTGACGTTCTCCGCCGGGGTGACGCGTTGGCTGAAGTTTCATCCGCTTTCCAACCGCGTCCGAAGACGGGCCGGCGTCGCTTGAACGCAAACCGGCATTACTAATACGAGTTAGCGTTCGAGATCTTACTTGATGGGTTGCGCTGCGCTCCACCCATCCTACAGGTCGTCTCTTCGTGATGGAGGGATCTTGAACGCAAATTCGTATAAGACCGTCATTGATTACCGAACATTGGAGGGAGGTATCACAATGCGTGAGATGAAAGGCAATGTTCGGATATTTAAGCATGTTAGTAATTCCCCTACCTCCTTGTCAGTCGTAAAGAACTCTCCCCTATTTCAAAAGCCCATCATTCGACCGATTATCACCTTCATGACCTCCGTTGTTCCGGCAAAAATCGAAATCACACGGGCATCCCTGGCAAATCGGCATATCGGGTATTCCTCCATGTAACCGTAGCCACCATGGAGCTGGACACAGTTGTAGGCGACGCGGTTGGCCATTTCGGGAATCCATGCCTTGGCCATGGAGGCTTTTTTCGTGATTTCCTTTCCTGCCACATGATCGGCAATAAGAGAATCGAGAAATGTCCGCCCGAATTCGATCTCGGTCGCCATTTCAACGATTTTGAAGGTATTATGCTGGAAGGAACCGACCGGGGCCCCGAATATCGTCCTTTGTTTGCAATACTTTACCGTCATATCGAGCATGGCTTCCGCCATGGACTGGGCCATAACGCTTGCCATGAGTCTTTCCTGCTGGAGCTTCTGCATGAGGTAATAAAAACCTTTTCCCTCTTCTCCCAGCAGATTGGAAACGGGTACGCGGCAATCATCGAAGAAAAGCTCAGCCGTATCCTGGCTGCGCCATCCCATCTTATCCAGCTTTCTGCCCCGGCTAAACCCCGGGGTTCCCGATTCTACACAGATCAGGCTCACCCCCTTGCGGCCCGCTTTGGGGTCGGTTTTGGCAACCACAATCACGAGGTCCGAAAGAATGCCGAGCGAGATGAAGGTCTTCTGCCCGTTTATGACGTAATGATCGCCGTCGCGAATCGCGGTCGTTCGGATGGCGGCAAGGTCCGAGCCGGTGTTGGGCTCGGTCATGGCGATGGAGGTGAGTATTTGGCCTGAAGCGCAGCCGGGAAGCCATCGCCTTTTCTGCTCCTCATTTCCGAAACTGTAGATATAGGGAACGATGATATCGCTGTGCAGGGACGCCGCAAGTCCTGTCACGCCCCTATAGGCGAACTCTTCGCAGACGATGACCGAGCACAGGAAATCGGCGCCCGGCCCCCCGTATTCCTCTTCGAGCCAGGGACACAAAAAACCGTTTTCCCCCATTTTTTTCCAGGCTTCGCGCGGAACAATTCCATCCCTTTCCCACTCGTCGTAGTGGGGTAAAACCTCCCTTTCGAGAAACCTTCGCACGGAGTCCCTGAAAATGAGGTGTTCTTCACCGAGCAGATTTTGTTCCAAACTAAGCCTCCTTTGGAAGAGGTTATTAGTTGCATTTGTGGAGCTGGTAAGAAGAGCAAAGAAAGGCCGCCAAAAATATAGTCATATTTACTTACTGTGCATGGCCGCCGTTGTCAAAAAATTTTGCAGGAAATTGAGATGCGATGGTTCCAATCGCCGGAAAAGGAAGGTATTAATCAAGGCATGAGCCCGTATGAGGATGTATCTTGAGGGCAAACAATTCGGGCGGATTAAAAAGGAGAACGAAAATGAGTGCTGTCTACCCCGAAGACCTTCGGGCAGCCATCCGATTTCACGGACACATGTGCCCCGGCCTGGCCATCGGATACCGGGCGGCCAAGACCGCTCAGGCCCACCTCGGAATTGGCCGCGCGGAAGATGAGGAACTCGTCGCCGTTGTCGAATCCGACGGTTGTGGCATCGACGCCTTTCAGGTACTGCTGAGCTGCACCATGGGGAAAGGAAATCTTGTTTACAAGGACCACGGAAAACAGGCCTACACCGTATTTGACCGCAAACGGAGTTCGGGAATTCGAGTGGCGATGAAACCGGGCCCGTTTCAAAGAACACCCGAACAGGAGGAAATTTTACGGAAAGTCATGAGCGGGGAGGCCTCCGAAGAGGAAATAAAAATATTCAGTACATTCCAGGACCGAAGGATCAAAGAGATACTGGCTGAGGAAGAAAACACCCTTTTCAAAATCGAGAAAGTCTCTACGGCGCCTCCGCAAAAAGCGCGCATTTTTAAGTCTGTTACCTGCGAATTTTGTGGTGAACTCGTAATGGAGCCTCGGGCGCGGATTCGGGATGGGAAGATGTGTTGCATTCCCTGTGCCGAAACCTACAGCCGGGGATGGGATCG
>JAJYTC010000229.1 GCA_021793275.1 Deltaproteobacteria bacterium | reverse complement strand
GGTGGGCACGGCAATCCCGTGCCCACCCTACACCAGGTGCGGATCCAGGTAGGGTGGGCAAAAGCTTTATCTTGCCCACCAAGAAGTTTCCGGATGGATACTAGCTCGGGAATAAAAAGGGCTGCTCGCCGGTTTATCCCCGGCGAGTAGCCTTTTACCTGTTTAAAAACCAATATTTTCCAATCTCACAGTTTCCTTCAAAAAGTCATGCGGGTTATTGCCCAATGGGACCTTTCCTTTCCCGTCATCCTCCGCAGCTTTCCCGTTGGCTCCCGTTGCAAAAGTCGCCTGAATCCTGGGCCTATCGACAGAAGTCGTCCGATGAGACTCTTCTTTGGCGTTTCCGTTGCTTCCAATGAGGGTTAGAAGGTCCGCTACGAATTCCTTCATCTCTTTGGCCCGGCTGTTCATTTCGCCCGATACCGAAGCCGATTCCTCGGCATTAGCGGCGCTTTGCTGCACTACGTCACTCATCTGTCGGAGCGTCACGCTCACCTGCTCGATTCCGCCGGTCTGCTCCCGCACTGCCGCACTGATCTCATCGACGGAATTCTTCACCAGCTTGGCGTCTTCCCCCATATCCTGGAATTCTTTCTTGGTCTGATTGATGATCTCCATTGCGGATTGAAGCTGTTCCAAGGTCTCTGAGATCAGGGCCTCGGTGTTCCTGGCTGCCTCGCTCGCCCTGGTCGCAAGAGCCCTCACCTCATCGGCGACTACGGCAAAGCCCGCACCTGCTTCACCTGCCCGGGCTGCTTCAACAGCAGCGTTCAGGGCAAGCAGGTTCGTCTGAAAGGCGATTTGTTCGATACCTTTGTTGATCTTGGCCATCTCTTGACCGGAGATCATTATGTGAGCCATGACATCGCTGCTCTTTTTGATGGATTTATAACTGTTTTTCATACCTTTGTCAGTTCGAGCCATTGCGTCTTCCAGCCTTTTAACGCTCTGTACATTGCTCTTTGCAAGCGATGCCATCTGGCTCATGGCCGAAGAGTTTTCTTCGATGGCTGCCGCCTGCTCCGAAGTTCCTTCCGCCAATTGTTGACTGGTGGTTGTCATTTGAGAGGCCTGGAGCGACATCGAATCCGAAGTTCGTGAGAGTTGCCTGGTAACATCCACAATCGGGCTTCGAATGGTGCGGCCGATAGCAATGGACAGGCCTGCCAGGAACAGATTGAGAGACAGGAGAGAATATTTGGCAACCTCCATACCCTTCCCTTCATTCCAAACCAGGGAAAATGCGAACGTGATCAATATCAAAACGGGAATGCAGGCCAGGATGGTGATTTTACGACTGATGGTGAGCTTCATTGCCCCCCTCTCGCGTTTGGTTAGGTTATAGTTGCTCTCCTTGACGCTAAACCACGGGTACCAAATAGCTATCGACATATACTGCTGTTTCCTGAAATAAATTCCTGCATACAAAATAAAAAGGACTGTCCGCCGGCATACTTTTCCCGGTGAGCAGTCCCTTTCAGATCGTCTTTGAATGTGATCGGGTAAGACGGTCTATTTGACCTTTTCGCTGAGATTCTTTCCTGCCTTGAACTTCACGACCTTCGAGGCGGGAATCTCGATCTTCTCGCCCGTTCTGGGATTTCGGCCTTCACGCTGAGCCCTTTCCCCGACACTGAAGGTGCCGAAGCCTACCAGTGTAACGTTGTCGCCGGCCGCCAGCGCGCCGGAAACAGCGGAAACGAATCCGTCCACCGCCTTCTCGGCCTGTGCTTTTGTAATCCCACTTTCATTCGCGACTTTTCCGACCAATTCAGCCTTCGTCATGTCCCTTCCTCCTCTAAATTCAGGTGATAAAAACCGTAGAGTATCAGTACATGTTTTCTGCGCAGCATGCCAGTTCAATTTTGACGGTTGTAAAGAAACTCAGCCAGGCATGAGACCTTTTTCCCTCATGGCTCAAGAAAACCCGGGCCTGGTAGTTGCGTCCGTCGCTGGAGCGGAGTTATGTTTAAAGAGGGCGTCAAAGCATTTCCCTCTCTTTGCTCAGCCAGGAGAGGCATCAATGTACGATTCCGTGAAAAGGGCTTTTGAGATCGCAAAGATCGTCTGTCAGGGCGACAAAAGAAAGTACTCTCGCTTCAGGGCGGCGAGGTTTTATGGCGGCATTGCGACGGCCGACTGCGTAGGGTGTTGCCTCCGGTGCGTATTCTGTTGGTCCTATGAGACTGCAACCAGGCCGCACACCGCGGGTGCGTTCTACTCCCCCCTGGAAGTCGCTCGAAAGCTCGTCGGTATTGCCGGGAAAAAGGGCTTCCACCAGGTAAGAATAAGTGGAAGTGAGCCAACCATCTCCAAAGAACACCTCCTGAAGGTCCTCGATCTCATCCCGGTAAGCATCGACTTCATCCTCGAAACAAACGGGATACTGATCGGCTACGATGAAGATTATGCCAAAGCCCTCGCAAGGCATGACAATCTCCACGTCAGGGTTAGCTTGAAGGGAACGAACGAAGAAGAGTTTTCCCGTCTTACGGGGGCTGAACCGATTGGCTTTGAACTGCAACTCAAGGCACTGGAGAATCTCATTCGAGCAGGCGCTTCGACGCATCCAGCGGTTATGGTGAGTTTTTCGCCGATAGAAAACATCGAGGCCCTCCAGGCAAGACTTGCCCTGATAGGAAAGGAACTCGAGGAGATAGAAATAGAAGAGCTTGTCTTCTTCAATCCCGGGGTAGAGGAAAGGCTCAGGAAGGCAGGAATTGGATGCCGCACCGCCTACCGTCGCGACAATATCCCGCCGGAGCAGGTATAGCAAGGAATGGGTTGGCGGCAGGCTATGGCAGAGCCGACCGCCGGCCTATACGGTCAAGGCGTTTTGCCGGCTTTCTTCAATTCCTGCTCCCGCATCACCCTTCTGAGCACTTTCCCGCTGGCTGTTTTGGGCACCTCATCGAGGAATTCTATGTCCGACGGGATCTTGTAAGCGGCCAGATGCTTTCTGCAGAATTGGAGGAAATCCTCCCTGGAGACCTTGCCTTTGTATTCTTCTTTAAGGGAAACAAAAGCCTTCGGCGTTTCTCCCCGATACGCGTCCGGCACGCCGACCACCAATGCTTCTCTGGTTGCCGGATGGCTGTAGAGAACGTCTTCGACTTCCCTCGGCCATACTTTGAACCCTGAAGCGATGATCATGTCCTTTTTGCGGTCCACCAGGTAAACCCAGCCATCCTCGTCCATTTTGACTATATCCCCGGTGCAGCACCAGCCGTCGGAGAATGTCCGGCTGGTTTCTTCAGGCTTGTTCCAGTATCCCTCAACCATCATAGGCCCCCGTACAAGCATCTCTCCGGCTTCGCCAAGCGGTACGATCCGGCTGCCTTCCACCGGGTCCACCACTTTGAGTTCCGTATTGGGCAAGGGAATTCCTATGGAAAGCGCGCCGGTTTCAGGGTCTACCGGCGCTCTTTGGCCGGGCGGGGTAAAGATGAGCGGCGCGGTGGATTCGGTCAGTCCCATGACATTGTAGATGTAGCTTCCCGCTTCTTTCTCCCATCGGTTGACGACGGCCTCGGGAACCGGGGCGCCGCCGCTTATGAGGGTGCGGATGGAGGAGAGGTCGAATTTCTTGAATTCCGGGTGGTTGAGCATGGCGATAAACATGGTGATCGGCCCAACGCCATGCGTTATCTTGTGCTTTTCGATGGCTTCAAGGGCCAGGCCGGGATCGAACCGGTAGCCTGAAACCACCGCGCCGCCAACGAAGAAAGGCAAGACCGTCTGCATGTTTGCGCCGGTCATATGGAACCACGGCACAAAACCGAAAAACACATCCGAGCACCCCAGTGAAAACCACAATGCATTATTGAGCGCATTTGCGATGTGATTCCTGTGTGAAGTCAGGGCTCCTTTGGGAACGCCCGTAGTCCCGGACGTATAGGATATGGCGGCAAGGTCCCTGCTTCGGAGGGAAGCAGGCCTGTCACCGCACGGAGTTTTTTCCACCGCTTCCCTGAAATCCATAGCTCCTTCCGGGACCTTTTTTGCGACGTTCTGCATGAAGAGCGGCATTTTCCCCGCCCGGGCATACCAGTCCAGGGGGCTGGCGGTCATGATCCTTTCGATGGAAGGAGTCCGGTCGAGCACGTTTTTAACCGTCGCGAAGAGCGACTCTTCACAGACGATCAGCCGCGCAGAACAATCGTTTATTAAGTATTCAATCTCCCTTTCCTTCAGCATGGGATTCATCGGCACAACTACCGAACCGTTTTTCCAGCACCCGTATTCGGCAATGATGTAGGCGGGAAGATTTTGCATGTAAAGGGCCACCCGGTCGCCTTTGTTTATCTTTAATTCCTGCAGGACAGCCATAAACCGGGAACTCAGATCGTCCAGCATGCCGTAGGAGAACACCGTATCGAAGTAGATAAGCGCCGGGCGATTTTGAAAAAGTCGCGCGCTTTCCACGAACACGTCGGCGCAGGATACGTCGGGAACTTCGAAAGCGGCCGGGACACGCTTCGGCCACCGGCTTTTCCAGGGCATATCGGCATAAGGATTCATGGCATATTCCTCGTGGCGATGAAGAAAACCTAGTAAACCCATGAAACGCGGATTTCCCGCCGTCTTCACGGGCGCATCGGGCCGGGGCTCTTGGAAGAAGGCTTTTGAAAGAACCGAGGCGTTGATGTTAAATCAATCACAAGCATGATTCAAGCATTTCGTGGCTGTGCCCGATGCGGCAGTTTGTCTCACTCGAAACGAACATCGCGGGCGCCCCACACACGCATGCGTCGAGAGAGGCGCTCGGAATTTAAGCGCGGTCAGCGAACCATCGTCCGGATCATGGCGATTATGGGGGCCGGCATCGCTCCAAGCCAAAAGATCAGAAAAGTAAGAAATCCCAGAATGAACGTGTCCGGAAAGGAAAACGCCGGTTCAGGCTGCGCGGCCCCGCCCTCCGGCACGCCGGCAAACAAAGCGGCTATGATGCGCAGGTAGTAGTAAAGACCTATTGTGCTGGTTAGAACCAGGATTATCACCAGAGTCCAAAGTCCGGCGCCGACGCCTGCCAGGGCCACGTAGAACTTGCCGATAAACCCGGCGGTAAGAGGCAAACCGGCCAGGGACAGCACCATTACGGCAAAAACCCCCGCCAGCCAGGGATTTCGCCGGAAAAGCCCCCTGTAGTCCTCCAGGCTTTCCATTTCCCGCCCGGGGCTGGAGAGCACCGTGATAACTCCAAAACAACCCAGGGTGGCAACGAAGTAAGTGAGCAGATAAAAAGTGACCGACTCAAGGGCCATTGCTCCGCCCGCCAAAAAAGCGACGAGGATATAACCCAGGTGGGCGATTGAAGAATAGGCCAGGATGCGTTTTACGTTATTCTGATGAAGGGCGAGCAGATTGCCGGCTGTCATGCTGACTGCGGCCATAATGC
>JAJYTC010000228.1 GCA_021793275.1 Deltaproteobacteria bacterium | reverse complement strand
TAAGCAGCGGACCAGTCGGCAAACTGCTGTCCGCTGGCGCATAGCATCCCGCTTACAGTCTTACGCCCCAACCCGACCAAGGAACTTATCGCCAGAGTGCGAGCACGCTCAAAGGTGCGTTCTTGAGTTGGTCGGCATTGGGTCTGACTAAGTCAAGCACTCAATATTATTGATAGAACAAGGATGCGTACATCTGTAAGTATCCGCAATCATTGATTCAGCATCACAATTTCGCCCCTGTTTTGGAATTCTTGCACCGATACTAAACTGCTGAAAGCCGGAGCGCTGCGTCCAGTCCACGTCAACCGGTCAATCGGGGTCCGACTCAATGCCGTAAACCTAACAGAATCAGCTGCTCTTTCGCATTCTTACGAGTCTGGGGCACAGACAGGTGAGACGGCTCCAGATGTTTGCGTCAGGTCCTTTCGCGGGTGGCACGGGGAATTATTGCCCGTGCCGAAGGCAAGAGGGCGACCGATATGATCGGAGTATTTCCCATTCCTACCGGCTTACGGGACATGTCCGATCTAGCCGAACTGAAGGGCCGGTCCACCAGATCGCAGACCGATCCTGCCTTCACGGGATTATTGTGCATGCAGTCAAGCATTTGCCTGATCCTGCTGTCGAAGATTCGCCGGCTCACGGGCGTCTTCTTGTTCTTGCCATTGGCCTGCAGCCCTCTTGTCCTTCGGACACGGGCAAGAAGAGACTTGCCCCGGTCACCCAACATTCGAACCGGCCCTCGGCATTGGGGCCGACACGCTGCCGGGACCAGGCGGAGGAAGGTCGGGGTCCCGTCCGCCGATGGCCACGGGCCTATGACGATATCCATCCAGCAGGTGGACCAATTCTATCATCACCGAGCAAGCAGCTTCAAACGCTTCGCCAAGATAGTCCTTTCCGGTCGCCATTGCGCCCGGATGATCTCCTGCGGAATTCCTGCGGCGGCTTCTTCACCACGGTCACGAAACACCAAGAGGAAAAGCGCCTCTTTCTCTATCTCTTTGTGCCCTTAGAAATTTACGTAAAAGATTTTACTCTGCAAAATCCATCATTTGCGAAAAAAAAGCACACTCCCCCCTCTACAATTACCATTATAGGTCATAAGTTATGTCCAGCTTTTTTAACTTCACGTCTAGAGGAACTAAAAGCCATTATTCCCTAGACCTTATATCGGAAAGGAGTAAATAAGATGAGAAAAATCCTGATATTAGCGATCATGGTTTCGCTGGTTCTTGTCGGGGGCGCCTTTGCGGCCACCGCACAGGCACAAACCCCCTCTAACACCTGCTCCTATCAGGGCTGCGCTCTAACCTTCAACACATCGCCCTGCAGTTGGGTTTGGTCCGCCCTGCTGCCTTGGAATTGGAATTGGTCGGCCCTGAATCCCTACAACTGGAGATCCGCCTGCAGATTAAAGTTCGAGTCTAACCCGAACCCGGCGAGGTCGTCTAGAGTTGCGGAAGCTACCCAACCGGCACGGGCGGAATATGCCCTTGGACCCATCAATCGGGTTGCTCTGTCTCCTTAGAAACCGGCATCGGCGCATTTTGGGTAGAGCGCAGAACTTTCTGCACTCTACCCAAGCCCGCCAGCATAAGCCAGGGACCGCACGCGGGTGGCACGGGTAATGATTGCCCGTGCCGAAGGCAAGAGGGCTTGATTAGGCGGCGAACCTCGCCAGTATCCCCCCGGCAAAGGATAGACAGGTCATAATCCACCATTTTAAAATCTTAAAACAATGTTTTTGGTTTGAATATGTCTCTTCTAACAACCCACCACCTCTGACCCCGCTTACTCTCGGCGCTCATCTGCGGGACGGCCCATCATGACTCGAACTCATTCTTGGGTATGCCAGACTGACGGATAATCGACTGGACCGTTTCGACGCGGACTTCGCCATGGTTTGGGACAGGAACGGTTATTGTCGTATCTGGAAGCGGCTTTTGCATCACGATGTGGCTGCCCCGCCGATGCACCTCTACAGGAAAGTTTTCTATCCCCTTGCCAATTCAGGGTATACTATACTTCCCAAAATGCTCTGAAGCCCGGTAAAATCCGGTTCGCCCGCAAAGCCTCACAAGAAGACACAACGCTGTTAGTGCCGGAGGAGTACTGACGGTGGATGAGAAAACAATTGAAGAGGCAGTCGGATATGTCTGCGCCTCTCCCGAGAGGCAGGGATCGTCGTTCCGGTTTATACGGCTAGACGATGAGTCCGCATATTGCGTGCTTGCCGCCGCCGCCTTCATGGGGCGGTTCGCAAAAATGCATGGCTTCGAAGAGCAGCGGCTGTTCATCCGCCTGCTGGGCACGGGCCTTCGAACCGAAAGCGATCTCGCCCTGTGGATCGGCGAATCCTTCCCGCGAGTGAATGCCGGGCGGTGGGATTCAGGCCGGAAGCGGGCGCAAGAATTTCTGTCGGCGGGAATAAAGGTGTTCGTGCCTGCCGAGCCGTTTTCCGGCCCGGTGGGAGGGTGTGTTTTACCGCCAAGCGATCCGCCGGAGTGTCCCGGGATACTCTTTGGCAAAGGCTCTCCGCTCGAGCAGACGCCCCTCCTCGCCGTATTCAATTCGCGAAAGCCAAGGCTCATTTCTCCCGATTCCATCTGGCTGGATGTGATGCGCCGTTTTCTTCGCGGTATGGACCCCGGGGAAATCGGCCTGGTCGGCAGCACAGGAACGCTCACCTACGATCTTGCCTCCGTTCTTGCTCTGCGCCTCGGGTTTCTTCAACTCATGGTCGCCCCTTTCCCTCTCGTGGCGGCGGAGCGGCAGTTGTTCACAATATTCGGTGAGAAGGGAAGCGCTATTCCAGTGATCTCGTGCATGCTCGATGGCGCCGCATGTCCCGCAAAGCTGGCGATGAGGTGCCGCGACCGGCTCCTTGCCCGGCTTGCCGATTTTCATCTCGTGCTCGAAATCAGGTCTCGCGGAAATCTCCTGGCGGTCCTGGAGCAAATCCAGTCGCAATCTCCTCGGCCGCAGTTCGTTTTTAAACCCGAGCACCCCGGCTCTTCCAATGCCGGAAATTTCACCCTGTTGAAAAAATTTCCGGAGCATGCCCTCGGATTTAAATCGCCCGGCCCGCTCGAATCGGTTAAGACCGGCTCGATCTCGTCCGCCGATTCTTTGCTGTCTTCCAAAAAATCGTTTTGTGAATTGCCTCTCACGCCAAACGAGAACATCTCCTGGCGCGATTATCTGTTTCACTACACCCGGGCGTGCAGCGGTCCCTGGCCCGGTGAGATCTACCGGCAATACCTGCTCGATCTGCTCGACGCCCGTCCCCTCTCGGGCCGCTCACCCCTCGACACCCTCGTTCGGATCGCGCAGGAAGGCCTCCTGCGTGCGTCCTGCCGCATGGTCCGCGGCATAACGCCGGTCGTTTGCTGGAGTTCCCTGCCGCCCCGGGAGCTGTCGCTGCTCAGGAAATGGCGCCGTGGGCTCGCGCGCTGGACTGTTGAGCCTTACGGCGTCGCGGTGCGGCGCGATATATTGCGCTCCCTGGGAGCAAAGCCCGCCATATACGGAAGCGAGCAGGTCTACTCGACGCTTCCCGATTCGGAAAAGTACCGCTTTCAGTTAAGCCGTTCCGGTCCCTCCGCTGCCTGGAGACATGAGCGCGAGTGGCGCATCGCGGGCGAGCTTGCGCTGGGAGGGGTAAAACCTCACCAGGGCTTTTTTTTCGTGCAAACGGCGAAGGAAGCAGAAAAGTTTTACCGTTGTACCGATCTCGGCCTCCCCGTGGTTGCGATAAATGAGAGAGACTGAAATTCCGGGCCTCGGAGAACTCACTGCCTTGAAAATGACCAGTGCCTTGGCAGGAGGCAGTCGCTCCTCCACTGCCGGACAATTTGCCGCCTCACTCCCATATATGCCGTTATGCTGTAATCCTCTATGCCTGTTCACCCGCCTCATGCACCTCGGAGTCGGTCGCACTCCGAAAAGACTGGACCTGCTCCTCTAAAGCGGATCTGATAACGGCAGTGCCTGCGCTTGTAAAATAATTTACTCCCAAACTCTTGAGCATGGCTATTTGATGCCAGTCGGCGATAAAGATGCCGGCCGCCTTGCCGGCCCTTCTTATCCTTGGTATGATTTCGCCGACAAGCGAGGTCATTTCGGGGTGATTAGCCCGGTCGAACCCATAGGAAAGACTCAGGTCGCTTGTTCCAATAAAAACAACGTCCACTCCAGGAACAGCGAGAATCTCCGTCAGATTCTCCACGCCTTTTTTAGACTCGATCTGCAACACGATAACCAGCTTCTCTGACGCTTCCTGCAGCACCACCGGACGGCTTTTGAATCCATAGGCTGCTGCCCGGGTAGTAGACCCGTACCCCCGGACGCCCTGCGGGGGAAAGCGGCAGAAAGCTACCGCCGTCCGTGCTTCGTCGGCAGTTTCCACCCGGGGCGCCTGAATGCCTTCCGCCCCCAAGTCCAGCGCAGTCTGGATCAGGTGTGCAGACAACTCTTTTACTCGCACCAGGCACGGCAATCCAACCGCTGCCCCGGCCCGAAGACATTCTTCCATGCTTTGCGTACCGAAGGCGCCATGCTCGGTATCCAAAATGGCAAAATCATATCCGGATAACCCCAGCATTTCGGTAAGCTGCGGTGAAGGAAGACCCAAAAAAGCACCAAACGAAACTTCCTGCCTCCTTACCAGACGCTCTTTAAGCCGCATAGCACCTATCATCCTCAGCAAGAAAACCTAAAATAACTTTCCTCTACAGATAGTCCTCGCGAATCGGGCTGAAGACGTCCACGTTGATTATCTTTTCCTCGCCCACCGGTTTAATCGTGTGATCGATATTGGGCGGTACAAGTATCAAATCGCCCGGCCCCATCGGGATCACCTTTTCCCCCAGGATAAAGTCACAGTTTCCCGCTACTATATAGGTGATCTGTTCCTGCGGATGGTTATGGAGAGCAGGCTTGGCGAAGGGCTCTATTTCATTTCTCACCAGCATGCTGTTCTTTCCGGAAAAGACTCGTCTGGTCACGCCTTCTCTTGCGGTGAATGTATGCAGCTCCTCAATGTTCGCTTTCTGAAGCATTAGGTTGGTCTCCCATCTAAATATTAAATTTCCGGAACGGCCTCCTATTTCAGGCCGAAGTAGGCACGGCGCAGGGCATCGTTTTCATGCACGGCGGCGACAGTGCCCTTAAAGCCGATGCGGCCTCCATCCAGCGTGTATACAAGGTCGGCCAGCTCGAGGAATTTGACGTTTTGCTCGGCTATAATGAAGGCCAAACCCTGTTTTCGGAACTGACCCAGCACTCGAATCAATTCCTTGACCATGAGCGGTGAGAGTCCGGCGGAAGGTTCGTCCATAATCACAACACGCGGACCGCCGACAAGCGCCTTGGCAATGCCGAGCATCTTGCGTTG
>JAJYTC010000227.1 GCA_021793275.1 Deltaproteobacteria bacterium | reverse complement strand
ATCCCTGAAGAGGACAAAAACAAGATTTTCGAGCAAAACGTGTGCAAAATTTTGAAGATAGAGGCTTAGGGCGATCTTCGGGCCGGCATGGATGCACGTACCTCTTATGAGGTGACAAGGCTCGTATCCACAGGTACGAGAGGCCAGCGAGCCCGAACGGTTGTGCCTTCACCCGGGGCTGATTTAATCGTTAATTCTCCCCCGATAAGTTCGGCTCTTTCTCTCATTCCTATAAGCCCAAGACTTTTTGCAGTAGTCGATTCCATGATGTATTCGAGGTCCATTCCAACCCCGTCATCGCCTATCTCAAGCTCGATGGCTCCATCATTTAAGGCAAGACGAACGTCCACCCACTCCGCTTTGCTGTGCCTGCAAACATTGTTGAGTGCTTCCTGGGCGATCCTGAAGATGGGAACCACTAGATCATCAGGAATTTCAGATTTCTCGATCCTTATATCCATTTCGATGTGCAGTTCAGGGTAGAGGTCCGTCAATTCATTACGATACCACATCAATGCCGCTACCGCGCCAAAATCTTCTAATACTTTGGGTCTTAGACCCATGTAAATAGATCTGGTTTCGTCCAATGAGCGTTGCAGGATGGAAACGAATCCCTCAGCCACTCGGAGTGCTTCTTTGGCCTTCCCCTTTCGGAATATTGCGAGAATGTGTTCTATCCGAAACTTCAAGGCGACAAGAGTCTGCCCGATGCTGTCGTGCAGTTCGGCGGCAAGCCTTTTTCTCTCTTCTTCCTGGGCCTGAATAAGCCTGGAAGGCACTTGGCGAAGTTTCTCATTGGCAGATTTCAAATCCGCCATCCGCTCCTGCACACGCTGTTCAAGTTCACCCCGTGACTGGCGAAGTTCTTCCTCGGTCCGCTTGCGTTCGGTGATGTCAATATCCATCTCCAGGATCAAGGGCGAACCGTTGACATCCGTGAATGGAAAATCGTAAACATCTATTACGCTACCATCGGGGGCTGTGACTTCCCAATGGTGAGGCAAGCCGGTCTCCAGCACCTTGTATGCTTCGCAAAAATCGCACGGTTCGGAGCGCCCAAAGCAATACTCATAACAATGACGGCCATGGGATTCGCCAAATCTTTCGCGGAAAGCCCGGTTGGCAAAGGCGATTTGGTAGTCCGGAGTCAGCAGACAAATCATGGCTGGCAGCGATTCCAAGACATTAAATAAATGCCTTCGTTCAGCCTTTACTGCCTCCTCCGCCTGTTTGCGCTCGACACGCTCTTTTTCCAAATGAGAAACCCGCTCGCGCAGTTCGAAGAGTTCGGCTAACAGTTGATCCTTGGTCTTGCCTTCATCATGCATATTCACCTCCTCAGAAGGCAGGGGGGCTATCCGGGCATAGGCTGGAAGTTGATAGACAGAGCTACGGCTGAGAACCGCTCTGCTGTATGACTCAAATTTCAAAGTACTTTAATATATCACGAGTGGGCTCACGGCAGTAATGAGAATTTCGACCTTGCCTGCAGAACGGAAAGAATTTTCCCGGTCAAGTATCCGGGAAGATTTGATCAGGCCAGGTTCAGTTTTGGGGCGCCTCAAAGCTCATTTCGGAGGAGAGTTGTGTTCACTTTCACCGAACTTGAAATGATGGCGGAATGGGAAGTTTGTTATGCACTGACGAGACGGGCGCGGAGTCTCACGTTTCAGTGTGAGCATTCACCTCTGGCGGCACACCGGCTTTGGAATATCCGCTGCAAGGCGTCGGGCATCGTTCAGAGTCTATTCAGGAAAGCGGTCTTTCCCGATCTCTCGTTCGATTGCCGGCACAACATCCTCAGGACCGAGCACGAGGATGATCTTCGTGTTCGGAGCGTTAGCGTGTATGATGTTGAGTACTCGATTGAACCAAACAGTGGTCTCCAGCGTGGCAGAACATGCTTTGCCGTTTGGGCTGTTAAGCTCAAGCGGACGGTGATCGTCAGGTGGCGTGGGTGACGGGAGACCCTTCGACATCGCCCACGCCTTGCACTGGGGCCGCTTTTGCTGGAGCCGGGGAGCCGAGGGAGGACCATACAGAAAATCGTAATGCATGTCATGCGGAGGTGTCCACCCTCTCATATCGCCTACCAGTTGAAGGTTTTGACCTCGTACCTTATGCCATTAAGCACCATCCCATTTTTCCCACCCGGGCCAATCAATTGTATTCTCATTGTCTGCACGTTTTTTTTGTTGTTCAGGAAAGCCAACTGCCCATGAACGGCCGAGCCCGCGCCGGCAGTAATTGATTCATTAGCGCTTATCTCGAGGGATCCGTTTGAAATCACGTAATAGCCACGTTGAAAATGTCTGCCGAATCCGGGTACAACTGTCACGTGTGTAAAAGTCCCATTAAGACTGAAATTCCATTCTTCCACGTTACCGTTTACCATTGCAAAATAGCCTCGGTTCAGGAAGACCTTGTTTGATGAGACAGGAACGATGTTCGAAGCACCTTGGTTTTGCCGGGTAAGCCCCCCGGAATTGGCAGTAGCTATCAGTTCTCTCCTTTGCCTCGCCTCTTCTATTATCCGATTGCGACTAGCCTGAAAACCTCTGCTTACTTCATTGATGAATTCTTGAGCCTCTTGAGGGGAGACATACCTAACGATTACCGTGACATTACGTACGGCGCCGTCACGACAGATTCCGAAATGAAATTCGTTACGTGGTGATTCCTTTATTAAAGACACCAATTCGTTCGTGTCATTTAACCGTTTTCCGTTAAAGCTGGTAATTACATCAAAGTTCCTTAATCCAGCTCTTGCCGCCGGACCAGGTGTATGAACATAAAGAGCCATAACTCCTCCGGTACACGCTGTTCCAGTTTCCTTCGCAAGTTTTGCAGTATTGTTAGCGAGAATCATTCCCATTGACATTCTGGTAGTTTGTGAATTAATTGTCTTAATTGAATCATATGATTTTATAGACTTGATCCTGACCGATTCGGCACTGAGAGAACTTGAAATTGCCATGAGCAACAACACTAACGCGCCTTTTAAAATAATTCCTGATTTTTTGACATTTTATCCTCCTTAATATACTAGATAATTTACTACTTAGACCGTCTTTTATACCATACAGAAATCTCCACATACATCTTTCACAATCTAAAATGATAAGAGTATGGTGCAGACTCGAAGTCACCATTGACGTTAGTTCCTGCGCCAGGAACCCAGACTATGACCTCTAGCTCAATCTAATTTGGCAATGTGTCAGTGAACTGATGAAAGGTAAATGTGATTTCCAAGGGGAAACTGAAATTGGCTGAGCTGCGCTGTATATCAAAAACGCTATCATAGTACTTCAAAAGTTACCCCTCTGTCAAAGCGAAGTTTTTTTATCCTTGCAAATGATTGCGGCCGGCAAGATAATACCCCCGTGACGCTCATCTCTGCGGCAGTACCATTTCCCGGAGTGAACTGCGGACTATTCATCCGTTCAGACTCCGCGAAAATCAAACTTGCTTGCCAGTGCCAAAAATGCCTGCAACGGATCAGGCGCTTAAAACATGTTTTGGGAATGGTATGATCTTCGGTTCGGTAGTGCGCTTCAGTGCTCGTGTTTTCGCATGTTTTCTGAGCATTGACACCGGCGTGGGTTGAGATAAAATTGATCCATAAAAGGAGCCGAAATGAACATGCTGGAACTTAAGAAAATGAGTAGGATTGAGCGGCTTAAGGCCATAGAAGCGCTCTGGGATTCGCTCCTCGATGAGGAATTCGAGGTTGAATCCCCGGACTGGCATCGTGGCATTCTCGAGGAAAGAAAAAGAAAGATCGAAAGCGGCCAGGCAGAATTCATTTCTCTTGAGAGACTGAGGGCCAGCCGGAAATCATGAGACTCAAGGATGTCGTCGTATTGAAAGAGGTCGTCGACGACCTCGACGATGGCAAGGCTTTCTATGAGCAGAATGAGTCGAACCTTGGCCAATATTTCTGGGATAGTCTGCTGGCCGATATTGAGTCCCTGATTATTTACGCTGACGTTCACGTGAGAGAATATGGCCTGTATCGAATGCTTTCCAAACGGTTTCCCTATGCAGTTTATTACGAGATTGTCGATCAAACTGTCTACGTAATAGCGGTTCTGCCCATGCGTCGCGATCCCGCATGGATTAAATCCAGGCTTCGAGAAAGAAGCTAAACGGCGGCTTTAAATTCAACAGACCTTGCCAGAGTAAAAACCCCAGCCGTCCCCGGATTTCGTTCAAGAATGACTCGGACATGGCAAGTTTTGGGGAAGTAGAGATTTTGAGGATAAGGAGTGCCGTGAATTGTCATGCAGCATCGACGCTAACATATTCGCTAAAGGATGAAGGCATCGGAACAGGTTCTCCGGCCTCTTTCAGCCCCTCTATATGCAGCTCAATCGCTTCCTTTATCAACCCGAGGACCTCCTCCCGACTTTGTCCGACGGCAATACATCCCGGGAGATCCGGAACGTGTGCGCCGTAGCTTCCCACACCCTTCTCAATGACCACCATATATTTCATATTCTTTCTCCAGTTACTTCAGGCCGGCCAGTTTCAAACGCTGTCCACAATCAATCGTGACAGCCGCTGTGCCGGCTTGGCATACCATCAACCGAACTTGCGGAGGACATAGGTCGATGGCTTGAGGAAGAATTTTGCAAAGATCGGCCGGTTTACGCCAAAAAACCGGTAGTTGACAAACAACCCCGCGCGCCGGTATGGTCTGTTTGGGTGAATGGCTGCTAACGTTGGAAAGTTTATCCGGGGGAAATTGAGAAACCTGAACCGAGAAGGCCTTATTGAATTCAGCGAAGTGGAGTGAGACAAGATGTCCGTAAGAAAGATCGATTGCTATACTCATATCCTGCCGCAAAAGTACTGGTCGGCTCTTAAAGAGCGTGTAGGCCTGAAGGTGTTAACCGATTTGCTCGATGGGGAAATAAATGCCACCGAGGCAACTAGAACGCTCCTTGATCTGGATGAGCGCTTCCGCATAATGGACAGATATGAGGGATTATCTCAAATACTGACCCCTACCGGGCCTCCATTGGACCTGGTGGCGTCGAAGCAGACGGCTATCGATCTGGCGAAGATACACAATGACGGGATGGCCGAACTGACGTTCAAATATCCTGACAGGTTTCCAGGAGCTGTCGCCCTGTTATCTCTCCAGGACATGGACGAGGCGCTGAAGGAGGCGCAAAGGGCGATCAGGGACCTCCACCTCCGGGGCATATTGCTCGTCACCCCTAGATTCGATGGAAGCATATCCGTAACGAAACCATTGGATACCCCCGACCTTATACCTCTTTACGAAATGATGGCCGAGTTTGACTTGCCTGTCTGGATCCATCCGAGGCGGGAATATCTTATGCCGGATTACACGGTTGAAAAGACCTCAAAATATTGTCTCAATCAGTGCTTCGGCTGGCCCTATGA
>JAJYTC010000226.1 GCA_021793275.1 Deltaproteobacteria bacterium | reverse complement strand
CCGGTGCGGGAGCGCCGGGGAGCACCCGCTTCAGGAGCAGCTTGACGTTCTTCCCGGTCAGGTCCGGGTTCTGCTCGGAGCCCGAGAGCGCGAACTCCTTTTCCAGGATCTTCTGCGTCAGCACGAACCAGGAGTGGTCGTGCCCGGAGGCGACGATGTGCTCGAGCGTCCCCAGCGTGTCGAAGCCGGGGAACAGCGGCGAGGGCAGCCGCTTCCCGGTTCATGGTCCCCCCGCCGCTTATTACCAGGTCGGAGAACCAGATCAGGTTAAGGCCGTCCACCACTTTCGAGGGGATTATCATTTTCCCCCTGGAAAACAGTTCCGGCCACTTAATCTTGATGAATGTCTCCTGGCTGTCGTATCTGGGGAGCATCACCACTTTCACCTCATCGAGGCCGCCAAGGTAGTCCACCGCAGCCTCGAACAGGTCCTCGCTCTCCTGCCGGTGGTAGTGCGCCTCGATGGCGGGGGGCCTGACGGTGATAATGATGTCCTCACTGCTCAGTCCGAGGGTGTCGAGGATAGACACATCCGGCTTGAAGAACGGAACATAGACGTCTTCCTTTATCCCGGGATAGGTGAAGAACCGTATGGAGTTTTTACTGGAGTAGTAGTCCTTCAAAACTTCCGGGACGATCAGGTATTTGGGGGTAGACACGAAGGGGAGGTGCTTCGAATGCTCATAGTCCAATACCTGGATCGATGGAATCCGAAGAATATTTGCAGCAATGTACTGGGCCCTCGATCCATGCGAGAGCGCCAGGGCCGGCTTTTCTTTGAGCACAAGGGGCATAAGCTCGGCAGCCCTCACAAGGAGGCCCGCCGCTTTGACAACTTTGTGTTTCCCGTGGTGCCGGCCAACCAGGTGGTAATCCATCTCGAATTTATCGGCAAGGTCGCAGACTTGGGAGGCGCGTCTGGCAGTGAGCAGAACGTCGAAACCCCTGGCTTCCAGCTTTTCGATGACCGGCCTGAAAAATGGTACGTGAGGGGAATTGTCCAGATCGATCCATATACGCCCGCGTGTTCCCGTTTCCTTCTTCCAACTCCTGGCCGACTGGCCACGCCAGAACCTCGCCATTTCCATGGGCAGGGGGTTCCAGAATTGGCCTTGATATTTCGACCCTATGTAGTCCAGAAACTGTTTGTACAAGCCGGCCGGATATTCGTCCACCATGATCTTATTGCCATTGAAATTCATATAGTCGGGATGGGTCAGCATAAGCGCCATTCCGCCGTGCGTTGCGATCCAGTCGAGCTTGCGTTTCCAGATGTTTATGTTTTTTTCTTTCAGGATCACGAACAGGGAGAAATCCTGGGGCATCGTGTAGGGCAGTTCCACGTAACCCTTGCCGTTCGGACCTCCATTTACGTAAAACGGAAATATGGTGCTGGCAGCGGTCGATCCGAGCTCGAAAGGATCTGTGTCGAAGGTGGACGAGTCATACTCGATGTCCAGCTCGTGAAGCCAATCGGACCTGCAGTACATGGAAGGAGCGCGAAACCCGACGGCCTGCCATTCCTTGAGATACCGGTTGATTCTGGGCGCCCTGCTTTCGAAGATTTTCCGGGACTTGAAGTCTTTTCCGTCGTGGCGGATGCCGTGGACGCCGACCTCGAACCCGTTATCGGTAAGGTATCGCCTGAGGGCGGCCGAAACGGCGTAGCGCTCCGCTACGAAGTTGAACGCGGACCGGAAGCCCATGGCCCGATCCATGGCCATGAGTTCGAGGCATTTGTCCTGGCCTGCCGCGGTTTCAACGTCATGCGTGAGAACCAGGGCGAACTTTTTGTTTTCCGGCCAGCCGTTCCACGAAGGCGGCGCAAGGGCGGCCCTGCTGTCTATGGGCCATCTGTCGCCGGCCGCTTTTCGCCTTGCCGCTGCAATCTGTCGCCGCAGGGCGACCTGGAGCGGCCTCGGGATTAACGGCCTGACATCGTAGTACATGTCTCTCAGGTTCATGGGAAGGGTCCGTGCAAAATCATCTCACCGCAGAGGACGCAGAGAGCGCAGAGGGGAAAGCTTGTGGTTGGCAGGCCGCCCGCCGAAAAAGCCGGTGGGCGGCCTGCCAACCACTCGGGCTCACTAAAAACTCGGCGTACTCTGCGGTGAATGAGCTTTTTTATTCCTCCAAGCCCAAGGCAATCCTTTTGATTCCATTTTTTAGGACGAGGACATTGAAGTTTATCAGCAGTCCAAGCCGAAGGCCGGACAGCTTGAGATACGAAAGGAGTTGGGCGTTGTGGATCGGCTCCAGCCTTTCGACAGCTTTTAATTCAACAATCACTCTTTTTTCTACGAGCAAATCAATGCGATAGCCGCAATCCAGGTCTACACCCTGATAATGAACAGGCAGCGGTTTTTGCTGTTCGACCCTTAGACCGCGCTTGGCCAGTTCAAACGCAAGACATGCCTCGTATGCTGATTCGAGAAGACCGGGACCCAGTTCGCGATGAACGGCTATGGCCGCGCCGATGATTTGATTGGTCAGGTCGTTTATTTGCATAGGCAGGGGAAAAAGATGGATTCACCGCAGAGAGCGCAGAGGGTAAAGCCAGTGCCAAGCACTCGGCCTCACTTAAAACTCGGCGGCCTCTGCGGCCTCTACCGGTGAGAGAGTATTTCAACCGAAATGCCTGTACGCCAGCCCGGCGGCTTTAAGTCCGGGGAGCGGAACGTGCCTCATAAATCCGGGAAGAGGGTGCCGGTTCTTTGTGGCGCCCTCGACGAAAGCATTCTTCGAAACGTCGAAGCGGCGATAATCGAGAAAATATTCGTCGGGGCCAAAGCCGAGCTTGAACCGCCTGAGCCCCTGGTTGTCAACGTCTGTGCGTCCGAAACAGAAAGAATCGTAACCTTGGTTCGCGTACCGGCTAATCGCTTCCCACATGACGGCGGCGCTGGCGCCCAGCCGGCCGTAGTTCATGTCCGAAGCCCCGTATTTGTACTTGGCCTTTCGCCCGAAATGGAAAAAGACAGCGCCTGCGACGGCTTTTCCCTGGTAACGCGCAAGAATCACCCGGCCCTTGCCTTTTGAACATATGTGCTCGTGGACATTCCTGAAAAAAGAGAAGGGCTGGGGCGGTACGGCCTGTCTTTTTCTGGTCAGGCAGTGCAGTCTGTAATATTCACGCATTGCGGACAAGGAGTCCAGGACCTCAATGTTCACATCGGAGGCTTTCGCTTTTTTTAGATTGCGGAGCGTATTTGTATGAAGCTTTGAAAGGAGGTCTTCGGGCTTTGAAAGCCTCAGCCTGTGGCATACATACCGGGACCACACCGGGACCCCGGGCGGGAAAGTGCTTTGCCCCCTGAACTCCAGGTACTTCCAGCCGGCCTTTTTGGCTGTGTCGATCAAACTTTGCGGAATGCCTGAGAGGGAAGAGCCCCTAAAGACCAGCGGTTCGCAATAGTCGCTGAACGGTAGCGATACGGCCCGACGGTGTGTAAAAAAACTGTTCACCTCCAGAAGCGGGATGACTCCATGTCCGGGAATATGGAAAAATGAAGGTTTGTATCCGTAGGACTCGCAAAGCACCTTTATCCAGGCCGAGGAATGAAAGAAACAGTAAGCCTCGGCGGTAAGGACAAGATCGTCCCAGCCCGGATAGTTTAGTGGATTTATGAATTCTGTGTGCATGGGAGTTAAGGGCTTTTTCACCGCAGAGGACGCAGAGGGCGCTGAGAGTAGAGCTTGTGCCTGGCAGTCCGCCCACCGCAAAAGCCGGTGGGCGGACTGCCAGGCACAAGGCCTCACTAAAAACTCAGCGTACTCTACCGCTCTCTGCGGTGAATACGCTTTTAAAAGAACCGGCGGATAAGCTCCGACACCCGCTCGACCTGGAATTTCTTGAGGGTTGGGCCCATCGGCAGCGAAAGTATGCGCGAGGCGGCCGCTTCGGCAGCGGGAAAAGAGCCGGTTCCAAGATTCATGGCGCGGTAGCTGTTTTGAAGATGCAGCGGTACGGGATAATGCAGGCCGGTCGCAACGCCGCTATCTGCCAGATGTTTTTGCAGAGCGTCTCTTCTATCGGTCTGGATCACGTAGAGGTGCCATGCCGGCCTGACGTTAGAGCTGACCGACGGGACCGTCACGCCGCGGACGTTTCCGAGCAGCTCAGTGTAGAGCGCGGCACATTCGCTCCGTTTTTTGTTCCACTCGGGGAGGCGCTTTAGCTTAACCTGGAGAATGCCTGCCTGGATTGCGTCCAGCCGGCCGTTCCAGCCTTCCACATCGTGATAGTATTTTTTCGCCTGGCCGTGGTCGCGAAGCATCCTGACCCTGGCGGCAAGAGCCGGGTCATCGGTTGTAACCGCGCCGGCTTCCCCGCATGCGCCGAGGTTTTTCCCCGGATAAAAGCTGAAGGCGGCCGCAACGCCCATCGAGCCGGCCCTTTTCCACGTGTTCTCACGTTTCGAAAAATACTCCGCACCGTGGGCCTGGCAGGCGTCCTCGATCACTATCAGGTTGTATTTTCGAGCCAGGTCCAGGATCGGATCCATGTCTACCGGCCGGCCGTAGAGGTGCACAGGGACCACTCCCGCAACCGGCCGGTCTTTTTCCCGGTGATAGAGCCTGCCGGACTTTTCCACGCACCGGTCTTCGAGGTATTGGCGTAATTTTTCCGGGTCCATGTTGCAGGTCGACTCTAAAACATCCACGAAATCGGGAATTGCGCCGAGTTGTGAGATCGCTTCCGTGGTTGCGATGAAGGTGTTGGGGACGGTGACCACGATGTCGCCGGGACCTATGCCGGCGGCAATCAGCGCGAACCGAAGGGCATCCGTTCCACTTCCGACGCCGATACAATGATTTGTTGCGCAAAACTTCGCGAAGTCGTCTTCAAAGCCTTCGACCATCGGGCCCCCGATGAAACCGGCCGTTTTAAGGGCGGACCGGAAGACCTCAACCAGTTCTTCTTTGAGTTCCAGGTGAGGGGTGACGAGGTCCAGGAAAGGCACCTCGCTTCGCGAGGCAGGTCGAAAGTCGAAAGTCGAAGTCATGGGTGGCTTGCGGCCTTTTTGTTAAGATATCGGATCAAGCCTGCAATGAGGCTGGCAACATCGATAGAAAGTTTGTAAAGGGAGTCGAATTGCACCTTGTCGATCATCCCGGCATCGAGAGCCACGTAAAGCTGCGCTCTCACTTGACCGGCAGAGCCTTTAGAAATGAGCAGAAAGCGCCGAAATTCGACGTCGCCGCCGCGTTCGAACCCCTCCGCCATATTGGACATTACGGAGACTGCTGCGCGCCGTATCTGATCGCGAAGGCCGAAATCACGTGAAACGCTTCCTCATTTGTCACCGCATAAACCGATTTCGCCAACTCCCTGGCTTTCCGCCAGGCATCCAAGTCTTCGAATTTTTCGATCTTCACGGTCGCCCCCGGACTTTCGACTCGCTCGCGCAGCGAGCCCG
>JAJYTC010000225.1 GCA_021793275.1 Deltaproteobacteria bacterium | reverse complement strand
AAATCAAGGCAGAAAAGGGACCTCATCAATGAGATCCTTTCTAAGCGGCATTTCGCTCTTCCGAAGGTCGAAGTCAGGGTCAACCAGGCATCGCTGTACAGGATGATTTCCGGCTTTAAACGGAACGGTTTCGAGGCTCTTGTTCCGCAGTACCTGACCAGAGAGAGACGTCCGGGCAAGGACATCGGTCCTGAGTTACGTTTGAAACTCGATATCAAAAACCCTCTGGGATCACTCAAGCAGTTTCGTGACTTGCTCGAAAAGAACCCCTTGATAGAGCCTAGGGTCAAAAAGGTCTCGTTGAGCCTCCTCGACGCGAGCATTTCACACATCGACGCGGCAGCGGCCAGGTACAAACCATTATTCCTGGACCCGCCATTGACGGCCGATGAAATACGATTGCTCGAAGGATTTAAGGCTGGACCCAGCGTCAAACGCAGGGCCAAAGCCACCTCGGTTTTGATGGCCAATGATCATCGTAGGTTTCATACGTCGGAAAGGACGGTCTTGTCGGGACTTCCAAGTATCCTTTATTCCTATTGAAACAGAGTCATCCGTCATCTACGGGGCAAAAATACGGACTTTGAAACTTGCAACAGAAAACATTGAAAAGAAAAAAGACTCTGTTGAGTGTTCAGGCTTTGGAACCCTGCCTTTCCGGTATGTCTTTGAGACGCTTCCGCCAGTAAAAAGGTCGGCGTTTCTGGTGAGCGAACGCTACGATTCGTATTCGTTCCGGAGAAACTGCATATATCAGATTATAGGGGAACCGCCATAAGGATTTGCGCCGCACTCTTCCGCCGATTTTCCGGGAAGCCTCCGGATTCGTCAAAATCTGATCCAGCGCTCGCTCCACTTCTGCAAGAAAATCTGAACCCAGACCCGGACGACGTGACTCATAGTACTGTGCCGCCTCGGTGAGTTCCGTATCGGTGTCGGGATGAAATATCAGCTTCATGAAATGGCATTCCGCGCCTTGCGAAGCGCTTCTTCCGCAGGGATCCCGGCAACGGCTCCCTGCTCCATTTCGTCCAGGCGCCGCTCAGCCTCTTCAACCCAGAGCGCTTCGATCTCCGCCCCGGATAGGTCGTCCAGACTCTCGACTATCCACTTGGCGAGCGTAGCGCGGTCCTTCAAATCCAGTTTCTTGATCTCGGCCTCGAGTTCTTTGAGACTCATACGGGTCTCCTTCGCTGTTTTAAAATGAGTATCGATTAACGCCCTCGTATCACCCGGGTCAGTTCAAACGGGGGTCTTCGCAGTAAATCGACAATGAACTCTCCAATAAAGTTGATGTGCTCGGTCATGGTCGGAAGGACCCGCTTGAGATCATCGTCTGAAACGAGTTTTAGGCCTTTGCTCAAAAGATTTTCAAGACACAGGGCGTTCCAGAGTATGATGGCGTTTTGAACGACGGTCAGAAACCAGAATACCTCCTCCTGGTCCTCCAGCGTTTTTTCCCGGATGAGATCTCCAAAGGCTTGTACCTCTCCGGTAAATTTATTCCAGTGCTCCCGCCTGGAAGTCTGCGGCACGACGAAGCGCCGCATCTCCATGTCTCTACCGTAGCGGAGAAGATAGGAAGACCGGTCGATCTTGCCAAGTTCCTCCAGTCCCTGAGCCGCGGGATGCTGCGGTTGCGTGGCAAGATGGTTCAAGATAACGAGCGGCTTGGCCGTTCCGGCCTCAATCGAGGCCAGGATCCACATGATGTCCCGCCATCCTTTGTCAATGCGATCATAGCGAACTTGGCCGGCAATGGAGGCCGCTATATTTTTGTATTTCGCCTTATCGCTTGTTGCCCAGATCTTCAGGTGGCGGCTTCGAACCCTGGGATAGAGAAGGATATTCAGAAGACCCGAGAGGCCGAAAACCAGATTCGATTTGCCAGCGCTATCGCATATATTGATCAAAGGGTCATCGCCATCGCGGCATTCCATTGCTCCCACCAGCATGTGGATGCCCTCGGAGACGTTGCACAGTAACGCCTGCGTGAAGAGACACACGCAGTTCGAGGTGACATGCTGATAAAGCAGCGTGCTCTTGCCACTCAAGTACCGGTGGTGCTGACGTGCAATCAAGCTCCCCTTGAAGGTGCGCACCTGCATGGAATCAGTCAGCAAAACATTCATGTCTCCAAGCCGCTCGGCCATGGCTGTCTGTTGGTAGGCATGCGCAAGGATGGAGGCGGCCTCCATGAGATTTTGGGTGGCCATATAGCGCCGGCGCATATAGACAATTTGATTCTTGTCAATCTGAAGGGCCCGGGAGGCCTGAACGGGACCGCAGTTGCAGCCGTAGGAATAAAGCGCCGCCAGTAAATTGCGAAGCCTTTCTTCCTCCGACATGTTTTGACGTCCGGAAACGGGTTTAAAGACATCCATAAAACCCGTCCACCGCTGGCAATCAAGAAGGATGTCCAGGATCGAGGTCTCCGGCATTAACTGTGAGAGCTCACGCCTCAGCCGCTTGATGCGCGGTGAAGGCGATTGCCCGGCGATCCTTGAGTAGCCGAGCGTACCATTTTGATTTACCCAAAATTTGTCCGCCGTGGCTTGATAGTTTTGATCGAAGTCTTCAAGGTCCTTACCCAATCTCGCACATAACGGTTCATAGTGTTCACGTGCTGTAGCCGGGTGACCGAGTCGGCGAACATGCTCGTCGTAACCTTCGAGGAACTCCTCGCGGGGAAGGAGGTGGTCTATCATGGGGGCGTGGCGCCTGGCGCCGACGATGGCAACCGTTCGATTTTTAAGACCCTGTACGGTGGCATCGAGAAGGCCGAGTTCATAGGGCGTCTTTAAGACCCGCACGACTCGCCCTGTACGGCCGTAGCGCTTGAGCGCCTTATATTCCCATGGCGGAAAGAGAAATTCCGTCGGGCAACCCTCGACCGGAAGTTCAGTCTGGCTGGATATGGCATGCTCTTTCGCAAACGCCTGGGCCCTGGCAAGGCTGCCGTCAGCAGTCGTTGCGCCAAGCGGTATGAGCCTGTACCAATCGGGAAGGAAGCGCCGAAAGGCCGGATAGTAATCCTCGATTTTACCAAGATAGGATACATTCCAGCTCGGAGTGTTTCCGAGGCTCTCCAATATGCCCTCATATTCCCGAAGACTTTTGTATCCATGGACCGAAAGCCACAGCTCATCCGGACCGCGGCTTGCCTTGATAATGGCAAGGAGTTCGGAGAGCACGCTTTGATGGGACTCGAAAGTAGAGGCGATCGCCTGCTGACGGGTGTTGGCGTATTCGCAGGCGCCGTGTTTCGTGCCCTCCCAGATCCGGATGATCATATCGGCCGCTGCATCGAGAAGGAACGAGTGGCGATCGGCGATAAAGCAGAGTAGAAGCGTCCGGCGCCGTGCGCGACTGAGCTGGGAGAGTTCGGGCGCGGTATAGCGGCGTGCAAGTCCTGCAAAGTGCTCCTGCTGATTACGGCTTATCCACTTTGGAGACATCTCCTTGGGGAAAAAGGACCCGAGACGCTCGATTCGAATAAGCTCCTTGGCCAGATTGTTGGCGGTCGCTTGAGGGACCGGGTTTTTCAAGAAATCGAAAAGAGTTTTTCCTTCTTTGCCTGAAAGGAGTGAATCCAGAAGATCCCCCTCATCGGGGCCAAGGAGCTTATCGACAGCATCCATTGCGGCTGCCGTAGCATGATTCAACGCGCGTTGGGCAACCGATTGAATCGTATCCCACGGGGGGATCTCGACGCGCCGTTCCCTGAACCGTTCGATGGCCGCATTGATGAGGACCGCAATATCGTTTTCCTTTTTGGCGAGTCCCTCTTTGAGCCACCCGAAGACGCTCTCCATCTCTTCCCGCGTGATTGGAGAAAGGCCGAGAAACGCCCGCACAACCGTTACTATGTGACTTTTCTCCCTGCGCTCCAGGGTTGAAATCCGGGGGAGCCCTTCATCAAAGTCCAGCTGTTCGGCGATGCGCCGGCGAAATTGACGCGGCAGGTCCTTTGGTTGAAAATGAGAATGGCCCAGGGTGGCCATCGCTTTAAGGTAGAGCGCATGCAAATACTGATTGCGGCCCCGACCCTGCCCCTTCGCAAAGGTAATCTCCTCGCTTTCGAGAGTCGAGATTTCACCCAGGCTCTCCTCATCCAAAATGGAAGGCAGGATGGGGTATAAAACCCGTCGGCGTTGCGGGAGCCTTCGAGAAGCCAGATCTGCTTTATTGGGATCGGTCATCGATGGCATCGCAGGCCTCCTCTATCTCTTTTTCCGTGGCCCTGGCGTAACGCGCGGTTGTGTTGATGTCCCGATGGCCCAAAACTTCCCGGGTGGCGGTGAGCTTCCCCGACTTCGCATAGAACTTCAAGGCGAAGTGATGCCGCAAATCGTGGGCAGAGAGGTCTTCTCGACCCGCAAAGGCAAGATACTTTTTGACCAGGTACTGGACACCGGCAATACTCAACCGCTGCCGGCGCTCCGAAAGAAACAGGGGGGTCCCACCCGCCACCGGCCCCAGGGAGTCGAGGTAGTTTAAAATCGCCTGGCGCACGGTTTTATTTAGCGGGATGGTTCGCTCTCCGCGTCCCTTTTCGTTTCGAACGCGAAGTCTTCCGACCGATTTGTGAATGGTCACGTCATCGCGCAAGAGCCGCACGAGTTCGCTTACCCTCAAGCCGCACTGGAGGAAAAGCTCTAAAATGGCAAGGTCCCGCAAGCCGTTTCTTCCGTTCAGATTGACCGAAGTGACCAGGCGCTGGACCTCCGCCTGGCTCAAAGGGGGCTCGGTCTTTGAGACATTGACGCGGTAGGTCTTGAGATCGCGGGCGACCACGCGCCGATGCCAACCCTTGGCCAGAATGAAGGTGGAAAAGGCCTTGAGCGCTGCTATATGGCGGTTGACCGAGGTGGCCGAGAGGTGACGGTTGTCTCGGAGGTGATGGACGAATGCCTGGACGTCTGTTTCCTGAACCCTTGCGGCATAGGGACCGGGCTTTTTCAGCTCGCCGCGATAGAAGACGCCGAATGCCCTCATCGCGTATGCATAGGTTGAAACCGTTTGGTCGGAGCGGCCGCGGCTGTAGAGGTCGTTTTCGAATGCGGCCAGGACCTCGTCCCAGGAATCCGGTGAACCGGCATTCAACGGAAATTTTTTCTCATTTGGAGTTTTGGAATCATCCTGGTCCATTCAGGCCTCTTCCTTCCGATTCGCAGTGCGTTGAAAAGGAGTGTAACATTAAACGGAAAGACAATTCAATTGAATGTTTTCCCTTGAGAGTTTGGACGGGCGTCAAGAGCGCAAATCACTCAATGGAACACATTTTCTTTTCAGTGTTTTCTGTTGCAAGTTTGAAAAACCCGTTTTGAGGATCGACAAGGGGCTACTTCCACATTTTATGTGTGAGATTGCTGAGTTAAAAGTACCGACACGAGGCCCCTTTCCGACGTACGAAACCAATTACACTC
>JAJYTC010000224.1 GCA_021793275.1 Deltaproteobacteria bacterium | reverse complement strand
GCAGGCAACGGCCTAAGCGCGGCCAACAAAAGAATAATACCGGCGATCAATGCCTTTTTCATAACGTCCCATACAGCCGGTGACAGGATTTGTGGCGGAGGGGCGGGGCCGGTTCGATCCTGTAAAATTTTTTCTCATGTTCTTCCGCTTGTAGTCCGATAACAAAGAACCGAATGCATATATCCGGGAAGAAACGGGCGATGCGTCGCAGGAATTTGGCTTACTAACGGATTATAGACTAAACGGAATTGACGATGTTTATCTCGCGTACGGTCCTGGCGAAAAGGGCTTTACTTTGCCTCATGTCTGCATTGGTGCTTTGTTTGCCTTTCGCAGCCGCATCGGCCAGGGAAGCTGTTACTGACCACGCTCTCCAGTCAGCCCCCGATTTCTCGGACTCCGCAGGAATCACCTCGACCAATGAGGGGGGCTGCGCAGCCGATACGATCGGCGATAACGCTTCGGTTCCGTATCATTCCTGGACGCCGGCTGACCGATCGCACTCAGGCTGCGGCGGCGATCCTGGTCCAGCGGGCTCCTCTGACGTTTCGAAATGGACCTTCTCAGCAGAAGCGCTCGCCCTTGACCGTGACGGCACGGCAAGCCGAACACTCGTATCGTTGGCGCCGGGCACTTACCCGTTTGGCGAGCTGCCATCCATCGCGGGCACCCAGGTCCTGAACAGTACGGACCTTAACCAGGGATTTTCCCCCGGATTTAGACTGAGCGCGACTTACCAGATCGATTCCAATTACGGCGTGGAACTATCCTTCCTGCGTGTCGCCGACTGGTACGCCGGCCAGTCCCTCCCTACCGGCAATCCGTTGAACTGGCTGATCATGAGCGCGCCCGGTTTCTTCCAAACTCAGGATTATACATACCAGTCAATGGCATGGGACGATTCCACCGATCTTTACAATGGGGAATGCAACCTGCGGTATAATCTTTCCAACCGCATAACCCTGCTGGGCGGATTTGGCTGGTTCCAGCTAAATGATAACCTTCAAGGCCTCATTACGCCTATCGATAAGTTCATCCCTCTATGGATGTACAATCCCCAAAACACGCTTTACGATGGACAGCGGTTTGAAAAAAAAGCGGGGGGTATACCGTTTCCTTCACCGTTTACTCCTACCTTCTGGAATACAAACGTTGAAAACAACCTCTATGGTCTCCAGGTCGGTGCTGATACAATATTATTCGAACGTGGTCGTTTTTCGATTGACGGGCTGGCAAAGTTCGGCGGGTATGTGAATAACGCAGAAGAGTGGACCGGGGTCAGGATGAGGAAGGTCGTCTTCCCGTCGTCCGACTCAACCGACCACCCCGCCTGCGTTGTTGAAGCCGGCTTGCAGTGCAAATATCGGTTTACCGAAAACCTTACCTTTAAGTTCGGCTACGAGGTGCTCTGGATCGATGGGGTCGCTCTTGCGCCCGGGCAGATACAGGAAACCTACAGCACATACTCACCGCCCACCGTGACTGCGCTCGGCGTCAATTCAGGTTCCAGCGTGTTATTTCACGGGGCCGACGCAGGTTTGCAATACTCTTTTTAGCGCCTCACCTCCGGCCGCTGCGCCATGCAAGCGAGAAAAGCGCTGGTTGCTTTGCGCCCCTGGTCCTATCATGAAGGGCCAATGAAAACATATGTTTCAGCATGAATGCATTTTATGCAGTCCGTACTGCAAGCTCAATCAAGCCAAACCGGTTGTCTGCCTGGCTGAGCCCCAATCCCCGGGTCAAATAGTTATACATCGACCCGTACAGAGTGTTAACCTCACAGGCATGAGTGTAAAATGATGTCTGCGCCGGGACTAAAGAAGAGAATTAAGGATCCGCATGTTTTCCTTATCTTCCAAGATGGCCTTGCCTTTCGAAGTTTCGAGGACCATCGGGTGGCGACGGAACCGGGGATCGTTTTGAAGCAATCGAAATCCTTTGCCCTTGCCTCGCTTCCCGCGCCGGGCGTGGGTCGAAACAAACAGGGTATCATTTATGGCATCCCGGCGGCATTCATCCTGATGTTTTACATCAGGATGAAAGAGCCCCCAGACTGAGCTTTGCAGCCGGTTTGGCGGCGCTGGATTGCAGGTTCGCCTTTTCAATGGCCAAGCGGTCCGAAGGGACCCCGTCTGTTGTCTCTAGTTCTTTGGCGACGGCGCGGGCCCGTTCGTCGGCGATTCGGAGCAAAGCCTCATCGGGTATCTTCTCACTGTCAACGAGACGCCTATATTCCTCCGCCGCGCATGCCACCGCTTGCTTAGGGCTTTTTACGCCCGGTATGATTTTATAAAGTCGCAGATCTGTCGTCATCTTGGACAGCAGACTTTCCTTTTTTTGTGCGGCCTTTTCCAGCCGCTCCTGGTGGGATATGCGCGGCTTGATCTTGCCTTCCTTAACGCCCCGTTCGAGTTTATCCAGTGCAGCCTTTCCGAACCGCGCGGCATAGAGTTTTTCCAAAATGCTTTGCGTTTCGGGATCGGCAAAAACGATCGGTCCCGGATTTTCACCCGGGCTAAGCCTGATTCCCAACCGGGTCACCACGGCACGACGAACACTGAACTCTCTGAGTTCTTCTCCGTCGGCATCGGGACTATAAAGCCCCTGAATCACCAGTTTGAGTCCCGGTCGCATTTGCATTGCTTCGGCAAGTTTTTTCAGCTTTTCCTTTTCCGGCGGCAGGATCTCCTTGCTGCCGGCATCAAACTCCACGAGGTCGGGCGCTTTGGACTTTCCGCCAAAAAGCGCTCCAATAGCCCGAAACGGGGCAGCCACCGTTTTTCTGATCAAAGCTTTAAAAGCTTCCCATATAAGAGGTCCGAAACTAAACTCGGGATCATTGAGGTTGCCTGCAACCGGGAGCGCGATGTCAATTCGGCCGTTGGGACCTTGGAGCAGGTCGATAGCCAGGTCCAGGGGCAGGTCGACAGCGCTTCGGCTTTTGACCCGCTTGCCGAGCCGGAGGTTGTCCGCGATGATCCGGTTGTTTCCTATCATGCGGGCGTTTTCAATTCTATACTTCAGATTCGCGGAGAGTCTTCCGGACTTGATCATTCGGCCGGCAAACTTGCCGGAATAGGGACTTAAACTTGTCATCTCGATGTTTTGAAAAACCATGAGGATATCGGCTAAACGCTTGATTTCGTAAGGGCGCAGTACTCCATTGATTTTTACAAACCCATATCGGTTAACTACTCCTTGAAGATTTATCTTCGATGCCGAGGTTTTAACGGAAGAGAGTCCGGCTACTGTCCCTTTGAGCCCGTGGATGAAGACCCTGAAGTTGGGCCTGATGCTCGAATCGACAAAAAACAAATTACCATCCTCGACCTTGATTCTGGAAACCAGGAAACGGAAATTAGCCATACCAGGTTTTGTCTTTTTCCGACCCGGTTGGCTCTTGAATATCCTGGCCAGGTTGAGTGTCCGATTCGGCTCGATTATCAATCTTCCGACCGGTTTTGTGATCGTCATCCCCGGAATCTCGAGCACATTCGGCTGCAAAGTCAGCCTTAATCCGGGAATTTCCAGGGAGTCCCAGCCGAGATAGGTTCGATTGGAATTGGGCTTTGAAAACGCGAACTTATTCAGCCCCAAGCTGCCGTCGTAAGCCGCTTTTACTTTTTTCCCCGCGGTTGCGTAGTCGAAAGTGCCTTGTGAGGAGAACTCCGCCGAGCGCATCACCAGGTTGACCGATGGTTCCAGGTAGGGCTGCAGGGGCGTGAGAACAAGGTCGCGCACATTGAGTTTCGCATTCGCCGAATGTGCGGAAGGGTCTACTTTGCCTTGAATATTGACTTTCCCCCCTTGTTTCACCGAAAACGCCGCTGTAAAGCTAACTGGTGATTTGCCGCCGATATCGGTTGCTTTTGCATTGATATTCTGCAGCGTGTACAAAGGATTTTGACTTTTCGTCAAATCCGAGAGGCGGGAAGCGAAGCCTTGGACTTCCAGGGATTTGACCAGCAGTTTCCAATTGGATGGTGAACCTTTGGATAACCTCGATGCCCCGTTCTTTTTGGCTTGACCGCCGAACTGTTGCAGGAGCTCGATTCGGCCTTCCTTGTCGCGGGTGAGGTCAAGGTGACCCTTGTTCAAAACTATCCGGGAGAGCACGATGGAATGATCACTGAAATTGCAATCAGCACCCTCTACGGCGAGGTCATCGACGCTGAACAGGGATGCCGGCGGCCGTCCTGCGCCAACTTCGACCTTTTTCATGTGAGCAGTAATTGCGCTCAGCCCTGTTTTCTTCTGCTTTCGACCCGCTTTAAGCTCGGCTTTCAATTTCAAATGCAGGCGGGAGATTCCTGCCCGCACCGGAGTCGGCCCGCTCTCATCGTTATATTCTATGGCTACATTTTTGATTTCAATGGAGTCGGCTTTCAGTTGCGCTTTCGATTGCGCCGCCGCCGGCTGCATAGCCGCTCTTTTGCCTCCGGTAACAGGCTCCGGATGCTTCTGCCCCGGTTTTAACTCGATAGGCTGTGCCCGGGCTTGCCGGACGATTTGCCGCAAGTTTAGCCGACCTGATTTATCGACCTTGACGTCCACCCTGCCCCCATCGACAAGGAGCTTCTCGATGTGAAGGTCCTTTTTGGCCGCGTCCAGATGAGACGCAATCAAGTTCGCCTTCTTTAATTCCAGAAAAGGTTTGCCGGTATTGGTCAGCTTCAATGAAAGGTTTGAAAGATAGGCGTTGATCCCATTCATTGTCATCTGGACGGGGGTTTTGGCCGCATCCAGCCGGTAGCTTGTGGTGAGGCCGAAGCGGCCTTCCGGGGGGGCGAGATTGAACCTGTTTCTTAAAAATCCCCATAGCGTCTTGGCGCGTATCTCGCTAAGATCAAGTTTTCCCGATGACCGCAGCGGGGAGAGACTGACCTTTCCCTCCACATGGATAGTTCCCCCGTTCCGTATGGCAGCGCTTAAAGAATACGTGCCCTCGCTGTCTTTCAAGGTCGAAAGGTTCTTTGCACTGATGTTCAAGGTTTCGATGTCGGTTGTGAAGGGCTCGCTCTGCCGCTTGTCGACGATCGTTATCTCTCCGCCTTGTATTAAGAGATTGCGTAAAACCAGGGGGAACGAAGAAGAACTGGATTTCCGGGTTCCAGCGAGCCTCTCGATATTAAGCGTACCGTCCGGTTCGATGGCGAGGTGAACTGCAGGCTTATCCAGACTTAGCTTTTGAATTATTGCCCTTAAGTGCAACAGGCTGCTAAGCTTGAGGGAGATAAACATCCCCTTGAAGCTCACCAGGGAAGGTCCCTGCGGCGGATCGAGGCTGAACCCTTTGGCTTCCACGGTCAATAGGAATGGATTGACCCGGACCTTGGCGAGGCTGGACCGGCAATGGAAATTTTTCTGTGTATATCTGGGAATATACCAGCGTATTGCAACAGGCGCTATGAAGAACCCCGCAAGAGTATAGAGTAGA
>JAJYTC010000043.1 GCA_021793275.1 Deltaproteobacteria bacterium | reverse complement strand
GGGGTGAACCTTATTCGTCTTTCGAGTGCGAAGCTCAGCTCAATGGAGAGTCATCAGTATGGTAAGGATCGGTTTCCATCCGTAACGAGCGGATGAACAGGAGCGTGAATTCATTGAGGTAACCAAAATAGCGAAAATACCCGTCAAAGGCAACAAGATATTGGAAAATATTACCGTAGAAAAGCGCCACCTTAGCAATAAGGTGAAGATAAGCTTCTTTCCAGATTGTTCAGCATCACGAATTTAGTTGCTCGATTCGTCTACCCGCCGAAAGCCAGGTGGATCATCTCGACTTCGTCGCCTTCCCTTATTACGGTCGAAGAGTAATCCTTGGCGTGCACGAATACGTGGTTTATCTCGACTATCATGTCATGTCGAACACTCTCGCCAAGGATGCCAAAAAGTTTCTCAATCGTACAGCCGGATGGAACTTCCAGCTCGGTTCCGCTTGCTCTGATCTTCATACTCTGCGTCAATCCTCTTTTCCTTATATTCCTTTATCGCCGTGCAAATCCTCTCGGGTGTCATCGGAAGCTCGTATATTCTGACTCCGACCGCATCATATACGGCATTGAGGATGGCGGGAATGGTGGGCATGATCGCTCCCTCGCCGACTTCCTTTGCTCCGTAAGGACCGTTCGGCTCATTGCTTTCGACAATAATCGACTTTATCTTCGGCATATCCAGGCAGGAGGGGATTTTGTACTCTGCCAGGTCACCATTGATAAGCCGGCCCTTCGAATCAAATTTAACTTCTTCAAACAATGCCTCGCCAAGACCCATTGAAAAAGAGCCCTGCATCTGCGCTTCTACGGATGTGCGGTTTATGGCCAGGCCGCAATCATGGGCATCGGTCATCTGTTCGATCGTAATCTTGCCGGTCTCTTCATCGACCGAAAGTTCCACTACCTGCGCCGAGCAGCCGTAGGCGGGCGAGGTGCCGACTGTTGCGCCCTTCGATGATCCGCCCGGTACCGGGGGCTTGTACTTCCCCTTGCCCACAATGGTGCCGCGGCTGAGGAAGGCAATCCGGGAAGCTTCCCGGAAGGAAAGCTCGTCATCTGTTGCGGGATTGTCCAGCCAGCCCCGGTGTTCCTTGATATAGCGCGTCCTTAGCGGCGTGAAATCAGGCTTTTCCATTTTGAATTTCACGACGCCGTTTTTTATATCCATATCCTGAGCGGACGTTTTCAATTCCTCCGAGAGGACCTCGATCACCTGGCGCCTGGCATCTTCTGCGGCTTCTTTGGCCGCATGGCCGGTCATAAGGGTCTGGCGGCTCGAATGCGCTCCCAGGTCTACTCCAAAATCGGTATCCCCCGACTGAACTCTGACCATCTCCAGCGGGATTCCCAGCCCTTCGGCTACAATCATGGCAAGGGCGGTATCCGAACCCTGGCCGATTTCGGCCGAGGCCGAGAGCACCAGCGCCGAACCACCGTCTTCGGCCAGTTTCACGAGCACCGTGTCGTGGTAGGTATCGGAGGGGTAACTCGGATATCCCGCGCCGGACTCAAAGAAGCCGCAGGCCATGCCGATGCCCTTGCCCCTGGGCAGCTTTCCTTTTTTGCTCTTCCAGTCGGAGCCGCTCCTTACCGCTTCCAGACACTCCGGCATTCCGAAGCTGCTGATTTTCAGCCCGTTGCAGGTTACGTCTCCGGCAACCAGCATGTTCTTTTGGCGAAGATCGAAGGGGTCCATTCCCAGTTCTTCGGCAATCATGTCCAACTGCTGCTCCCAGCCGGCGCGCGCCGCCACCCCGCCGTGTCCGCGCTGCGCTCCGCACGCGGGCAGGTTCGTGTAGACGCGGTAGCCGTCATATTTCATATTGCGCAGCTTGTAGGGACCGCCAAGCAGCGATCCCGCATAGTAGACCGTCCCGATTCCAAAACTCGTGTAGGCGCCGCCGTTTAGATAGCATTCATGGTCGAGCCCCATTATGGTGCCGTCTTTTTTCACGCCGGTAGTGAACTTATGGAAGAATTGATGCCTTCCTCGGCTGTGCATAAAGACCTGCTCTCTTTCGAAGTTCATCTTGACCGGCTTGCCGGTTTTCATGGAAAGAAGGCACGCTGCCGGCTCCAGGTGATTTGCGGCGGCCTTGGGGCCGAACCCCGCGCCCACATAAGGCTTTACAACCCTCACTTTTCCTATGGGAAGCCCCAGGACCATCGCCACGGTCCGCTGGACATAGTGGACCGACTGGGTCGAAGAGTAAAGTGTCAAGTTGCCGAAAATATCGAAGTGGGCGATGCAGCCCTGGGGTTCGATAAAGGCGGCGTCCTGGCGCTTGTTCACAAAAGTGGTGGTTTTTATGAGGTCGCATTCCTTGAAGGCCTCTTTCACATTGCCGAACTCCTGGTGAATTTCCGCGCAGATATTGCGGGGATAGCCGTCGTGGACCAGCGGGGCGCCCTCGGCCGTCGCCTCCTCGATCGTGATGAGCACGGGAAGTTCTTCGTAATCCACCTGGATAAGAGAGAGGGCGTGCATGGCCGTCTCCAAGTCCACGGCCGCTACGGCCGCGACATTGTCCCCGTGGTGCCTCACCTTGTCGTGGCAAAAAAGCGTTTCATCATAGCGCGCGGGGCTAACGCCAAATTTTACCAGCCCCGCCTCCTTGGCCGTCACGACCGCCTTTACGCCCGGCAGTCGCGCCGCGGCCGAAACGTCGATGCTCTTGATCCGGGCGTGCGCCACCGGGCTTTGCAGCATCGCGCCGTAAAGCATCCCCGGCATTTTTATATCGTCCACGTATAAGGCGCTTCCCGTAGCTTTGGCCGGCGAATCGATTCTGGAAGCCCTCGAATTGATAACCTCAAAGTTACCCATTGGAATATTTCCTTATTTTGCAATCGATTGCACGGCTTCGACGATCTTCTGATATCCGGTGCACCTGCACAGGTTTCCCGACAAAGCGCTCCTGATTTCCCCTTCAGTCGGCTTCGGGTTCTTGTCGAGCAGGTTCTTGGCGGAAAGAATCATGCCGGAGGAGCAAAATCCGCACTGGATGGCCCCGTGTTCTATGAAGGCCTTCTGAACCGGATGCAGTCCCTCTTCGGATTCCAGACCTTCGATGGTTGTGATCCGGCTGCCGTTGGCCTGTACGGCAAGCACCAGGCAGGAATTAACGGTATTGCCGTCCATGATCACCGTGCACGAACCGCAATCTCCCTGGCCGCAGCCCTTCTTCGTGCCGGTGAGGCCGAGCCGGTAGCGCAGCACGTCCACCAGGGTCTCGTTCGCCTGCACCGCGATATCATATTCCTTGTCATTGATCGTAAGTTGAACGAGTTTAGCCGCCATGAACTGCCTCCTCTCGGATAAATCGAAGCCCGATTAGCTCTTGAGCGCCTCTTCGAACGCCGCGGCAAGGGTCCTTCGCGTAAGCACCTTCACCATCTCTTTCTTGTAGGCCGCCGATCCCCTGAAATCGTCGATCGGCGTGGAATCCGTCATCGCGGCTTCTCCGGCCCTGGTGAACAGGGCCTCGCACGGCTTTTTCCCTATAAGAGCTTTTTCGGCCGAGACCGCCCTTCGCTGCGTCGGGCCCACGCATCCCATGACAATTCTCGCCTCTTTAATCGGGCCGCCGGGTCCCTCAAGAACCAGGTAGGAGGCAACGTTAACGATATTGCAGTCACACGAGCTTCGAAGGCCGAGATTGATATAGCCCGCTCCCGCGTGGGGAGGCGGCGCATCCACTTGTATTTCGGTCATGATCTCCTCGGGTGCGATTTCGGTCAGTCCCGGCCCCCGGAAAAAATTGTCCAGAAACACAACCCTTTGTCCCGATTTTTTGGTGAGCACCACCCTCGCGCCGTAGGCCATCAGGGAAGGAGGCATGTCTCCAGCGGGCCTTGCAGACCCCAGGTTTCCGCCCACGGTTGCGCGGTTGCGAACCAGAGGAGAGCCAAGCGCCTTTGCTCCGGCGCAAATCGCCCCCCACCGCTTCCCGATTTCCCCCGATTCCGCAATGTTTGCTATCGTCACGCAGGGCCCAAGTTTCAACATAGTTGACGAGGCATCGACTCTTTGAAGTTCAGGGACTCTGGCGATGGAAACCAGCCGCTCGGGAGAAAGGAGCTTCTTTTTCATGTTGACCGTTAAATCGGTCCCGCCCGCAATCACCTTGGCCTTTGCGCCGAATTCGGCCAAGATCTCGCAGGCTTCCGACACTGTTGCCGGCTCGTCGAAATCAAACTTGGGCAAGAGCATCTCATTTCTCCTTCGAAAATGGGGCATGAAAGTTTTCCGCCTCGCCTGCCACCCTGCGCTCCTTCTAGAATCATGGCAGAAGTTCATTATAATGAATTTCGTAAATACCATGTCGCCCTATCAGGTCAAGTTTTTTTCGGCGCCATTCTCGCCATGAATTTCATAATTCGATGTTAACACGGCAGATTGGTGGTTTTGAGTTGCAAATTGTTTGAAATCAATTCAATTCATTAGAATGAATTCCAGCGGCAAACCTCCCTGCCTCTCCCCTCCAAAAGACTGGTCAAAAACCTATTGACACGCTACCGGGGGCAAGCTATTTTGTAGCCGGATTGTAGCTTCTCACCGCGAGGCGGTTTTGTGCCTCCACGGCCGGCTTCTCTTTTTCATCCTTAAAAAGAGTAGACCTCGGCTTTCCCAATCCATATCTTCACGCTCGGCGCGGCGGCCCCAGCCGCAGAGCTTTTTTTCAGGAAGGAGAAAAATGTCAACAGTGCCCGATAAGATCAAGGCTTGGCAGATGGTCCAACCGACAGCCAAGAACAAGGAGACGGGAGAAACGATCCCCGGAAGGCTCGAGATGGTTGAGATTCCGGTTCCCGAGCTGAAAGAGGGCGAAGTTCTCGTAAAGGTTGCGGGCTGCGGAGTGTGCCACACGGACCTCGGTTATTTTTACGACGGCGTACCCACGATTCAAAAGCCGCCCCTGATCCTGGGACACGAGATTTCCGGGACTGTGGTGGCGGGCGACAAGAAGTGGCTGGGCAAGGAAGTCCTGGTCCCGGCGGTGATGCCCTGCCGCCAGTGCGAACTGTGCAAGACGCGGCGGGGAAACAGGTGTCTCAATCAGAAAATGCCCGGAAACAGCACCGGCATATACGGCGGTTTTGCAAGCCACATTCCCGTTCCTTCCATAGATCTTTGTGAGATAAAAAAGCGGGGAAGCATCCCGCTCGAAGAGTTGGCTGTCGTGGCCGACGCGGTTACCACTCCATTTCAGGCCGCTAAGAGGGCCGGGCTCGAAGTGGGCGACAACGTGGTCGTTATCGGGGTCGGGGGAGTCGGACAGTATGTGGTTCAGACGGTCAAGGGCCTCGGGGCGGGAACGGTTATCGCCGTTGACATCGTCGAGGAACGGCTGCAGAAGATGCTCAAATACGGGGCCGATTTCGTGATAAACGCCTCCGGCAAGGGACCGGCTGATGTGGCGGCCGAAGTGAAGAAAATCCGCGAGCAGCAGGGGCTTCCCGGCTACGGGTGGAAGATCTTCGAGGCCACCGGCAGCAAGCCCGGCCAGGAAACCGCGCTCAATCTGCTCAGCTTCACCGGCAAACTGATCATTATCGGCTTCGGCATGGGGAAGACCGAATACATGTTGAGCCGCCTCATGGCCTTCGACGCCGAGATCATCGGGACCTGGGGATGTTTGCCCGAGTATTACCCGCAGGTGCTGGAAATGGTGGTCACCGGGAAGATTGCGGTCAGCCCCTTCGTTCAGACCCGGCCGATGAGCAAGATAAGGGAGGCTTTCGAGGAAGCCCACCATACGCCTCCTGACCGGCGGATCATACTGATCCCCGATTTCTAGAGGCGTTGACGGGATTGGCTGGTTTTGCGACTGGTCAATCCTTTGGAAAATTGACTCGGCGGTGTAGGCAAAGAGCGGGCGGCATTCGAACTGTTCACCGCTTACTCACAAGCGCGATGTTGTAAGGAGAAATTGCAATGGCACTTGAATGGATGCCAAGGGATAATGGACACAAGGACCACCTGCTGCACTCGGATATCCACTGGGGGACCGAACCCCCTTGCGTGGTATACGAGAAACGGCCTCTTACGGACCCCTCGGGAAAAGTCGTCGAAGGTCTGTATTCGGCCTGGATCAGGCTCAATAATCCTGCCCAGTACAATTCATACACCACTGAAATGGTAAAGGGCGTTATAGCAGGTTTCGAAAATGCCTCCCTGGACAGGAGCGTCGTGTGCGTTGTCTTTACCGGCACCGGGCCTTACGCTTTCTGTACCGGCGGCAACACCAAGGAATACAGCGAATACTACAGCATGAGGTGTGACGAATACGGCCAGTATATGGAGCTGTTCAATCACATGGTCGATGCCATCCTTATGTGCAAAAAGCCCACCATATGCAGGGTAAACGGCATGCGGGTGGCCGGCGGCCAGGAAATCGGGATGGCATGCGACCTCGCTGTGGCCTCCGACCTCGCCATATTCGGCCAGGCCGGCCCCAAGCACGGGTCCGCCCCCGTTGGCGGGTCCTCGGATTTCCTGCCCTGGTTTCTCTCGGCCGAAGACGCCATGTGGAACTGCGTCTCCTGCGAGATGTGGTCTGCATACAAGATGAGGGCGAAAAACCTCATAACCAAAGTCGTTCCCGTGCTCAAGGTGGACGGCAAGTGGGTGAGAAATCCCACTGTTATTTGGGATAAATGGGTCGAGGACGGAGAGATCGTCTACGGTGAGTCCAAAACCGGCCAGGAATTTGCCGAAGGCAGGGAGTTCCTGAAAAAACATCAGCCAAACGCCGACTTCGAACTGCTCGATAAAGAAGTCCAGAACATCGTATGGAAGTTTGCCAACCTGTTCCCCGGCTGCCTTATCAAGTCTATGGACGGAATCCGGCAGAAGAAGAAATTCTTCTGGGACACCACCAAAAACGAACACCGTCATTGGCTTGCGGCGAACATGAGTGGAGAAGCATTCCTTGGTTTTGGCGCTTTCAATACGAAAAAGATTACCGGCAAGGATGTCGCGGATTTCGTCAAGTTCCGCCAGAACATCGCGGAGTGCAAGACCTGGGATTATGACATGTATGCCGAAGTGCTTGGAAAGCCTAAAGAATAAGTGTTCCGGTGAAGTTCTCCGGGAGGATGGGTATGAGTAGAAAAGTTGGAATTGTCGGCGTCGGGCAAAGTGCTTTTGTCCGCACATATCCGGGGTCGATCCGTGAGTTGGTGTTTGAAAGTTTCCGGGAAGCGATGAAAGATTCCGGGATTGCCAGGACAGATATTGACGCAACGGTCGTCTGTTCGGCCCCGGAATACGATAAGCAGAGGTCCCCGGCGGGAGTGATCGCCGAATACCTGGGACTGAACCCGCAGCCCACCTTTTATGCTGAAACCCTGTGCTCGTCGAGCAGTACCGGCCTGAGACTCGCCTACTCTCTGGTTGCATCGGGCCTGCACGACGTGGTGATGGTCATCGGGTTCCAGATCATGTCGCAACTGACGTCTGTCGAGTCGCAGGAACGTATGGGCCGGGGCGCCGATATCCTGTGGGAGTCTCCTTTCGGGACGATGATGCCCGCCTATTATGCCATGCACGCTCGAGCCCACATGGCGAAGTACGGGACGACCCCCGAAGACCTGGCGCTCATCCGCGTTAAGGCGGCTACCTACGGGCAGCTCAACCCGCTTGCCGTTTATCGTAAGCCGGTTACCCTCGATCAGATCATGGATCCGTCGAGTTTTCTGGGCGCCCCCGTGGCTGTCCCGTTGCGCGGCGGCGACTGTTGCGCCAATGCTGACGGCAGTTCCTGTTTGATCGTAGCCTCCGAAGAAAAAGCTCGCGCTCTTGCGAAAAAGCCCGTCTGGATCAAAGGGATCGGCGCAGCTTCAGCCCCGGTTAACTTGGCCGGGCGGGACCGGCTCTACGGCCTTGCGGCGGCCGAGGAAGCCGCGCGGCAGGCCTACAAGATGGCCGGCATCACGGCTGCCGATATCGACGTGGCTGAAGTCCACGACTGCTTTACGATCGCAGAGCTGATGGCATATGAAAACCTCGGTTTCGCCAAGCCCGGCGAGGGCAGGGAGCTTATCAGGTCCAAAGAGACCTACAAGGAGGGCAGGATTCCGGTTAACGTCGACGGAGGGCTGCTTTCCAAGGGGCATCCGATCGGGGCGACCGGCGGCTCGCAGGTTCGCACGATTGTGCTGCAGCTCCGCGGAGAGGCTGGAGAAATACAGGTCAAGGACCCCGTCTTCGGACTCGTTCACAATATCGGAGGCGTTGGTCTTTACGGTAACGTAACAATCCTGGGCCTCGAATGAGCGAGCGGATATCGGTTATCGGAGGTCGATAGTTGGAGCGTTTTATTCCGACTTTCGACCTTCGACTTTGGATTTTCGACTTCCGTCCGTATGGAGCACAGCATGGCAAAAAATGAATTGGACACGAGATTTACTGAATTCGGGACAGTCAGCTTCGCCGCTGTTACCCGGGTCAACGATTTTATTGGCCACCTCGAGAACGGTAAATTGATGGGGACCCGGTGCGTCAAGTGCGGGAAAACCTTTTTCCCCCCCCGCGCCCAGTGTTGTGAGTGTCTTTCCGCTGAAATCGAATGGTTCGAAGTTGCAGGGGAGGGTAAGCTCGTGGGCTATTCTACCTTGCAATATGCGCCTACCGGCTTTACGGAAGAAGTTCCCTACACGATCGCTCTGGTGGACTACGGTGACTACAAGGTCTTTGGACGTATCGACGCCTCCGTGCCTGAAGCCGATCTCGCGGTTGGAATGACTTTGAAGGCTGCGGTCTCGCGCACCTCCAACGGCCGGCTGACTTACGTCTTTAAAAGAGCGTGACCTTTTTTGAAACGAGGTGAAAACGATTGGGTGATGATGCTGCCCATCAGGCGCAGCGCATGAAGCGCATCGACTTCCATGTGCACTTGAACCCGCTTCTTTATGAATTCCAGCATCCTTGGGTGACCGAGTGGATCAGGCAGACGCATCCGAGCGGGTTCGATGAATTCTGCGAAAAATATTCCGACCCGGGCCGGTTCGAAGAACTTCTGGCCGAGCAAGGGGTGGATTGCGCCTGCGTGCTGGCTGCCTTGAACCAGCTGACGGCCGGCCTGTGCACCAACGAACGGGTGAGAGATTTTTGCAGGGGACGCGCGAGGCTCATCCCGTTCTGTGATGTAAACCCGTTCGTTTTCACCAGGCCCGCCGACGAGCTCAAACGGTTGGTGACCGAGGAGGGGTTCCGGGGACTCAAGCTCTACCCGACTTATCAACAATACTTCCTCAACGACTCCCGAATGTATCCCGTCTATCGGACGGCTCAGGATTTGGGAATCCCCGTTTTGATTCATACCGGCTCGTCGGTTTTTCGCGGCACTCGCCTCAAATACGGCGATCCGTTGCACCTCGACGATGTCGCGGTCGATTTTCCCGATCTCAAGATCGTTATGGCCCATTCGGGCAGACCACTTTGGTACGACAGGGCCATTTTCCTGTCGAGACTGCACAAAAATGTCTATATGGAAATATCCGGCCTGCCGCCGTCCAAGCTTCTCGTGTACTTCCCGGAACTGGGGCGCAATGCCGATAAGGTGATTTTCGGCAGCGATTGGCCCGGAATGCCTCATATAAAACGCAATATGGACGCTGTTGCTGCGCTGCCCCTGCCCCCGGGCGCGGCGGAAAAAATTCTGGGGGGCAATGCCGCCCGGGTGCTGGGTTTGGATTCATAAGGAAAATCTTCAAGGAGCCAAATACATGAGTAGTGATCGATACGATGTTGAACTTTCCGAAGAGCTTATAATTCTGCGCGACACTGTCCGCAAGTTCGCCGACAAGGAAATCGCCCCCCATGTCGATGAGGATGAGAATGCGCATCGCTGGCAACGCGATCTGGTCGACAAGATGGCCGAACTGGGCCTTTTCGGCTGCCCGGTCCCCGAAGAATACGGCGGAAACAATATGGGATACCTCGCTCATGCGATCGTCACCGAAGAGATCGGCAGAGTGTCGGGATCTCTTCGCGTGGGCTTCAATATGCAGACCATGGGGACCTCCATGTCCATTCTGAAATGGGGCAGCGAGGAACTGAAAAGAAAGTATATCCCCGCTCTTGTCTCGGCCAAAATGATCGGCTGTTTCGGAATTACCGAGCCCGATACGGGTTCGGATACCGCCTCGATGTCCACGACCGCCGTAAAGGATGGCGACCATTATATTCTTAACGGGCGCAAAATGTGGATAACCTGGTCGCCGGTCGCCGATGTGTGCGTGGTTTTTGCCATGACCAACAAGGCCGCAAAACACAAAGGCATGAGCGTTTTTGTCATGGATATGAACTTGCCCGGCGTATCCACCGTTGCGATCAAGGAAAAGCTTGGACTTTGGGCCTGCCCCACCGGTGAAGTCATAATGGAAGACGTGAGGGTCCCCGCCTCACATCTGCTGGGCGAGCAAGGGCACGGCTTCGAATACCTCATGAAGGAACTCATCAGCACGCGGCTTTCTGCTGCCGCTGGCGCCGTCGGTACCTGTCAGGCCGCCCTGGACGAGGCTGTCAAGTACGCTAACGAGCGTCGTCAGTTCGGCCGCCCCATAGCCGAATACCAGATGGTCCAGGAAACCATCGCCAGGATGGTTGCCGAAACCGAGGCGGCCAGGGCGCTCACCTGGCGTTGTGCAATCCAGAAAGACCGCGGAATGGTCAATAATATGCGTGAGACCTGCCTCGCCAAATTCTATGCCTCCCGGGCGGCCGATGAAGTTCCAAACCTCGGCCTGGACGTCCTCAGCGCTTACGGATACTCCAATGAATATCCCATGGCGCGAATCCTCCGGGACGGCAAGGTTTACAAGATACTCGAGGGCGCGACGAACATCATGAAAATGATCCTTGCCGTCGATGCCCTGGGCATAAAAAAGGCCAACAGAGATTAATCATCACTTCACCTTAGGCTTCCGGCTGGTCGAATACCCGCCGGAAGCCCTGCCCCGGCAACCTTCCCAACCTGCTTCTCGCGCTGATTTATGATGATGAATTCCGGCTCCCCGCGCTTTTCCCCTTCGCTTTTTCTATGGGGCGTAAATTGTGTTTTTTCTTGACCCCAGCTATGGTGTAACTATATAATAGCTACAATGTGATCAATCCAGGTTTTCGTTATTTTTCTGCGACTTAACAGGTCGGCAAGCTATATCGAGGGGGTTGGTATGCTCTCCTTTGAAATATCTGGAGAAACCTTAAGCCCGAAGAAAAAGGACCGGTAAAAAGCATGGAGACTGTGGCCCCGGAAAAGGAAATCATCGAGGTAATAAAGGCGAACGGCGGAGATGCCTTCAAGTACTGTTACCAGTGCGGATTATGCGATACGGTCTGCCCGTGGAACAGGGTCCGGACGTTTAGTATGCGCAAGATAGTCCGGCAGGCGACCTTCGGCCTGACCGACATTGAAACCGAAGACATATGGCGCTGCACCACTTGCGGAAGATGCCCCGAGCGGTGCCCTCGGGGGGTAAAACAGATAGAGTCCGGCGTGGCGCTTCGAAGGATTGCCACCGAGTACGGGGTGTTTCCAACCGCCGTCAAGTCCGTTCGCTCGATTGGCGCAAGCCTTGTCGCCGAGGGAAACCCTCTTAACGAGGAGCGGGCCAAGAGGGCGAAATGGGCCGAAGGGCTGCCTGTGCAGACGTTTTCCGAGGGTATGGAGATCCTCTATTTTCCCGGCTGCTATCTGAGCTACGACCCCAGGATGAAAAGGGTCGCAAGGGCTACGGCCTCCATTCTGAACAAAGCCGGGGTGGATTTCGGCATACTCGGGACAAAGGAGAGCTGCTGCGGGGAAAGCATTCGCAAGACGGGCGACGAGGAGCTTTTCAAACGTCTTGCCAGGGAAAACATCAAGACCTTTATCGACGCCGGGGTGAAGAAAATCCTTGTTTCTTCGCCTCATTGCTATCATACGTTCAAAAACGAGTATCCCGAGTTCAGGGTGAACTTCGAGGTGGTCCATATCACGCAGTATTTGTTCGAACTCATCAGGGAGGGAAGGCTCGAGATAACCGGTGAATACGGAAAAAAGGTCGCCTATCACGATCCCTGCTACCTCGGCAGACACAACGGTATCTTCGATGAGCCGAGGGAGGTCTTGAAGAAGGCGGGCTTGGAGCTTGTCGAGATGGCCGATTATCGCAGGGAAAGCCTGTGCTGCGGCGGCGGAGGCGGCAGGATTTGGATGGAGACGCCCAAGGGTGAGAGGTTTTCGGATTTGAGGATCGAGCAGGCTGTTTCGGTCGGGGCCGAGGTGCTGGCCACTTGCTGCCCGTATTGCATCACCAATTTCGAGGACAGCAGGCTGAACCGTGAAGACGGTGAACCGCTCGAAATCAGGGACATCACGGAAATTATCGCCGAAGTCATTTAGGGGAAAGAAGTGAAAAAAGAACTGGAAAATATCGGGGAACGAATTCTTAAAGGTCTTTGCGGCAGCGAGTTTGGTGACGTCATGGTTATCGGTGGAGGCGTAAGCGGTATTCAGGCCTCCCTCGATCTCGCCACTGCAGGGTTTAAGGTGTATCTGGTCGAGAAATCGCCGAGCATAGGCGGCCACATGGCCCAGCTCGACAAGACGTTTCCGACAAATGAATGCTCGATGTGAATTCTTTCGCCCAAACTGGTCGAGGCCGGCCGGCATCCGAATATTGAAGTCCTGACCTATACTGAAGTCGACAGCGTGGAAGGCGAAGCTGGCAACTTCAAGGTCGGGTTGACTAAAAAGCCCAAATATATCCTCGAGGACAAGTGCACCGGTTGCACTACCTGCGTTGAAAACTGCCCGGTGACATACCCGGACCAGTTCAATCAGCAGATATCGAGGAACAAGGCCATACATATATACTTCCCCCAGGCGATCCCTCTTGTCGCATATATCGATGAGAGCTGCATCTACCTTAAGGAGAAGAAATGCCGTATCTGTACGGCGGTCTGTAAGAACGACGCGATAGATTTCAATCAGAGGCCCCAAAAGAGGGATATAAACGTAGGGGCTATCATTCTTGCCCCGGGTATCGAGCCCTTCGACCCGAAGGTGAGGGCCGAATACCGCTACGGAGAGTTTGCAAACGTTATAACCAGTCTTGACTTCGAACGGCTGCTAAGCTCTACCGGACCTTTCCAGGGCGAGGTGCTGCGGCCCTCCGACGGTAAGCATCCGAAAAAAATCGCCTGGCTTCAATGCGTAGGCTCGAGGCAGATACTTGAGGGCGCAAACAGCTACTGTTCGGCTGTCTGCTGCACCTATACGCAGAAGCAGGTCATTTTGACAAAAGACCACAGCCCGGATGCCGAGTGCACCGTTTTCCACAACGATATCCGCTCCTACGGCAAGGACTTCGAGAGGTACTTCGAGAAAGCCGAAAGCCTGCCGGGGGTGAGGTTTATCCGAAGCTACGTGTCCATTGGAAAAGAGATCCCCGAAAGTGGAAACGTCACCATAAGGTATGCTACGGGCGAGGATGGGGTAAAAGAGGAAGAGTTCGATATGGTGGTTTTGTCCGTTGGACTTAACCCGCCTAAGGGATTTAAGGCGATCTCGGAAAAGTTCGGTATCGAGCTCGAGTCTCACGGCTTCTGCCTGACCGATCCGGCAAATCCGATCGAAACCTCCCGGCCCGGCATATTTATCAGCGGGGCCTTCCAGGGGCCCGTCGATATTCCCGAGTCGGTTTTCAGCGCGAGCGGCGCCGGGTCCCGCGTGGGCGAATTGCTCCGCAGCAGGCGAGGCGGGCTGTCCAAAGAAAGGGTGTATCCGCAGGAAAAGGACGTCTCGCAGGAGGAGCCGAGGATAGGGGTCTTCGTCTGCCATTGCGGGGCAAATATCGGAAGGATAGTGAATGTTCCCTCCGTAGTCGACTATGCCCTCAGCCTGCCAAACGTCGTCTACGCCCGTGAACAGCTCTTTTCGTGCGCCACCAACTCCGCCCAGCAGATAACGGACCTGGCCAGGGAAAAAGGGCTTAACCGCGTGGTGGTTGCCGCGTGCAGCCCCAGGACCCTCGAGCCTCTTTTCCGTGATACCGTGCGGGAGGCGGGAATCAATCAATATTACTTCGAGATGGCCAACATCAGGGAGCACTGCTCCTGGGTCCACTCGAAGGAAAAGGAAAAGGCTACCGAGAAGGCCAAGGACATCGTTCGGATGTCGGTTGCGCGCGCCTGCCTGCTCGAGCCCCTGCGGGAATTCGATCTGCCGGTCAATAAGTCGGCGCTTGTGGTGGGAGGTGGCATAGCAGGGATGACCTGCGCCCTGTCCATTGCCAACCAGGATCACGAAGTTTACCTCCTGGAAAAGGATTCCCAACTCGGGGGAATTGCAAGAAAAGTGCACTATACCCTCGATGGGCTGGACGTTCAGGCCTATGTGCAAGACCTTGCCCAAAAGGTCTATCGGCACCCCCTGGTGCATGTGTATACCAATGCGGCCATAACCGAGGCCAAAGGCTACGTCGGAAATTTCGTAACCGCGGTCAAGTCCTCGAGGGGGCCTGCGGAGATAAAACACGGCGCTGTCGTAATAGCCATAGGCGCCGATATGTACACGCCCACCGAATACCTCTACGGAGAAGATGACAAGGTCCTGACCCAGCTCGATCTGGAGGGCAAACTCGCCGCAGGGGACCAAAGCGTTCTCCAATGCCGCAGCCTTGCCATGATCCAGTGCGTGGGTTGCAGGCAGGAGGATAGAGACTACTGCTCCCGCATATGCTGCGCCCACGCCGTAAAGAACGCCCTGAAGCTCAAGGAGATAAACCCGGAGGCCGACATTCATATTTACTTCCGGGACATGAGGACCTACGGGCTGAATGAGGACTATTACCGGCTGGCGGCTGAAAAGGATATCAAGTTCATCCGCTACGAGCCTGCGGAAAAGCCCGTGGTAGAGGCCGTTGTCGAGGAGGGCCGCCCGGTTTTGAGGGTGACCGCGCCCGATCCGGTCTTGGGGATGAAGCTTGCCGTCGACGCCGACCTCCTCGCTTTGTCCGCCGCTGTCATTCCTTCGGCGGCAACCAATGAGATAGCGTCCCTGTTTAAAGTACAGCTTAGCCCGGACGGCTTTTTCAAGGAAGCCCATGTAAAGCTCCGTCCGGTAGATTTTGGGACCGACGGCGTCTATCTGTGCGGCGCGGCCCACTATCCCAAGTTCATTCGGGAAAGCGTTAGCCAGGCATACGGGGCCGCGGGCCGGGTGCTTACGCTTCTTTCCCGCGATACGGTCGTGGCATCGGGTTCTGTGTGCGAGGTGGATGAAAACAGCTGCGTTTCGTGCGGGGCGTGCATCACCGTTTGCACTTACGGCGCAATATCGTTTAAGCATACGCCGATAGGCAGAAAGGCCGTGGTCAACCCGGTTCTCTGCAAGGGTGACGGCGTGTGCAACACGAAGTGCCCCACAAATGCCATACAGCTCAAGCACTTTACCGATGAAGAGGTTGTGAGCGCAATCGACGCGGCAATGTTGGACATGTAGGGCGTGGTTTATCCCCGCCCGATTTGGGAGTGAGATGAAAATGAGCTCGGGATTCAAATTTAAGCCCAAAGTGATCGGGTTTGTCTGCCACTGGTGAGCATACGGCGCTGCCGACCTTGCTGGAGTTTCCAGACTACAATATACATCCGAAATGAGGCTTGTCCGAGTCATGTGCTCGGGCCGGGTGGATCCGGCTTTCGTTCTGCGGGCTTTTTCCAAGGGCGCGGACGGGGTTTTTATAGGCGCATGCCACCTGAATGAATGCAACTACATCACCAACGGCAACTTCCAGGCCCTGAGCATGGTCTCTATTTTCCGGAAAATAATGGAGCACGTGGGTCTGAATCCGGAGAGGTTGAAAATAGGGTTTGTCTCGGGCAGCGAGGCCGGCCTTTTTATCGAACATGTGAGCGCTTTTGTCGAAAAGATTAAGGACCTTGGACCTATTGGCAAGGGCGAAGGCCTGAGCGAAACGGGGCTGAAACTCAAGCTCGAAGCGATAACGGCCCTCATCCCTTACATCAGGCTCGTGGAAAGGGAAAGGCTCAGGATCTCCTTAAAAACCGAAGAGGAGATCGAACGCTTCTTTTCGAGCGACGAGGTCAACGGGCTTTTCGAGGAGCTTTTTGCCGGAAAGCTTGCGATAGGACAAATCATGCTGCTTCTGCGCGAGGGGCCCCGTTCGACGGGGGAAATCTCCGAGACCTTGGGCCTCAGCCCCTCGGAGGTCTCAAGGCGCCTCAATGCCTCATCGAGACTCGGTCTGGTGAGATACGACGCGGGCTGCAAGCGCTTTGTGGCTGCCTGAGGCCGCAAGTCGGAAGATGCTTCTCCGAAATCGGAATCGTAGGGTGGGCTAAGCGCAGCGCAGCCCACCGAATACTCTTCGGGACAGGGATATGGACATAGACAAAATAGATCGGATCATCGATAAATACCATGGTGAGGCCAGCTCGCTCATTCAAATATTGCTCGACATCCAGAGCGAGAATCATTGGCTTCCCGGCGAGGCGTTGGCGAGGGTGAGCGAGGTGTTGGATGTGCCTCTTACCCGGATACAGCATATAGCCACCTTTTATAAGGCTTTCAGCCTCGTCCCCAAGGGACGCCATGAAATCCATATTTGCATGGGCACCGCCTGTCATGTCCGTGGCGCCTCCCGTGTTCTGGACAGTGTGCAGGATCTTACCGGAATAAAGCCGGGAGAAACGGACCTGGACATGAAGTTCAGCCTCGAGACCGTCAACTGCCTTGGCTGTTGCGCTCTCGGGCCGGTTATGGAAGTCGACGGCAAGCCTCACGGCAAAATGGCGCCGGCCAGGGCGATAGACGTGTTGAAAAACTACGAGTAAGGGAAAAATATGCCAAGGATAAACTCTCCCGGTGAACTCGAGGCGGTAAGACGGGAAATAGAGTCTCAAACCCACAGAAGCAAGCCCTGCGTATTGATCTGCGCGGGTTCGGGCTGCATTGCCTCGGGCGCAGCCGATGTCCTGGCCGCCTTTATGGCCGAAATTGAAAAACAGGGCCTTGCGGTCGATGTAGGTACAAAGGGAACCGGGTGCCACGGGTTTTGCGAAAGAGGACCGGTTGTGGTTCTCTATCCCGAGGAGATTTCCTATCTTCAGGTTAAACCCGAAGATGTCCCGGAAATTGTCTCGCGGACTTTGAAAGAAAAAGAGATCGTCGAGCGGTTGATCTATGTCGATCCGGCCACGGGCGAAAAAGCGGCCCACGAGTCCGATATTCCCTTCTACAAAAACCAGCAGCGCCACATCATAGGCAGCAACATCAAGATCGATCCCAAGAGCATCGAGGACTACGTGGCGCTTGGCGGCTATTCGGCGCTGGTTAAAGCCCTGTGCTCCATGACGCCCGTTGATGTGCTCGGGGAAATCAAAAAATCGAACCTTCGAGGCCGGGGAGGCGGCGGCTTTCCCACGGGCAGGAAATGGGAGGAATCCCGAAACGCCCCCGGGGACATAAAATACGTAATTGTCAATGCCGACGAGGGCGATCCGGGTGCGTACATGGACAGGTCGGTTCTCGAGGGTAACCCTCATTCGGTTCTAGAGGGGCTTATCATCGGCGGTTTCGCCGTAGGCGCCAGCGAGGGTTTCGTCTATGTGCGGCAGGAATATCCCCTAGCTGTGGAAAATTTGCTGATCGCAATCGAGAAGGCCGAAGAGTATGGTTTTCTCGGCAAAAACATTCTTGGCTCGGGCTTCGATTTTTCAGTCACGGTGCACAGGGGGGCGGGGGCTTTTGTATGCGGCGAATCGAGCGCTCTTATGACCGCCCTGGAAGGCAAGGCGGGAGAGCCCCGGCCCAAGTACATCCATACTGCGGTAAAGGGCGTCTGGGATAGGCCCAGCGTCTTGAATAACGTTGAAACGTGGGCCAATGTGCCGCTTATCATAAACAAGGGGGCGGACTGGTTTACACAGTTCGGGACCGAAAAGAGCAAGGGCACCAAGATCTTCTCTCTGGTGGGAAAAATCAACAACACCGGCCTTGTCGAAGTCCCCATGGGCACGACGCTCAAGGATATCATCTACAAGGTTGGCGGCGGCATTCCGGGAGGCAGAAAGTTCAAAGCGGTACAGACGGGCGGACCCTCGGGCGGATGCATCCCCGAGCAGCTCCTCGATCTCGAAGTCGGCTTTGACGAACTGTCCAGGGCCGGTTCGATGATGGGCTCCGGCGGCATGATCATAATGGATGAGGATACCTGCATGGTCGATGTCGCCAGGTACTTCCTCGACTTTCTGGCCGACGAGTCGTGCGGCAAGTGTGTTCCGTGCCGTGAGGGCATCAGGCAGATGCTCAAAATCCTCACCAATATCACTAAAGGTAAGGGAAAAGAGGGTGATATCGAGCGCTTGGAGGAGCTTGCCGAGGTGGCCGGGGAGGCGGCTCTTTGCGCTTTGGGCAGGACCGCGCCCAACCCCTTTTTGAGCACCCTCAAGTACTTCAGGGAAGAGTACGATGCGCATATTAGGGACAAAAGGTGTCCGGCGCTTTCCTGCAAGGAGCTTATCGCCTACTACATCGATCCGGACAAGTGCAGGGCCTGCATGACGTGTTCGAGACAGTGCCCGTCAAATGCGATCTCGGGCGGAAAGAACCTTGTTCACGTGATCGATCAGGAAAAATGCACGAAGTGCGGGACCTGTTTTGAAGTTTGCCCGACTCGCTTTAGAGCGGTGACCAAGATCTCCGGGGAGCCCGTTCCGCCTCCCGTCCCTGAAGAAGCCAGGACAATATCCAGGGAGAGTAAACAAAAATGAGTGAAATCCTTTTGCAGATAGACGGAAAAGAAGTCAAGGCAACCGAGGGGATGACCGTCTTGGAGGCGGCCCAAAAAGAGGGGATACCTATTCCGACGCTTTGCCACCACCAAAAGCTTGAGCCTTACGGGGCTTGCCGGGTTTGTACGGTCGAGGTGGAGGCCGGCGGTAGAACAAGGCTTGTGGCTTCCTGCCTCTATCCTGTCGAGCCGAACCTGGTGGTCAAGACAAGGTCTCAAAAAATAGATAAAATCCGCAGAGTTCTTATCGAGGAAATGATGGCTCATGCCCCGGATTCCTGGCAACTCCAGGAACTGGCCAAAGAATACGGGGCGGACAGGGACCGTTTTGAAAAAGAGCCCTCGTTTTGCATTCACTGCGGCCTGTGTGTTCGGTACTGCGCGGAGATCAAGAAGAAAAACGCTCTCGGCTTCGTCGACCGGGGCGCAAGGCGCGAGATCAGCTTCATCCCCCGGATAGCCGCGCAGGAATGTTGGAACTGCAAGGAATGTTTCGAACTTTGCCCAACGTCCGCGCTGCAGGCCGCTTACGTTTTGGTCCAGGCGCTTTCGCCTGCTCGATCGTCTTCAGAATAGATCTCGATCCATCAGGGAGGTGTTATCTTTATGGAACTTAAAGATGTTTGTTTGAGGCCGTGGGAGGAAGGATTCAGCCTGCCCGAAAAGTTCAACATGGTGAGCCTCTACCTCGATCGCCATATCGAAGCGGGCAGGGGCGACCGAACGGCAATTTATTATAAGGACCTTAAATACACCTACCGGGACATCAACGAGCTGACCAACCGGGCGGGAAATGCCTTTTCAGGGCTGGGGGTCAAAAAAGGCGACCGGGTAATCATGATGATGTATGACAGTCCTTACTGGGTGGCCGTCTACCTGGGTGCGATGAAGATAGGGGCCGTCCCTGTGCCCGTAAACATCCTTGCCACCCCCTCCAACCTCGCCTATTTCATTCAGGATTCGCAAGCCTCGGTGCTGGTGGTCGAACAGGATTTGCTGGAAAAAGTTGCAAACATGTCGAGTCCCGGGACCAAAACCGTGGTGAGAGGCGAACCCGGCAAAGGCATGTTCTCGCTTGTCGAAATCATGGACGCAGCTTCGCCGGCCCTCGAAACCTGTCAGACGAGTCCGATGGATCATTCCTACTGGCTTTACACTTCCGGTACGACCGGCCAGCCCAAAGGGGTCATCCACCTTCACAAAGACCTCGTTTATGCGATCGAAATCTATGGCCGGACTATCGGTTTTACAAGCGACGATATCTCTTACGGGGTTCCCAAGCTGTTTTTCTCCTACGGGATGAACATGGGGCTGCAACTGCCCTTTTATTACGGTGCTGCGGTGGCGCTGTGCGAGGACCGGCCTCTGCCTGCGGGGGTGTTGGCAAACCTTGAGAAATATCGCCCCACGATGTTCTTTTCTGTCCCGACCGCTTATGCCCAGTTTCTTCACTACCTCGAGGAAAACAAGCTCAATCCCGACCTGAGCTGCCTGAAGATTTCCACTTCGGCTGGAGAAGCCTTGCCTGCGCCCATCTATAACAGGTGGTTCGAAAGGTTTCACGTCGAGATCCTCGACGGACTTGGATCGTCCGAAGTTAGCTGGATTCATATCAGCAGCTCTCCGGGCAAAGTGAAGATCGGATATTGCGGCAATGTTTTGCCCAGCTACGAGGTGAAGCTCCTCGATGAAGAGGGCAAAGAGGTCCCGTTAGGAACGATGGGAGACCTGTGGGTGAAGAGCAAGGCCGTTACCTGCGGATACTGGAACAAGCCCGAGCAAAACGCGGAATCTTTTCGCGACGGCTGGATAAAAACCGGTGACGTCTGCATAAGGGACGAGGAAGGTTACTACCAGCATTGCGGCCGTTCAAACGACACCATTAAAGTCAGCGGCATATGGGTTTCGCCTCTGGAAGTGGAGGCGACTTTGCTCGAACATGAAGCGGTGGTGCAATGCGCCGTTGTGGCCAAACGCGATGAAAATTCCCTGATAAAGCCAAAAGCCTATATAGTGCTAAAAAGCGGCTATATGCCGGACGAAAAGCTGGCAAAAGAGCTGCAGAATTATGTCAAGTCGCGCCTTGCGCCATACAAGTATCCCCGTTGGGTCGAGTTTATGGACGAATTGCCGATGACCGCAACCGGTAAGATCCAGCGCTTCCTGCTGCGCGATTCCTAAACCCTGTTCACCGCAGAGTTCGCAGGGTACGCGGAGGTTGGCTTTCCCCTCAGCGGCCTCTGCGGTGGATTTTTTTACCTGTCTTTTATCGGCAAAATTGCATTTTCCGGACAAATCTGCGCGCATACCGAACATCCCGTGCACTGGCCCGGATCGATTCGGGTCTTGCCTTCACTGATGTAAAATGCGGGGCATCCCAGCTGGTAGATGCAATCGCGATGGTTCCTGCATTTGCTGCTGACCATGTATCTGCGCGAGCTTTGAAGCTTCAGTCCCTTCGCGTACAGCGTACACATCTCCCTGGAAATGACCACCGAGACCCCTTTGTGTTCGAGGGCTTTCTTTACGGCCTCGATGCTCTTCTTTATCTTGAACGGCTCTATAACAGTCACGTTGCCGACGCCCGCCGCGCGCACGACCTCCTCGATGGAAACACGCCCGTATCCGGAGAGGCCCAGCAGGTTCATATCCGCTCCGGGGTTGGGCTGGTGGCCGGTCATGGCCGTGGTGCCGTTGTCCAGGATCACAACGGTAAAATCGTGGTTATTGAACACGGCATTGATTAGGCCCGTGATGCCGCTGTGGAAAAACGTCGAATCGCCGATGAAACAAATCACCTTTTTCCCGGTTGCCTTGGAAAAACCCGAGGAGGTGCTTATTGAAGAGCCCATGCAGATTTGAAAATCGGCCATGGAAAGCGGGGGGAGCACTCCAAGCGTATAGCAGCCGATATCCGAAGGGTAAATGGTGTCCAGTCCTGCGGCTGCCTGCTTTACAATGTAGTATGTCGCCCTGTGGGAACATCCCGCGCACAAGTTGGGGGGACGATCCGGAATTGGAGGCACATCCGAGACTTCAACGGCTTTTGCCGGTTTGTCCGCCACGCCGAAGCAGTCGGCGACAACTTTTCGCACCATGGCCGGATCGAATTCGTACAATACCGGGAAACAGTCCTTCCCTTTTCCCTCGATTGGAACAGTAAGTCCCCGCCGGTGCGCAAAGCCCCTTGCCGCATCCTCCATGATCGGCTCGCCTTCCTCGGCGACCAGCACCTTTTTACATCCGGCAAGAAAGTCCCCGATCATTTTTTCGGGCATCGGGTTGGAAAAACCGATCCTGAGGATTTTAACCGCTTTGCCCAGTCCGAGTTCCCTGACTGCGTCCGAAACATAACCGTAGCTTACGCCGTTGCAGATGATGCCGTTCGCGCCCTCGCCTTCAACGAAATTGTATCGAGAGCTTTCAGAAATGGTCTTTGCGCTTCCATAAGCCTCGACAAGCTTCGCATGGAGCTTTCGCGACACCGCTGGTATCGCCACGTATCGGAACGGATCTTTTGAAAAATCTCCGTCCTTTTTCACCCGGGGAATGTCCCCGAGGCTGACCGTCCCTGTCGAATGGTTGATGCGCGTTGTGGTCCGCAATATTACAGGCTCCTGGAGTTTTTCGGAAAGCTCGAAAGCGTATTTAATCATCTCCTTGGCTTCGGCTACCGAAGAAGGCTCCAGCACGGGCAGCGCGGACAGCTTCCCGTAATACCTGTTATCCTGCTCGTTTTGGCTCGAAAACATGCTGGGATCGTCGGCGGTGATGATAACCATTCCGCCTCTTACTCCCAGGTATGCGAGGGTCATGAGAGGGTCCGCTGCGACATTGAGACCCACGTGCTTCATGATCGCCATGCTTCGCAATCCCGAGTTGGCCCACCCGGCGGCCACTTCCAGCGCAACCTTTTCGTTTGTGCAGTACTCGAAGCAAAGGTCGCTTTCGTGCGAAATCTCAAAAAGATTGGCGGAGATTTCAGACGATGGGGTCCCGGGGTAAGTCGCGCCGAAAGCAAGGCCCGCTTCCACGGCGCCCCTCGCAATCGCTTCGTTTCCGAGCATGAGCATCTTTGCGTCCGTTTGTTTCGAAAGCAGTTTGTGCATTATAAGTCCTTACGGTTCATGATGTGTAAAACATACTCCTCGGTACGTACTCTTATTCAACACGACAGCCGGTTAGATAACCCTGTCTATTTTACGCCCAGCCTACCCGATACGGCAACCTCCTTGTTGGCTTCTGACATCTCCGCCGCCGCGCCCTCCGGCGATTTACGGCTTTCGAAATCCGGCAGATTCGTTCGATTTGTCCCGTTTGTCCTACTTGTCCTACCGGTATTTGCCCAACCCCTCCCGGCGCCGGAGATCAAGTCGATTTTGCACGATTGCGACTGACCGTCCGCTAATACTTTTCCGTAAGCTCGCCCAGGCCTATAATCATCAAGGGGGTGACTCGAATTTCGGATAGGGCTGGTAATCATAAAGGGATCTGGGAAGAGCACTCTCAGCGCCCCTTCCCGGAAATACCCCTAAGCTTGCGAATTACTAAATAAGTCCAGTTTGCCGGACCTTCAGCATAACCGAGCAGAAAGTCGGCGCGCCTGGTTGTGGATAATGATTATAATAGGGCTAAGGGAGCGCCGGATCATGCCCGGAGAACGTAAAGAAGGTGTCAAAGCAGATTTAGACGTGGATCAAATCTTGACATCTGAGGCCAGGCGTGCTATGGCCGTGCCATAGCGCGCCTGGTGTACCACACAATAAATTTTTGTTAACCTAAGTTATAATTTATGCCGACACAGAACTAAATCGTACTGCACCGACGAACAGAGCTATGCGGGCGTCCATTGTGCAAATCGAAGCCAATCGGAGGGAAGCCATGCAAATGCCCATGACAGCAGAGGACATCCTGGTTGGTATTTTCTACCACATGCAGGGAGAGAAATTCTCGAAGATCACGGCCGATAGGGAATCTTTGCACAGAGCCTTTTCTGACGCCAAACGCGACAACCCCGAGGTGATGAAAATTTTCAAATTCAGGGAAAGGGAAGTTTTCCCTGAAAGCAACCAATTGGATCAGGCTTTATCCAATTTGGATGCCGCAGGCGTTATCACGCGCCAGAACCTGACGCCGAGATACTATCGATTTGAAAAGCACCTGGCGGCCTGCTATGATAAATTCTCGAAAGAAATTCTGAAAACCGCCGGGATCGATGAGCTGGAAATGAAGAAGATAGCTCACAACTTGCTCTCTCGCCTGAGCGAGATCCCGGAATGACCTGCACCGAAGAGGAAGAGCTCCGCCAGTTTCATCGAGGTATTTCAAGATTCGCTGAAGAGTTCGTGGGCAATCCTCTGTACCGAAAACAGTTCCCCAAGAACGCCAAAATCATTCACGATCCTCTTTGGGGAACGATCAGACTCGAGCCTTGGGAAGTCGCCCTTCTAGATCTCCCCTTATTCCAAAGACTCAGGCAGATCCACCAGACATCGTTAGTTTCATACGTTTTCCCCGGATGTAATCATAGCAGATTTGAGCATACCTTGGGCGTTATTCAGCAAGCGCAGAGATTAATTGATGCCGTCAATGCGCAATACCCCCCGACGGCCCGTCGATTTGAATATGAGACGGTACGCAATCTCCGGCTCGCCGCGCTGTTCCATGACTGTGGCCACTCCTGCTTCAGTCATATATCAGAGGAGATTTATCGCTCCTGTCCCGACATATTAGCTTTTTTCGATACTGATGGATCTCCTCAATGCAATCCACATGAAGTTTTCGGTTCCCTTATTCTGAAATCCGATCCTGTAAGGCAGTTTATAAAAGAGCTGGAAGAAAAATATAAAATTACACTCAATCCTGATGCTGCCGCAAATTACATAACTGGTTTGCCTGCTGAAGGGAGAAGAAGACAACGATACGAACATCAGGTTATTAACGGCCCATTTGATGCCGATAAGCTGGATTATATTTTCAGGGACGCGCATTATAGCGGAATTCCTGTCGGACTTGATCTTGAAAGATTGTGGGCATCGTGCAAAATTGGAACAGCGGATGGAGGAGCTGATGTGCTGACGCTTCATCAAGCAAGTGTGGCTCCCCTGGAACAAGTACTGTTCTCCAAAGTGAATCTGTTTGCCATCGTTTACCAACATCCGAAGGTAAGGGCCGCTGAGAGGATGTTTCAGTCTATAATAGAAACCGCGAAAAACAACCCAGATGATATTTCATTTATAAACTCAGGTCGCAAACTGAATCTCAACAGAGCAACAGATTATTTGTGGCTTACGGATGAAGTATTTTTCGCAGAAGCGTTGGCGCGTGAACGAAACGATCCGTTACATAAGAGATTGCACGATATAAGATACAGACGTTTGTTCGTCAGGGCCTTAACCATAAGTAACGATACGATCGGCAAGCCCGGCGAAGGTTTTTTGCAATTACGCAAGTTGAATGAGAAGCAAGCTGACACGTATGCAGCTAAGCGTTCTCTTGCCGGTGAGATCCTGAAAGCCGCGAAGCTGGATGGTAAACTCGATCCAGGCGATGTGTGGGTCGATTTACCCTATGATCCTTCTTTTGGCGAGGCAGACAGGACCTATGTGCATACTGCGTCCGGTTCTCTTAGAAAAGTTAGTGAGCTGTTCCCAATCCACTATTGGGTCGAGCTTTTTCAGAAGCATAAGTGGAGGGGACATGTCTTTTGCCCGCAGGAATACCAGCAGGAAATTCATGAAGCCGCTGTCGATGTGCTTAACAATATCTATGGCATAAAATTCAAAAAATCTGCTGGAGAAACATCCCACGTTCCCCGCCCGAAGGAGACTGCTTAACAGGGGGCAGGCCTCATGACGCCCGGATGATGGTCTCCTCACGTTCGCCTGAGACCAATATTCCTTCATATCCTGTTGCGTTAAAGCCGATACTAATAAGCCACGGAAACCCTGTCATTTTCACCGCTTTCGCGGGATGGTTCCCAAGCGCCACCAGGGATCGTCTATATGAAGTCGTTGGACGGCGCTCAATGCCCCAAAATGGATTGCAATTCCTATTGCAGTAATGATACCGGCGTGTAAAGATTACCAATGTGGGGCTCCCTTTTAGTCGGCCGGCAGTGAACCAACAGGAACTGAAAAATAATTCGAACGGCCGGAAAACTAATGCGCGAGAATCGGCCTGGAATGCGCTTCTTTGGCCACGCAAGTAGTGGAGATGGTGAGGAATTTGTCTTTATAAGGGGCGATTGGCTCTCATAACACAACTATTCTCGGTCCCGCCGATTTATATGAGAATATTGCGCCTCGATCGGGGTAGTGCATGAATTTCTGCCACAGTCCTGATGAGGACAATTGGAGTATGTGACCTTTTCGTGCCCCCCTCCGCTTCACCGGACAGCCTTTTCACAGGAGCTCGATCATGACGCTCGTGACCATCCGCGAAACAGGCAAGGCTGCAGAAAGCTTCAATGCAGCCGTGATCTTCGACCGCCAGGGCGACGGATATCCCATAACCATCAAAGATCCCTATTCCCGGCAGGAAGAAGAGCGTCTGGAGTGGTACTTTGAAGAGTATCCGCGCTTTCCCTTTCTGGAAACTGTCCGAGCAAATAAAGCCGCCGTCGGCTTAGAGGCTTACGGGAAATCGCTCTTTAATCAGGTATTCGGGAGCGGCCCCAAAGCCTACGCCCTGTATCTCCAGGCCTTGCAGACCGGAGGGCCCTCCTTCATTGCCCAGGAGATAGTGGGCTCTCCCAAATTCCAGGCCGCTGGTCGAGGGCCTTCGCCGCGCTGCGCTGCCGGTTCGGGTGGATATCCTGAGGCCGGGAAGCTTCGGCGCTCTGGCGGAGCATCTGGCGCTAACGAGGGACACGTACGGCCCCGGATACTACCACGTAATTCACTTCGATTTGCACGGCGCAGTCCTCACGCATGACGAGCTTCGAAAGACGGAGGGCCGGGCAGACCCACTCCAGTTCAAAGTTCAATGGAAGAATCGCCCGGGAGGTCGAGGCGATCTCGATGCCTACGATGGCGAAAAGGCCTTTCTTTTCTTTGAAGGCACAGAGGCCGAGCCGTTCGATCCGGCGGAGGCCTCCGAAGTGGCCGACCTGCTCACAAGACACCAGCTGCCCATCGCTATCCTTAACGCCTGCCAGTCGGGCAGACACGTCGAGGGGGCGGACGCCACGGAATCAAGCCTTGCCGGCCGTCTGCTCCAGGCCGGAGTGAAAACGGTGCTGGCCATGAGCTATTCGGTAACGGTGAGCGCGGCCAAAATCACTATGGAAAGCCTCTACCGCGAGCTTTTCAAAGAGAACGATCTCTCCCGCGCCGTTCGGCAAGTTCGCTACGCCTTCTACGGAAACAAGGAGCGCCGCGCCGGCTACAACCAGAGGATCCACCTGGAAGACTGGATGCTGCCAGTGGTCTTCCAGAGGGGAGGAATCGACGCAGGAGCGCTCCTTCCCATTCGGCAGTTCACCATTGACGAGGAGGTGGCATGGTACGCCTCCCAGGAAATCCTCTACCGGGCGCCGAAGCTCAACTATGAGTTTGTGGGACGAGACGTTGACATTCTCGAAATCGAGAAGATGCTCTTGCGCCCGAGGGAAGGAAAGCGGCGCAATCTGCTCCTCATCCGGGGTATGGGAGGAGCGGGTAAAACTTCCCTTCTTCACCATCTCGGCGAGTGGTGGCAGACGACACGGTTTGTCCGGGAAGTATTCTATTTCGGCTATGACGAAAAAGGCTGGACCCTCGATCAGATCCTTGACAAGATTGCTGTGCGTCTTTTCGGAAGCGAGGCCGAGCCGCGAAGTCCCGGCCTTGACGAACCTCCCGCCCTAATGAAGTTCCGCGCCATGACCCGTGCGGCCAAAAAGCAGATGGTCGCCAAAAAACTTCGCGCCACAAGACATCTTTTGATTCTCGATAACCTCGAATCCATAACCGGCGCACACCTTGCCATCCGGCACACCCTGCCATCGGAAGAGCGCGATATGCTCCGCGCGTTCCTGGCCGATCTCGCCGACAGTGAGACCCCGGTTCTCCTGGGCTCCCGCGGAGGGGAAGGGTGGCTCATGGAAGGCCCGTCTCCGCCTTTGCGAAAAAACGATGTATACGACCTTCCGGGACTCGACGCTGAAGCCGTATCGATCCTTAAGATGCTCTGAGCCGCCACATCGTCCAGGCCGGTAATTTTGTCTCTGAGCGAAGCCGTTTTCTCGTCCATTTATTGACCAATCCATCGATAAGGTAGACCGAAGTTCGCGCGCAAAGTACGCAAGTGCCCTGCTGGTGAACGGATTGCCACTTTTTTGCTCTTGCCTTTTGCCTGCCGCGTTTCGCAGGATCACTTTTGCCTTTTCTGGTTGCCGCTTCTATTGCCGTTTCTCGTTTCCGCTTCTCGCTGCCGTTTTGCGGCTCGAAACACCTTCGTGGTATAAGCCCTGCGCATTCAACCGCCGATGGGGGACTAGGGCATAAACCCGCCGCAGATCGCCTCATTCGGCAACCCCGCTCTTTGGCAAAAGAATAGAATCCCTCCGCTTTTCTTCTCGCTGCTCACCGCTGTTACTTGCTGTTTCTTTATGCTGTTTTCATGCTGTTAATTTCGCCCCTCAAATCCTGAAACATCAATTAAATCAGCATAATATGGAAATAGCGAAATAAAAAATCGCTGTATAAACAGCCATAACAGCATAGGGGCGGCCTTAAACTTGCGGCTCGAAAAGGCTGAGGAATCGATGGAAATCAGAAATCACGTCCGCCGCTCACTACTCACCATCTCCCGTCCCACACACCCCTTCACCCACTCACCTACTTCTCAGCTTTCTCACTTCGCCTATCCGTATGGTAACTTTCTGCCCGTCGAAGTATTCGATAAGCGGGATGGTGTATTTGCGGCTTGCGCCGGTCATCTCCTTGAACTGCGGGGTGGTGATTTCGCCGTGCTCTTTTAGCCAGGCGACGAGTCGGGCCTGGAGTTCGGCCATTGCCGCGGTGTGAAAATAGATGTCTTCTTTCGTTTTGACCAGGACCCCCTTGGCGAGCATCCATTGGAGCACTTCCTGGTGTTGTTTGGGCGTTCCCGGCAGGGTGGATTCGACCTCGCGGAAAAAAGGCGGCTGCAGGCCGGCGTCGCGAAAAGTCTTCTCGATTTTTTCCCGTATGGTCTCCTCGTCTTTACTGAGGGCGACCTTGTGCGTGGAAAGGCGCACCCATTCCATTTCCAGGGCGATCTTTCCTTCTTCGGCAAGATGGCGCAACACGAAGTTGTAGAGCCTTGCGTCTACGGGCTTCGG
>JAJYTC010000223.1 GCA_021793275.1 Deltaproteobacteria bacterium | reverse complement strand
GCAAAGATATCTTCATACCGCAAAACCTCAAACCAGCAAGTATTTTCTGCACACCTCTTCGTTTTCGCGCAGTTGCTCAACGGCGCCATGCCAGCGAATCGCGCCGTTGTCTATTATATAGGCCCGGTCGCTAAGCCCCAGGGCGACTTTCTGGTTCTGTTCGGCCAGGAGCACCGTAAGTCCGAGCGATTTGAATTCGCCGATTTTTTCCTCCAGCATGGCTACCACCAGCGGGGCAAGACCCTCGGTCGGTTCGTCCAGAAGAAGAAAATCCGGGTTTGTCACCAGCGCCCGGGCGATGGTGAGCATCTGTCTTTCGCCGCCGCTAAGACAGCCCGCTTTTCGCGAAGAGATCCTCTTAAGGGCAGGGAAAAGCTCGTAGACCTTCCCGCAGTCCCAAAGGTTTCTCCCGTCGAATTGACGCTCGGATATCTCCAGGTTTTCATCGATACTCAAATCGGCGAAAACCTCGCGGCTGTCGGGTACGAACCCGATCCCTTTCCGCGCGATCCGAAAAGGCTTCATCCCGGCAATCGATTCGCCCTTGAAAAGGATCTTTCCTCTCCGGGGAGGGGTAAGGCCCATAATGCTGCGCATCGTCGTGGACTTCCCCGCGCCGTTTCTGCCCAGCAGGCAGACGATTTCGCCTTTTTCCACCGTAAGCGACAGGGAATGCAGTATATGGCTAAGACCGTAGTAAGTGTGTATCGCCTCGACTTCGAGCATCACGGGGCACCGCCCAGGTAGGCTTCCCGAACCGCAGGGCTTTGGCGCACCGCTTCGGGAATGTCCTGTATGATGGTCTTTCCGCCCTGCATCACCATGATCTCATCGGACAGGGACAAGACGAGTTCGATATTGTGTTCGCAGAAAAGGACGGTAAGTCCGTTTTCGGCGGTCAGCCTCCTGATAAGCCCGGTGCATACGGCGGTTTCCTCCGGAGACATGCCCGCCGTGGGCTCATCGAGGATAAGGAGCTTCGGCCGGGTGCTAAGAGCGATCGCCATCTCGAGCACCTTCTGGTCGCCATAGGAGAGCGTCCCGGCGATACAGCCCGCTCTTTCCCGCAAACCAACGCTTTCCAGGATCTCCATGGTCTGGCCAACAGCCATCTTCGAAGCGGACCGAAAAATCTTTCCCGCCTGCCTCCGGTGTGAAAGCACGGCGGCCTGGACGTTTTCGAAAACCGTCATTCGATTGAAAATGTTAACGATCTGAAAGGCCATGCTGATGCCTTTTCGGCAAATCTGATGCGGAGAAAGCGAAGAGATCGGCTCACCCCGGAAAAGGACGCGACCTCCGTCCGGCTTCCAATGGCCGGTAATCACCTTGAACATCGTTGACTTGCCGGCGCCGTTCGGACCGATGACGGCCACTATCTTTCCACTGTCCACGTGAAGGTCTGCGCCGCAAAGGGCGTTGAACCGGTCAAAAGATTTGCAGATTCCTTCGACACGAAGCATCTATTTGCGTCCCGTTTCGGCTGAGAGTTCCATTTTGGAGTTCGCCGGCTTAACGATCAAACCGAGTACACCTTCGGGGAGCCAGAGGATCAGCGCCATCAGAATGATGCCCAGGATGAGCGACCAGTGCTCGGTGTATGCCCCGGTGAAGGTCCTGAGGCCAACGATGACCGCAGCCCCCAAAAGCGGTCCAAGAAAAGTGTACCAGCCCCCCAAAAGGCACATCACCATGACTTCCAGCGAGACGGTCCAAAACAACATGTCCGGCACAACCGTTCCTTCCACCACCACGTAGAGCACTCCGGCTATTCCGGCGAAAAAGGCGGCGATCACCTCTCCTTTCAGCTGGTGCAGCCGTATGTTTACTCCTATGGCCTCACTTCGTTGGGGATTGTCGCGAATGGCCTGGAAGATCTTTCCAAAGGGCGAATTGACGATCCTGTACATAAGAAACAGGCAAACGACGACCACCACGGCGGTAAGGTAATAGGCGCCGGTGGTCGAAGAGATGGCATTGGGCAGGGGAATCTCATTGATCCCGTTGTCGCCGCCGGTAAAGGAGTACCATCTGTACACGATGGCCCAAACCAGAGAACCAAGCGAAAGCTGCAGCATTCCGAAATAGAGTTTTGAGAGGCGAACGCAAATCGCGCCGATCAAAAATCCAAGGACAGCGGAGACAAGCGGCGCGCAAAGACAGGCCAGCCAAAGCGGAGCATGGGCCTTTGTCAGCATCAGGGCGAATGCGTAAGCGCCCGCGCCGTAGAAAACCGCATGGTGAAACTGGTACATGCCGCCGTAGCCGAGAACGAGATTGAGACTGGTTGCAAAAAGACCCGTAACAAGGACGAGCGCGGCAAAGTAGACGTAGAAATCAGGCAATACAAACGGGAGCAAAAGCAGGACGATCACTGCGGCAAGGCAGGCGAACGTTTCCAGCCTGCGCAACGACCGGAGGCGATAAGCCAGGGATGAAGAAGCCTCAGACATCGGAAAAGCCCCTCTACCAGGTGGACCTGAGAAGTCCTGCCGGTCGCAGGAGCAAAACGACGATCACCGCCGCGTAAGGAAATACGATTGAAAACTGCGGCCATATCAAAACGCCAAGCGAATCGGTAAGGCCAAAGATAAGCGAGCCCAGAAGAGCGCCCCAGACGTTTCCAAGACCTCCCATTATGACGATCAGGAAAGCCTCGATGATGATACTTGCGTCCATCCCCTGAGTGATGCTCTGTGTGGGCGCGACAAGAGAGCCTCCGAGGCCGGCAAGGAAACAGCCGATCATGAATACCGCAGCGAATACCCAACTCACATTGATTCCAACCGCCCCGACCATTTCGCGGTGCACGGCGGCAGCGCGGGATATCTTGCCGATTTTTGTCCTGTTTATCAGAAACCACAGCCCGATGGCGACAAGAGGGCCGACACAGAGAAGAAAAAGAGAGTAGCGCGGCAAAAAGAGGCCCGAAAAGGAAAAAGAACCTTGAAACATGGAGGGAAGCTGCATAGACCGGTACCCCGCCCCCCAGACAATATTCACCACGTCATTGAAAACAAGGGCGAGGGCGAAAGTGAAAAGCAGCAACATCAGGTGGTCGCGTTCATAAAGACGGCTAAGAAGGAACCTTTCGACCACAAGGCTGATGAAGGCGACCGCCAGCGGCGCGAGCAGGAGCGAGGCGAAAAAACCCGCGGCGGTCCCTCCCAGCATACGAGTGATGGAATAAGCCAGAAAAGCCCCCAGCATATAGAGGGCGCCATGAGAAATATTGGGGATTCGCAGCACCCCGAGCACCAGGCTCAAGCCCGAAGAGACGATGAACAAGGTGGTTGTCTCGGCGAGCCCGACCAGCACCTGCTGGCTGAGCGAAGCTAAAGTCAACTGAACGGCCAGGTGCACGATTTCTCCATTCCCTGCTAATGCTTTGCCCTTGCCGCCTTGATTCCGGCAATCGAGGGCATGATCTGTTTTCCCGGAATGGTGACGATATCCGAAGCCACCAGGTACTTGAAACCGGGCTCTTTCTTCGTTACCCCCACGAACATGGGCAGCACCACCTCGTGATCGAAGGCCCGCATGGTCACCTTGCCGACCGGACTAGCCACGCTCGTGCCCTGGAGCGCATCTATGAATTTTTCCGTGTTTATAGCGCCTGCCTTTTTATAAGCCTTCTGTATGAACACCGCAGCAAGGTAGCCGGCGAGAGCGCCGGCATTGGGCTCGTGATGATACCTCTTTTCGAATTCGGCCACGAACTTTTTGTTCGCCGCTGTTTCGGGAAAGTACGTATAGTACGTGTCGGTGGAGAGCACGCCCTGAGGGCCGTCCATCCCCAGGGGTTTGATGCTGACCGCGGCGGTGTGCATGTAGACGGCCAGCTTGTGGTTCAGCCCGCTCGCCTTGGTTGCTTTGAGGAAAGACACGCAGTCGGGGCCGCCTGTGGCAACGATGAGACAATCCGGTTTGGCCGCCAGGATTGCCGATATATAGGGAGTAAAATCGGGCTCTCCGAGTTTCCACCACGATTGACCGAGCAGGACCGCCTTGGGGTTGCGCTTTTTCAGGTTTTTCCACAGGCTGTCGGCCAGATCATGGCCGTATTCGTAGTCGTCTCCGGCTATCCAGTACCGGGTGTAGGGCTTCTTCGCCAAAGCGATGGCCGCCGCCTTTCCGATCATTGCGGTGTTTTCGTCTACCGAGAAGACATAATGATTGCCGTCCGCGCCCGTGATCTTGGCGCTTTTGCCAAACGTAACCAGAAAAGGAACTTTCTCCTTCTTGCACAGGTCTGATACGGCAAGACTGACCGCGCTGTTGATGGTGCCCATAAGAATATTTACATGTTCTCTCATGATCAGTTCTTTTGCCTCGCTCAACCCGAGATCAACCCTGAACTTGTCGTCCCTTGTGAGCACCTGGACTTTGTGGCCGAGGATGCCCCCCGAAGAATTGATCTTGTCCACTATCATCAGGAAAGCGTCGCGAACGTCGTCGGAATAATAGCTGGCCGGACCGGAATAGGTGTCCACGATACCGATCCTGATCGGTTTGGCGGCCGAGGCAAAGCAGGCGGTAAACGGCATGCAGAAAAAGATCCCCAGACACACGATCAATGCCCATAACTTTCTCATTTTTCTCCTCCTCCCTTGGAATCTGTCTCGAAAAGTTCCTGTTGGGCTGCTACGCTTAGCCGAACCTACGGGTCTCCTCCTCCCTTAGATTATTCTTGGAACGATACAACCCGCTTCGAAACGCAAAAGAGCCCTGCCAGGGGGGATGGAAAAGGGGACATCTGGTCAACCGGGTATAGGCTCTGAAACCGGAAGGCTCTTTTCCGCGAATCAAGCTAGAGCACACCAGTGGCTGGATTGTCAAGGAGTTTTCCCGAAGGGCGGCATGGCTTTCTTTATTTGCATAACCCTTCGCTCTTCCTCCTTTAAGAAAAGGCGGGATGTGCAGGCTTAGGGAAAAAGGCGCCGAGAAAAACTCTAAGAACCGGAATTTATAAAAGCAGCTTTACACTTCGGACAGTAGCCGTGAAGGACGACCTGTTGCCGCAGCACGTGGAACCCGTCATACCCGGCTACCGATATCTTCGGCTCATCGACCGAACAGTCAATATCGATGATCGAATGACACTGCAGGCAGACCATATGGTGGTGGGGACCGGTATTGGCGTCGTACCTGGCGACTTCGGTTATCGGGCCCACTTTCTCTATAAGACCGACGTCGTAGAATTTCTCGAGGGTCTTATAGACCGTGCCCAGTGAAATCATGGCGAATCGTTTTTTCACCTGCTGGTAAACAACCTCGGCACTGGGATGTTCTCTGGAAGAATACAGGGTTTGATAAATAGCCAGGCGCTGATAGGTTACCTGAAGGCCGTGGTCCCTAAGGGTGGAGATGAAATCCTTGTCGTTTTTGCCCTCCATGATCTCTTTACCCCTCGTCTTGTGAACAGCAGTATGTTCAACGCTCAAAAGGCCCCATTCCTTTTACCTAGAAAGCTGACTTTAGGCAAGTAAAATCTTTTGAGAATGTGTATTTTCAAGCAGCAT
>JAJYTC010000222.1 GCA_021793275.1 Deltaproteobacteria bacterium | reverse complement strand
GGTTCGCTGGCAAGAGCCACCGGGCAGAGCAAAAAATTCGGCGCCTTTCTCGATTCGGTAATGGACAGGTACACCGAATTCATAATCTACCTCGGCATCTGGTTCTACTTCTACCGCAGCGACACCCGCACCCCCTACTCACTGCTCATCCTGCTCATTCTTTTCGGCTCTCTCATGGTCAGCTACACAAGGGCCAGGGCCGAAGGACTGGGCGAAAGATGCCTGGGAGGGGCATTCCAGAGAGGAGAGCGGATCATACTGCTTGGAGCTGCAGGAATGCTCAATCCGCTCCTGAATCTTGTCGCTGCCGGTCTATCCATTGCCTGGGCTACGGATTTTGCTCTTAAAGGCGTGCTCATAGTCCTTGCATTCGGCACCAACCTGACCGCCATGTGGCGCTTCATGCATGTCCTCAATAAGCTCAGAAAGAAAATCTAACGCTCATCCTCGCGGAGGGAAATAAAAAAGAGGAATGCCTCGGACTCAAACAGGGTTGGGCGCCTTCTTTAACACAACCATATCGTCTTCTCTGTAAATCTCGAAAGAATCGCCCACCTTGAACCCCAGCATCTCGATCAAAAGCGCCTTGTTGAGTGTAACGCTTCCGCTTTGACCGATCGTTCGGAAATTGCCGGTTTTGATCACCACAGTGGGATTGGACACCGGGGGTTTTTGTCGTTCGCGCTTGCGAAACGGAGTTCTGTCCAGATTTTGCGGGACCGCGAGGACTGGAGTTTGAGCCACAGACTTGTTGAATTCCACCTGGGGAATTTCCCCAAGCTCCATGAGTCCTTTAAGGTAGAGATCCTGGACCTCGCTTTTGAATCTCAAACCGAAGACTTTCTGGACGGATTCCAGCGACCTGCCGTTTCTGATCTCGTTTACCACAAGTTTTGGATCGATATTCTTGTACTCGATCTGCATACCTTTCCCTTTTCGCGCAAGGCTGCGCGCAGTAAAAAATTAATGGAATCCCCCGGACTGGAGGTAACACTTCACTACTCTCGACCGAAGAACATTGGTATTACGGATTTCTTGAGGCCTGCCGATCAGGCCTGAAGGGCCAATTCATTTTCAGGGCAACAAATCAATCTCTGGGGAACTAGGATTAAACCCTAAATAGCCGTATTCCCGTTGTCAAGGAGGCAATCCACCACAATTTGAAAACGGTTTTGCTGTAAAAGAGAAATCCTCCCAGGAGAGGCTTTTATTATAGCAGGTAAACAGAATATGAAAATATGATTTTCAGGCCCGGATCTAATTTTTTTGTGCCCGGGCGGCTGTTGTATCGTCAAGTGACCCCGCAACGCCGCCGCCCCTCACTTGCTAAAGCTCCATCGCACTCAGAGCGGCAAAGCCATTTTCGTCGTTAAAGACCTTTTTTCAGCGCACGGCTAGGCGGTGTTACGCCCTTTGGGCCTTCTTTTCACAGCGGGCCTGCCATCTCTTTGCTCGGTCTCGAAAGCGAGCGCAGCATCCGCCTCGACCTTTTTTTGTTTTCTTTCCTCCTGGAACTTGACCAGGTTCGCAGGAAGACCTCTTTTCTTGGCGGCTTTGCTTCGAGCTTTGGTCAAAGACCTTGCCGAAAGAGGCTGTTTGAGGGAAAACCCCCATTTTTGTTTGTACTCTCGAGGCGTAAGATTGTGCACACTGAGGTGTTTGGTCGTAAGCTGCCTCATCTCAGTTCCGCACTCGAGGCAAACGATCTTGTCATCCTGAATGGATTGCCGCGGTTCCTTTCCCGCCGCCTCGGTCTCTACGACATCGATTTCCTCGGCAGCGCCGCTGTCCAGGAACAGCCCCTTCTCTTCAGCCTTCTGCATTCTTTGAAGAGTAGAAAAAGTCTTGATCAGGGATTGCTCGATCTGTTCGGCCGACATCTGTCCGACCGAGGCCTGCGCCCGAACAATCTCCGCAGCAATGTCCAGAAGTTTCTTCATTCCTCTCTCCCGACAAAAATAGGCCTACCTCAGGATATCATTGAAAGTATAGGATATCGTTTTCAGGCAGTTTCATCCTAATAGGCAAAATAAAACATCAAGTCAACAACAATCGTAAGAAAAATCCTCGAACTAATACTTGGGAAACCGACACGTATAGTTTGCCGGGGTGACGATGAAGTGGAGCGTGCAATTTAAAATTGCGTAAGGAATAGCGCTTATTCTTCCGAGAAAAAATTCAAAACAACGGTATAATACAGTTCGTTTGAAGCGGGCGCATCCTTTTTAACGGAAAGCGTCTCGACATTGGGTGGCCGACATCCGTCAGTACCTTTGCGCAAAGGATTGCCCGCAAATTCGGTCATTACGTAACATATCCGTCACGCAACCGTAACAAGATCGGTTGTAAAATCGTGAGTCGCCTTGTTGTCTGCATTTTAGACGCGCGCGAAACAAACGGGGACGCTTTGTGTAAGAGTTGTCCTAATATTCGTAATCCAAGATCACCGGCCATGGCCCAAAACCATGTTATACTGCCGGCGTAAAGGGCACACCCCAGCGAGGGATAGATGAACCGGTCGAAAATTCTGGTTGTGGAAGACGATCATGATATAGCGCAGCTTTTGGCCATCACGATGAAAAAGGCCGGGTTCGAGGTCGCCCTGTCGGAAAACGGCTATGACGCGCTGAACCTGATTCGCAGGCATTCGCCCGATTTAGTGATCCTGGATTTGATGATTCCGGGGATCGACGGGTTTGAAGTGTGCAGGGAAATCAAGCGTGAACCTCGCACAGCCTCCGTTCCGGTCCTGATGCTGACCGCTCGCGGAGAGGAAATAGACCGCATTATAGGCCTTGAGCTCGGAGCAGATGATTACGTCGTAAAACCCTTCAGCCCGAGGGAACTCATCTTGCGGGTGCGGGCGATTTTACGCCGCTACGGCCATGAATACCATCCCAGGACGGTTTTCAATGAATCCGGTATGGAAATAGATTTCGAAGCGCACCGCCTCAATATCGAGGGGCAGGAAATCGTTCTTACCGCAACCGAGTTCAAATTACTCTCCGAGTTGATAAACAACCGGGGAAAGGTGCTCAACCGCGAACAACTCCTCGACAGGGTGTGGGGATATCATTTCGAAGGCTATGCCCGCACAGTGGACACTCATATCCGCCGGTTGAGGCAAAAACTGCTCTCCTGCGCCGACTGGATAGAGACAGTGCGTGGTGTGGGATATAGATTTCGGGATTAATATGCGCTCTGAATTCAGACTTAGAATCGCTCTTTTGCTTTTGGTGTGGGTATGTTTCTTCCTGGCCCTCTTTGTGTCGGCCCTCTACCGCACCGGCAGCACGGTGGACAGCCTTGCCGTCGTTCAATACATCGTTATAGCCGCCGGATTTTTCCTGGCGCTGATAAACCTTATTTTTTTACTAAGGACAAACCGTTCGGTCTCCATCCTTTCACAAGCGGCCGATTCCATCGGGCAGGGCAAAGTGAGGGCCCTAACGCAGTTTTACCCCGGCCAATACCTCTATCCTCTTGCAAAATCGATCAGAAAAAACGCCGAACGCGTCGAGTCTTACATCCAAACGATCACCGAACAAAAATCTCAGCTTGAAAGCATCCTGGACGGCATAGAGGAAGGCATCCTGCTGCTGAATGCAGCGGGCAGGATCGATTCATCGAACCGCGCGGCACGGAATATGTTTTCCTCGATACCCGAACTCAAGGGGCGAAGGCCGCTCGAGGTAATTCGAAGTCCCGAACTCCAGGCCGCCTGCGTCCGGGTCCTCGCAAACGAAATCCATTCCTTTCACAGTGAGGTAACCATAGGAACAGACCGGTTCTACCATGTTCACATCGTCCGAGTAGAGCAATCGACCGAGGAATACGGTGCGATAATAGCCCTCCATGACATCTCGGAGCTCAAAAGGCTGGAAAAAGTAAGGCGCGACTTCGTCGCCAACGCTTCCCATGAATTGCGAACGCCGCTCACTTCAATCAAGGGTTATACGGAGATGCTCATGTCTGATGAAAGCGACCCGGAGGTACGCAATTCCTGCCTGGAAGTCATTTTAAAAAACACGGACAACATGATCAAGATTGTCAATGATCTTCTGCAACTTGCGAGAGTGGAAGAGTTCGACAACACCACGGACATCAGGCCGGTAAAGGCGGAGGAAGCCCTTATGGAAGCCTGGAAAGCGTGCGAACCAGTGGCCGAACAGAGGAATGTGATCATTGAAAACAATCTTCAGCCGCAAGGCCCGATGGTGCTGGCCGATTTCGATCAGCTCGTACAGGTGTTTCGCAACCTACTGGAAAATGCGGTGAGGTATAGTCCGCCCGGAGGCAAAGTGGAAGTTTTTTCGCATGAGCAAGAGGGCAAAGTGACAATAGGAGTCGGCGACAGCGGGCCGGGGATCCCGCGCAAGGACCAGCAGAGGATATTCGAACGATTCTTCCGCGTTGAAAGGCACCGGGGCAGAGAGGCGGGCAGCACCGGGCTCGGGCTTGCCATCTGCAGGCACATCTTAAAAAACCATGGTGGTGCGATCTGGGTTGAAAGCCCCCGTAAAGGGATGTCTTCCGGGTCGATCTTTTTCTTTACGCTTCCAACGACAGACCAAAGAGAGCCGGATCAGGCAGGTATAGCGCGGCAGTAACGGTCCCGGTTCATCAGGATTGATCTTCCAGGCAGGATAGTGTAGTTTTTTCGAAAAGCAAATTCTGAGGAGAAAGATTTGATACTGCAATTTCCTCCTAACGGACGGCGGGAGCGCTCCGGCGTGGTGAAGGCAGGACGCGAAATCGAGGTGGAAAGTTTTCGGATCATCGACGAGGAGATGGGCCGGCATTCTTTTCCAACCGACCAGTGGCCGATAATTCGAAGGGTTATCCATACCACAGGCGATTTCGACTATGCTCACAGGCTCGGTTTCACACCGGAGGCTGTTTCCAAAGGAATTGAAGCGCTGAAAAAAGGGGCAGTCATATATGCCGACACCAGGATGGTTCAAGCGGGTCTATCTCCCTGGCGCCTCGAATGGTACGGCAATAAAGTGGTCTGCCCGGCTGCAAACCCGCAGAGTCTCGAACTCGCTGAAAAAAGCGGGGTGACGCGGACGCTTGCAGCATTCCGCAATTGCGGGCATGGTCTCGACGGAGCCCTGGTGGCTATCGGAAACGCGCCGACCGCGCTTCTTGAAGTGATACGACTGATCAAGGAAGAGGGCGTGCGGCCGGCTTTGGTCATAGGTGTCCCGGTCGGCTTCGTTCAAGCCGAAGAGTCCAAAAACGCTCTCATGGAAATCGCAGAACAACCTTCGATAACCGTTTTGGGCAGAAAAGGCGGCAGTTCGGTGGCCGTGGCCATAATACACGCGCTTTTGGAACTCGCTGAAAAGACCGATGCCCGATAATACACCCAAATGCGGCGGCGAAAGCACACACAGCCCCCCTGCCCTGCGTTCCGGCTTCAGTTCGGGAACGGCGGCGACCGCGGCGGCCATTGCCGCTCTGCGCCGTTTGATCACCGGGACCTCAGCCGATGCCGTAGCCGTCCGGCTGCCTTCGGGCGTTTATCTGG
>JAJYTC010000221.1 GCA_021793275.1 Deltaproteobacteria bacterium | reverse complement strand
CGGTAATGGCGATCGCATCGATGTGAGGATAATCCCGGCCCAGGTGCTCGATCAGTTCCATCCCATCCATTCGAGGCATATCCATATCAGTGATGACGATAGTGAAAGCCTTCCCCTTAATTTTCTCGAGCGCATCCCTGCCGTCGCAGGCGCTGTCGACTTTGTGCCCCCGGGCTGTCAGGGCGTCCGAGATAATTTCGCAAGCCTGCGGCTCGTCATCGACCACGAGTATGGTCTGAGAAGGGACTGCGTTTTGTTGCACTAAATTCATCGGCCACCTCTGCGCTATCGACAGGGACCACCCAACACGACCGCACGCCAAATCACTTGACTCGTCTGCAATAACGGCCTATAGGCAACTAAACCGACCGTGCTATGCAAGTTAGAGCAACTGAAGGATTTTGACAAATATTTTTATATAATTCGCTATCCCTGCCTGCAGGATTTCTATTTTTGGAGGATTTCGATGCGCTACGTGTCGATAATATATAAGCGCATGCGGTCTGAAGCCGCCCAGCTTGCTCACCAACTCGAGCAATGGTTTCGAAAGCGGGGCATGGAAGTCTTTATCAGGGAAAACATAGATAATTCGGGAATAAGCCGCACCTGCGACAAAATCGATATCCCGGCTGAGAGCGAAGCGGTTGTCGTGGTTGGAGGAGATGGGACCTTCCTCAGTGTTGCCCGCTTTATAGAGGAAAGGTCGATTCCGATCATAGGCGTGAACTTGGGAGGACTGGGTTTTCTTACCGAGATCAATGCCGAATCATGTTTTGCCGAATTCGAAAAGATTTTGAGCGGCAATTTCGAGATAGAGGAACGAATGGCCCTGCAGGTATCCGTAAGACGTGAGGGAAAAGAAATTTTTAGCCATCGCGTCCTGAACGATGCCGTTATTAACAAAGGGGCGCTCGCTCGAATAATCGATCTTCATGCCACCATTGACGGCCATTTTCTCACGCATTACCGGGGCGACGGCCTCATCATCTGCACCCCCACCGGCTCTACCGCCTACAATATCTCCGCAGGAGGGCCAATCATTTTCCCGACCGCCCGCGTCGTCATCCTGACGCCGATTTGCCCATTTACCCTTGCCAACAGGCCGATAGTCTTTCCGGCAGACGTGACCGTCATGGTTGAAGTTGCCGAGCCGGCAACAGACGTTACCCTCACCTGCGACGGACAGATAGGATACCCGATCCGGGACTTCGACCAGGTAGTGGTTACCGCCGCTCCCACGCCGCTGCGCTTTATAAGGGCGCCGGGCGTCAATCATTTCGAGATCTTGAGATCGAAGCTAAAATGGGGCCAGCAATGATCTCAGAGGGCAATCGCCCGTTTTGCCCCCCTTAGACGCGTTCCCGGCCAAGTATTTGAACCGCATTCTTGATGCCGGCCAACGTCAAATCTTCCATCGGAAAAATTCGTCCGATCTGAGTGATCGTGAGGCTTTCAGCCGACCAGTATTCCTTGGGAATGGGATTTAGCCAGACACTTGCAGGAAAGGCCGCCCTCAACTGCTTCAGCCATTCTACGCCCGGTCTTCGGTCGGTGGTATAGAAGTAGAGGGCGCCGTTGGCGGCCATCAACTCGGAGGGCGCCATATTGGCGTCGCCGATTATAATGAGGTGCGTATCGGCGCCCCGTGCGATAAGCGTTTCCCACGGAACGGCCACAGTGCGCGCCATGTCCTCGTAAACTGTCCCGTACAGGCAGTTGTGGAAATAATAGTATTTGAGGTCCTTAAACTTGTCACTCATTTTGCCAAACACGTACTTGACAAGTTCGAGGTAGGGCTCCATCGAATAGCCGCCGTTATCGAGCAGCACCACGAGCTTCAACCGGTCTCTGAACTCCTTTGCGAACACCAGTTCGATTTCTCCCCCGTTTTTCGCCGTCCGGTGTATGGTCTCATCGATTTCGAGCTCCGTCTCGGGTCCCGCTCGCTTCAGGTTCTTTAGCGAAGCCAGTGCCTGGCCGACATTACTGCCGGCTAGGCGTGATTTTCCGCTGTAATTGATATAGTTCCTTCTATCGATAACCTTCTGGGCCGTACCATGCAACCCCTTGCCGTAGACCCGCACCCCTCCTCCGGCCGACCCCGAATGGCCGAAAGGCGACCTGCCCCCTGTCCCCACCCACGTGTGGCCGCCATGGTGAGCGCTATCCTGCTTCAAAAGCGTTTCCCAGAAACGCTTGAGCAACTCCTCGATCTCGAAGGTGCGAAGTTCGTCGAGGGAAATAGCCCCTCTTGCGACCTGCTCGCGCAGCCATTCCTCGAAAGGTTTGGAGGCAAAAGCCTCTTCCCATTCGGGCATTTGCCAGGATTCCTTCCCGAGGAAAAAAGCGGCAAAAACCCGCTCGAAAGTGTCGTAGTGCTCGACTTTCTTGACAAAAACCAGACGGGCCAAAAGAAACAACCGGTCCAGATCCGGCGCAAGTCCTTTCCGGATACCGTCATAAAACTCCAGGACATACCTGACGCTTACAGGTATTTCCGCCTTGCGCAACTGTTGAATGAACGCGAGCACCAGTGAACCCTCCGGGAGCGCTTTAATACATAAGGCCGTGCAGACAGGCGGTTCACCGCCATTGAGTTTTTTGTTTTATCCCTTTGAATTTCAATAAATCCTGAGAACGTTTGAGCAGTGTTCCCACATGCCGAAGCGAACTCCCTCCACCGGGTCCGCCGTCTTCTCCGCTCGAACGCAGGGCGCCGATCCAGTCGAGCAGTTCCGCGGTTGCAGGCGGCTTTTCGAACCCCCCTTCACGCAGCCGGTAAAACTCGGTTAGACAGGCATCGAGAAGTTGCTCGGAGATATCGGGATAATGAAGCCGCACGATAATCGAAATCTCCTCGGGCCCGGGGAAGGGAATGTAGTGGCAGAAACAACGGCGCAAGAACGGATCGGACAACTCTCGCTTGGCGTTGCTCGTAATTATGATTATCGGTTTTAGCTTCGCCGAAACCTTATGATTTATTTCCCGGATTATGAAGGAGCCGTCTTCGAGAACATCGAGGAGGTTATCCTGGGTGTCCGAATCGGTCTTGTCAATCTCATCGAGCAGCAGGACCCTTTTATCCTCGGCAAGAAAAGCCCTCCCTATGGGTCCGAAACGAAGATAGTCCCATATATTGTTCACGTTTCGGCCCGACTCGCCGCTTCCAAACCGTGAATCGTTCAACCGCAGCACTGCATCGTAAATGTAGCAAAGTTCTTCGCCTTTAAACGTTGACTTGCAGCGCGCTTCCTCCATGCTAACCCCGAAAGCCCTGGCAATTTCAAAAGCCAGTCGGGTCTTTCCGGTCCCGGCTTCCCCCATGAGAAGCAGCGGCTTTTCCATGGCGATCGATATATTAACGATTTCTCCAAGCTCGGGGCCGAGGTAATAATTCTCAGTGCCTTCGAATTTCATTCGCCTTCACTCCGCTGGTCGGTAAGTTTGAGATCTGGAAATATAGGCCGACCAGGGAAAATAGCAGTTGTGAGCAAATGAGGCAAGGTTTTCAAGACCTAAGCGAGGCCGTTGCGGGTTCGAGACTCCCGCAGGGGGGCTAAAAGCCGGCTAAACTGTGAATTGATCGGTGGCTATATTTCTTTAGGAGGCGGCTGCAAGGTAGCGCCCAATGGCAACCGCGCAGCAATCATGCCTTCGCGTTTTTAACGTACCACTCAATGGATTCTTCCATCCCTGCGCCTACACTATATGCAGGTTCGAAGCCCAAAAGATCTTTCGCCCGCGAAATATCCGCCAGTGAATGCCGGACATCGCCTTTGCGAAATGGCCCGTAGACGGGCTCAGTGCCGTCAACCCCGAGGCCTCGGCAACGGAGCGACCCCTTGATGATCGCCATCAATTCGTTGAGAGTGGTGCGATGCCCGCAGGCGATGTTGTAAACCTTGCCAAGAGCTTCGGGACTGTCGCACATGGCTGCAAGGATATTGCCCTGAATCACGTCTTTTATATAGCAGAAATCGCGGCTGGTCTCCCCGTCACCGTTGATGACCGGGCTCTCAGCTCTTAGCAGTGTATCGATCCAGCACGGGATCACAGCAGCGTACGCCCCCTTGGGGTCTTGTCGCTTCCCGAAAACATTGAAATACCTGAGCCCGATCCAGCTAAAATCGTAGACCCTTGAAAAAACACCGGCGTAAATCTCGTTCACCAGCTTTGAAGCCGCATAAGGGGAAAGAGCCGCTCCAATTTCATCCTCGGTCTTGGGCAGCTTTTCGCTGTCTCCATAAACCGATGAGGAGCTTGCGAATACGAACCTCTTTACGCGCGCCCCCATTGCGGCGACGAGCATATTCAAAAATCCGTCCACGTTGCACGTGTTGGTCGTCACTGGATCGTCTATCGACCGGGGTACGCTTCCAAGGGCAGCCTGGTGCAGTATGTAATCGACCCCGGAGCATGCCCTGCGGCAGTCTTCAGGATTTCGGATATCTCCCTGGATAAATTCGAACCTGTCCCCCTTCGCCCCCACCCTGTGGCGGACGTCGTCGATGTTGCGCTCATAACCGGTGAAGAAATTATCCAGGCCCACCACGTATTGATCGAGTTCTAGAAGCGCCTCGAGAAGGTTGGAGCCGATAAAGCCGGCAACACCGGTTACCAGCCACGTCGAAGGTTTTTGCAGCAGTTCGGCCCGGATACCGTCAAACCTGTTCACAATCGATATCCCCTTGCAGGCTAATCACCAATGGAAAGATGATATGCAATCGAATCGAGCTTTATCGTAAAGTCCACATTCTCCACACGACAGCAATCCGGCACCTGGATCTGAACGGGCGCGAAATTGAGAATTCCATTGATTCCCGCAAGCACAAGCTGATTAGCCACACTCTGAGCTGCCCCCGGAGGGGTGGCGATAACCCCGACGTGTACTTCCCGCTCCCTCACTATGTCTTCGAGTTCGCTCACGTGATTGATGGTCAGACCGTTTGGCAGTCTTTTGCCCACTTTTTCGGGGTTGCTGTCGAAAGCCGCCGTGAAGATATATCCGTGCTTCATGAAATTCTCGTGTCGAACGAGCGCCCACCCGAGATTGCCAAGGCCTACCATTGCCAGGTTCCACGGGCGGTTTAACCCGAGAATGTCCTTGATTTCACCGACTAGCTCACTTACCCGGTACCCCACTCCTCTTACTCCAAACTCACCGAAGTAGGCCAGATCCTTTCGGATTTGGGCCGGGTTAACACCGCACTGCCTGGCAAGACGCTCCGAAGATATCACTTCCACGTCTTCATCCAACAATTCTTCAAGGGCACGCATGTAGATCGACAACCTTACAATGGTGGCCATAGGGATTTTGGCAAACTTCATTTCATATCCTCGACCTGGAAAAAACGAATCCAACTAGGGCTAACTATGTGCTTTTGTTCACAGAAGTTGAGACAAAAAAAGGCCTTCCCGCACGAACCAAATAAGGGGCGAAACGGCGCGAACGCCGTTTGCCCCTTGCTTGAATCCGATACTTGGGGCCTTACCTGGACAGACCCACAAACGTTTGAATCAATTTCGCCACCGGGTTGGCGTAGA
>JAJYTC010000042.1 GCA_021793275.1 Deltaproteobacteria bacterium | reverse complement strand
TTTACGGAAAGTCCCCTCCCTGATCCGTTCTTCGATCCTGATATTGGTGGTGGCAATTACTCTTACATCCACAGGGACTGGATATTTGCCGCCCAGCCGGTCCACTTCGCTTTCCTGAAGGACCCGTAAAAGCTTTGCCTGGAGATGGAACGGGATTTCGGTTACCTCGTCGAGTAAAATCGTGCCGGTGTGCGCCAGTTCGAATTTGCCCTCCCTGTTTCTTATCGCGCCGGTGAAGGCCCCCTTTTCATATCCGAACAGCTCGCTTTCCAAAAGAGTATCGGGGAGGGCGGCACAGTTGAGCGCTATGAAAGGGTTGTCTTTTCTGCCGCTTTGATGATGAATGTAGCGGGCAAACAATTCCTTGCCGGTCCCGCTTTCCCCCTGGATGAGAACGGCAGCCTTGCTCGGGGCGATTTTCCTGGCAAGGGCCTTCATCGAGCACAGGCTCGGGTCCAGGGAAATTATCGGATCGTCCTCGGCTAGGGACTTGCCGGCGGGCTCCCGTTTTCCTGCTTCAATCAGCTCGATCGCCTTGGTGAGACGTTCCGGCGAAATCGGCTTGGTCCAGAAATCCCAGGCCCCGTTTTTGACGCTCTCGACTGCGTCGTCGAGCTTTGGTTTTCTGGTGAGCACGATCACCGGCACAGGCGGCTCGAGGCTCCGGGCCGCTTCGAGAAATTCCATGCCCTGAGCTGCATTGCCGTTGATATGAAGGAGCGCCAGCCCCGGAGATTCCTTTTTGAGCAAGCTTTTGGCCGATCTGGCCGAGTCGGTCAGCAAACATAAATGTCCTTGCTCCCTCAAAAAAGAGGAAATCTTTCTGGCATCTTCGGAGTCGGTTTCAATGAGGAGCACATTCATCCGTATGTCCCAGAGCTGGTTGCCCGGCCATTTATCGTTTATTGCGCGTTTCCGCCGGCCTGGGCCTCCATATTGATCGTATTGAGTTCCTGCTGGGCCACCGAGCTCCAGAAAGTGTCGTTGGTGGCCCTCATCCTGTTCAGGCTCTGAACGGCCAGGGCCGACTTGCCCGCCGCGAGGTAGAGCTTGGAAAGCCTGTACAAGAGTTGGTCTTGCTCTTCGCCCCCGGCGATCCGAATTGCGGTTTGCATCATTGCCACCGCTTGCCCGTATTGTTTCTGCTCTTTGAAACAATCGGAAAGCGTTACCAGGATCGACTGCCGGGCATTCTTATGCGCCGTTGCTCTCAGCAATGCCGTCTTCAGAATCGGGATGGCTTGGCCATAATTTCTCATCTGGTAGAGTGAGTAGCCGTAGGCTGCGTAAGAATCCGGGTCGCTTATATAGAATTGGTTCCTTTGCTGGAGCACTTTTCCAAAACAGCCGATCGCCTCGGAGTATTGCTCTTTGAGGTAGTAAATCTGTCCGAAGATCTCGGATTTTTTCCATTCGAGCACTCCGCTTTGCGCCTGCTGCGCATAATGCAAAGCCCTGTGATAATCCTTCAGGCGCAGCGCATAGACTGCGCACCTGAGCAGTATGCCGTCCAGGTCCTGGCCGTGCTGCTGCGCAAGGAGCCTGTCGTAGATTTTAAGCGCGTTCAAATATGACTTCAGCGCGGCATAGCTCTGCGCGATTTCTTCCAGGGTCGCCGGGGAGTCGATCGAGTTGAAGAGCCCCCGATATTTATCGACTAACTGCACTACCTTGTCGAAGTTCTTGTTGGAATAAAACTGCGTTACGAGATGGCAGAAAACCCTTTCCCTAAGCGCTGCAATTCCTGGAGGCAACGTGCCTTCGTCTTGGATCGGAAAGGCTTTTTCCATCAGCGCGAGACTGTGCTCGAGATCGCACTTCTTGAGTTCGAGTTCCGCAAGCTTCATCAAAACTATGCTCCGAAGGCTGGGAGAAAGCTCCTTATTTCGGAGCCCGTTATACATAGCGATGGCCTTGCCCAGATTGACTTTTTCCATTAATTCCGCCGCGCGTATCTGACAGATTATATCGCCTTCGGAATTGGTATAATATTTATGGACAAAGCCATACATTTTCTTTGCGGCCTCCACTTGACCCTCTTGGAGAAAAATCTCTGCGAGCTTGGCCAAAACCATTCCCTGGTCGGGATCGCCCTCCTGGTAGTTTACATACCTGAGCAGCATCTGTTTTGCATTATCGAAGTCGCGCAGGGCAAAATCCGCGTCCCCGATAGAGCGAAGGACGCGGGGGTGCTTGACGTAATAGTCGGGTTCCCGGGCAAGACAGTCCTGGAGCGTATCGAGGGCCTGCTTGTCCGCCCCCAGGATCAGGTAGTTTTTACCGAGCGCATAGTCGGCTGCCGCCTTGTCCTTTTTTCCGGTCGCATCCATTACAGCCCACCGGTACGCCTCCATCGCCGCGATGTATGCTTCCGTTTTCATGCAGATGTCGCCTATGCCTATCCAACAGCGGCATGCGACGGGATTGTCGGGCCATCGGGAAGTTACCGTTTTGAAGAAATTGTCCGCTCTCCTATATCGTCCCATGATGTAATAGGCGAGGCCCGATCTGTAAAGAGCCAGGGGCGCCTGAGAAGACTTTGGGCCCGCCTGCAAGGCCACCTTGTAGGCTTGGATTATATCAGAGGCGCAGAATATAAGGCGCCGGGAACAGCCTTCAAACTTCTCATTTGCACGCGCATAGAGGGCAAGGCCCTTTTGGTCCGGTTCCACAAATGGAGTGGCCCCGGGGTTTGTCTGCCCTGCCTGCGAAGGCTCACCGGCTTTTGCTGATTTGAGTGCATTGGCGAAAGCGGCTCTTTCCTGCGCCGAAACGGTGGACCCGAACAGCTGGGAGGTCTTGATTCTTTTTATTTTAACCGGAGGCGCTTTTGCCCCCGCGTTTGCGATAAAATCCGTGGACGGGGACTCATCGGGCGCCCCCGTCACCGGGACCTTGAGGGCAGGAGCGGTCAAAATCAGCGTCAAAGCGTATCTGCCATGCCACTCGGGGCGCACATAGTAAGTAACCGATGTGTTTTTCCAACGGAACAAAACCTCGAAAAAACTGCTTCCGCGCCAGAATTTTACTTCCTTTACCGCAATCTTCGCCCCGCTGAAATCCCTGTGGGAGAATCCGACAGCCATCTTTGAAAAGAAAACCGAAATCCCGATATCGGATGCGGGACCGATTCGTTTTGGCCTCGGGCCTACGGCGTCAAAAGTCAGACATGTGCGATTGCCATGAACCCAATACGACAGGCGGAGTATCCTCGTTTGCGACCCGCCCCTCACTGCAGCCTGGCACAGGGGCGTGCCGATACTGGCGATGATAAGGGCTGTCAGCACGATACGTGACAGGGCTTTGAGCTTGTTCATGCCAATGAAACCGCCGTTGTGGAACTGTTCGAGTATGCGCCCGCAAGGGCCGAAGAGCGGCCCCGGGGCGGGATCTTATCGCCTGTGCGCTATTGCGCGTCAGTATGGAGAGCAAGGGATGTGCCAAAAGCATTTGGAAGGCAGAAGGAAGGCTAATAGACTAAAACCGAAATCATTCGATTTCCTCTTCGGGTGCGAACAGCGCAGGATCTTGCTGGAAATAGAGCTTGAGGTTTTCATAGAGTTCCGGGTGCCTGCTTCGCAACTGCACAGGCTTTTCGAAAAAGCACTCGGTGGCGACGGCGAAAAATTCCGCCGGGTTGGTGGCGCCGTATTGATCCAGCACAGTGGGGAGTCCTTGTTCGGCGTCGTGGCGCAACCTCAAAAAGTCCCTTCCCAATATCCTTGCCCATGCGACGTACATCGACCGGTGAGGCAGCGGGGGCGCACCGTTGGCCCGGCCGTCTTCGCTGTCCAGTTGATGGGCGAACTCGTGAAGCACCACGTTATGTCCGTCGTGGATGTCGGAGGCGTTGGCCCGAACATCATCCCAGGACAGAATCAGCGAGCCGTGCTTCCAGGATTCTCCGAGATGCACCTGCCTGGTTTCGGTATAGAAGCCAGGGGCCAATTCCACGTACCCTTTGGCTATGAACGCGCCCGGGTAGACAAGAATCGAGAAGAGCCCGGGATAATAGTCGGTCTTTCGGTGCAGCAGAAGAATACAGGCTTGGGCTGCTATGGTGACCTTTATTTCGTCGCTTAGCTCCAGTCCGTCGCAGCCCTCGAAATTCTTTTCGGCGAGAAAAACGAGAATATGCCCGTGGAGCTCCTTTTGGTCGGCAGGGGGCAACCGGCGGTAGATCGGAACGTTTTTCTCGATCGTTTCAATCCATTCGGGCGGGAAGAGCCTGTTTCGAATCTTTTCGCGTCGCCTATTCTTGAATCCCAGCATGCCTTCCACAGTCTCCGTTTTTTATCGGCAATTGCTCATTATATTAGAATCCAAAAAATAAGGTAGATACGGTATGAAAGAGAAAGCCGTGTTTCTGTTCCAGACCGGGTCATAGTATTTATAGCCGTAATTCGTTATGCGCGGATACCGGCCTGCTTTGTGCTCTTTTTAGCACCGCCAATGTCTTGGGATCATGATCGAGCAAAATTAGGGCGCTACTAATGGCGCGGCTTGGTAAAAGATCGCCACTTTCATATTTCTGAAATGCGCGCGGCCCGCCGCCTATAATCTGCCCTGCGGCTTCTTGCGTTAGCTTCAGTTTTTTACGGATGCGCCTGATTTCCTCCGGCTCAAGCAGCCCCTCGCTACGGGCCTTAAGCCGGTTCAACACCCGGTCGGATACTTTCATATCCGCGCCGGTGTGGATGCCTTCTTCCGACTGATCGCAGTACCAGCCGGGCATATCAAATGTAATGCTCTCATCCTTATAGGTGAGGGTCATCGGGCGCACGCCACGATGCATGGGCGCTCCCGTTTGCGGACAAACCGGGTTAGTCATGGCCTTTTTCCTTGAACGACAGCAACAAAAACTCGGTGATGGCGTCGGCGGTAAACTTCACGTACAGAACACCCGCCGGCGAGGGGACGTGATAGACGTCCTGATTAAATTAATCGGGGAGCGGAAAAAATTCAAAATTTTCTTGACAAGGTGGAAAACGCTATATATTGTCCCGTCTAAAATGAATGATGATTCATTCATTTTAACAGACGATTATTTTGCTAAAGGCACTGCCCATGCGCTCCAAAACTCCCGATAAACGGTTGCGGATCCTGGAGTCGGCCGTCAGAGTATTTGCCAGGGAGGGCTTCTTCAAGGCCAGGGTCTCCCAGATAGCCGAGGATGCCGGGCTCGCCCCCGGGACCGTATATCTGTACTTCAAAAACAAGGAAGATCTTCTCATCTCGATTTTCGAGGTCAGGATGGAAGAAATCGTTTCGAGATTCCGCGCGGCGGTCATGGAAAAGGAAGATGCCCGCTCGCGCCTTGAATGCCTCGTGCGCATGCACCTTTCAGGCTTCCAGAGTGACCCGGACCTTGCGGCCTGTTTTCAGGTCGAGCTGCGCCAGAGCAGCCGTTTCATGCGCCGTGGCGTCAAAGGCGGGCTTCAGCAATACCTGGGGCTGATCAGGGAAATTATCGAGTGCGGCCGCAGGGAGGGGGCTTTTCGAAGCGGGGTTTCAGCGGGGCTTGTCACCCACTTTATTTTCGGTACGCTCGACGAGGTGGTTTCGACCTGGGTGATGTCCGGCAGGAAATATAATCTGGTCTCTCTCGCCGACCAGTTGGTTGAACTTTTTATTAACGGCATTGGTCCGGGTGCGGGTGGTTTTGCCCAAGAGGGTTTGAACATGGACTGCAGGCCCGGCAGAGCATCAAGTTGACGATGGAAGGAGAAATGGATGAAGCTGCTCGTTGATGAAAGAGACGCGAAGTTTATCCTTTATGAACAACTGGGAATTGACGAGAAACTGTGCAAGTCGCCCCTGTATGCCGATTTTTCGAGAGAAACGTTCGATATGGTTCTCGATGAGGTCGGCAAGCTGGCGGAACGGGCTTTCTATCCTTCGAACAAGCCGGGGGACGAGCAGGGCTGCAGTTTCGACAAAGGGCAAGTTAAGGTCCCCGAATCGTTCCACGAGCCCTACCGGCTTTACAGGGAGGGCGGGTGGCTGGCGATGTCCGACTCGCCCGAGGTGGGAGGCCAGGGGCTGCCGGTCGTATTGACGAACGCCTGCATCGAGATGCTTGGCGCCGCCAACTGGGCGCTTCTCATGTATCCGGGACTGACCCACGGGGCTGCGCGGCTTCTCCAGGAATACGGGAGGCCGGAACTCCAGCAAATCTACATGGAAAAAATGTTTTCCGGCGAATGGTCCGGGACCATGTGCCTGACCGAACCGGGGGCCGGAAGCGACGTGGGCAACCTCAGGACCAAAGCCTCACGCAATCCTGACGGCACTTTCAGCATAAGCGGCCAGAAGATGTTCATATCCTCCGGGATGCACGACCTTACCGAAAACATCGTTCATATGGTGCTGGCCCGGATCGATGGGGCGCCCGCGGGCACCAGGGGAATTTCCATTTTCCTCGTGCCGAGGCTGCGCGTGAACGAAGGTGGAGAACTGGTCGATAACGACGTGGCATGTGCGGGGATCGAGCACAAGATGGGCATTCACGGATCGGCCACCTGCGTTTTGAACTTCGGTGAAAATGGAGGATGCACGGGCTACCTGATGGGCGAGGAACACAAGGGCATGAGAATCATGTTCGACATGATGAACGAAGCCCGGCTCTTTGTGGGTATGCAGGGGCTTTGTCATGGAAGCACCGCCTATCTGCACGCGCTGCAATACGCGAAGGAGCGGATCCAGGGCTCATCGATCGAGAGGATGAAAGACGCCGATGCGCCACGGGTTCCCATTATTCAGCACCCGGACGTAAGGCGCATGCTCATGTTCATGAAAAGCAGCACCGAGGGTTTGCGCGCCCTGCTCTATGTGGCCGCTTACTGCATCGACCGGGTGCGGTGTGCCGAAACGCAGGAGGATAGGGAGCTTTTCCAGGGATATGTGGACCTGTTGATTCCGATTTGCAAATCGGTGGGAAGCGATTTGGGCTTCAGGGTGTGCGAGACGGCTATCCAGGTCTACGGCGGTTATGGATACATCCACGAATACCCGGTGGAGCAATTTATGAGGGACTGCAAAATAGCCTCGCTCTACGAGGGAACCAACGGAATTCAGGCCCTCGACCTGGTGGGCCGAAAGCTGGCTTTCAAGCAGGGGCTGCTGATCAAAAACGCTATCAAGGCCGCTGGTCAAATTCTTGCGAAGATGCGGGAGGACTACAGCCTGCGCGATCTTTTCAAGATTTATGATGAAGCGCAGGAAAGCCTTGTTCAGCTCACGAAATTTTTTGCGCTGAAGAGCATTACCGAGGATTTCAATGTTCCGGTTCTTTACGCGAAGCCTTACCTGGACCTTTTCGGCGACGTGGTAATGGGATTTTTGCTCCTTTGGCAGGCAGGTCTTGCCGGCAGGCGGTTGGAGGAGATCTATCGGGAGCAGGGCGCAAACGATGATGCATCCCGAAGCAGGATAGTGCGAGAAAACCGCAGCGGCGCATTCTATTCCGGCAAAATCGCCTCGGCCCGTTTTTTCATAAACCAGGTTCTCACTCAGGCGGGCGGAAAGGCCAGGGGAATAATGAACGACGACAAATCCGCCCTCGAATTGCCTGAGCTTGGATTTGCAGCGGACTAGACGAAGAAAAGGAGAACAGGCCGATGAAAGCCAGAGACGTTGTCGTGGTGGATGGAGTGAGGACCGCATTCGGACGGGCCGGAGAAAAGGGCTTTTTCTGGCATACGCGAGCCGACGATATGGTGGTCAGGGTCATTCGGGAGTTGCTGCGCCGCAACCCGAAGGTTACGCGCGAGATGGTGGAAGAAAACGTCTGGGGCGCAACGACACAGGAAGGCGACCAGGGACTGACTCTGGGGCGCACGAGCGCATTGCTTGCCGGGTTGCCTGAAAGCTGCTCGGGGTGTTCAGTGGACAGGATGTGTGCGGGGGGGCTTACCGCCATCACGACGGCGGCCTCCGAAATTGCCCTGGGAGCTTGCGACATTGCCATTGCGGGAGGCGTCGAACACATGGGCCATCATCCCATGGGGGCTACTGCGGACCCCAATCCGCGGTTTCTTACCGAGAGGCTGGTGTCCGAAGACGCCCTGGTTATGGGCAAAACGGCCGAAAACCTGCACGACCTCTATCCGGAGATCACAAAGGAGATGGCCGACGAATACGCCCTCCATTCGCAGCTTAAGACCGCCAGGGGGTACGCGGAGGGAAAGATTCAAAAAATGATAGTCCCCATGACGGTTTACACCAAGGAGGGGTGGATTGTCGCCGACCGGGACCAGCAGCCCCGACCGGAAACAACCATGGAAGGGCTCGCGAGCCTCAAGACGCCTTTTCGCATCCAGGGCAAGGTGACGCCGGGAAATTCCTCGGGGCTCAACGACGGCGCCGCAGCGGTCCTGCTCATGAGCGCCGACAAAGCGGCCGAACTCGGGGTCGAGGGCCGCCTGCGCCTCAAAGGGTACGCCTATGCGGGGGTCAGGCCTGAAATAATGGGCTACGGACCGATACCGGCCACCAGGAAAGCCTTGGAAAGGACCGGCCTCAGCATGGAGGACATGGGGGTAATAGAGCTGAACGAGGCTTTTGCCGTTCAGGCCATCATATTCATGAAGGAATTCGGATTGAAGTTCCCCGATGACGAGCGGTTAAACGCGCTGGGAGGGGCGATCGCCTTCGGCCATCCTCTCGCCGGTTCGGGTCCCAGGCTGGTGATTCATCTTCTGAGCCTGTTTTCCGACCGTCCCGACTTGCGCTACGGCATGACGACCATGTGCGTCGGCCTCGGGCAGGGGGCTACGGCGATTTGGGAACGGGTGTGAGCAGTGAAGAGTGAACAGTGAAGAGCGATGAGTGAGCGGTGAGTATCTGGTAGGAGGGAGGAGTGGCCTGCCATAAGGACCTTGAAGCGTGGAAGCGGGCAATGGCGCTTGCCAAAGACGTGTACGAGCTTACGGCAGACTTTCCGAGGTCCGAGGTCAATGGGCTGGTGTCGCAGATGAGGCGCTCGGCCGTATCGATTGCAAGTAATATAGCTGAAGGCGCGGCCAGGCACACTGACAGGGAGTTCATCCAGTTTCTATACGTTGCGCTAGGATCGACGGCAGAGCTTGACACCCAGTACATCCTGTCCAAAGAACTACGGCTCACGGAGGGATCTGCAAGTGTCGAATGCGCCATAGAAGACGTTCGTAAGATGACTATAGGTCTGATCAGGTATCTGAAAAATAAAAAGCACGACGTTTCGGGTTAGTCGAAGCGCGCCAAATCCATGGCGGCCCGCTTGATTGGTCCATGGAGAATCTATCGACTGTCTGGGAACAACTGTGGGAGGCAAAAATGGAGGAGACTCAGCAAATGCTGCAACAGATGTGTGTTTCCCTTCGTGGAGCATTTAAAGACATTGGTCTTTGGAGAGATGCAGATTTGCGAAGCAATTCGTTCTGGACGTCCAAGATAAAGGAAGCCCTGTCGGGGATCGGAGCGCCGGACGAATGTGAGCTTCGAGTAAGCAAGCGCGGTGAGAATTGGGAGTTCCTCTGGGACGCTTGCTTCCTGGAGTTGGGAGGGCGTCCTGCTGGCGATGGATATTTTATGGCAGCCTATCCACTCAAACGCATCATTATGGCATTTGAGTGGGAATGGGATCCGAGGCCCCGTGAGATTCTCTACGATTTCACCAAATTGCTCGTTTCAAAAGCCCCTTTGAAGGTGTTGGTTTTTTGGGAGCCGACATTAGAGGCAGCCGAAGATATTCTTAAACAGATCCAGCGTGCAATCGAAGCATTTACCCAGCGAACTCAGGACGAACATTACCTCATCGCTGGAATTACAGACGAAACCCGGGCGTTCGATTTCCGTGTCTTCGATGGAACGGGCGTTGAAGTGCCTTCTTTAATGTGTTGAGTGTGGGGTTTAGGACTGAAGCTTTAGACGGTCTTTTTACTGATCACCGATCACTCTTCACTGATCACGGAGTTTATCATGGCCGAACCGATCACCATTTTTCATACGCAGTTCTATGAGTCGCCGGTTGGAAAGATAGCAATCCTGACGATGGATAACGGTCAGGACTACAAGAAACCGAACATTTTCAGCGAGGGGGCGTTTTCCTCTCTTGGCCGGGCACTTGACCGTGTGACAGCCGAGCAGGGGGTAAAGGGGCTGATGCTCACCGGAAAGCCCTATGTTTTTGCGGCAGGGGCAGATCTTAGCCAAGTGCCGTTCATTGCCACCTTCGAGCAGGGCTATGCGGTCGGAAAGGCGGGGCACACCGCAATGAAGCGGATCATGGATTTCGATTTTCCCACTTTGGCTGCAATCAACGGAGCGGCGTTAGGGGGGGGACTCGAGATAGCGCTTTACTGCAAGTACCGAACGGTGTCGCGAAGCGTCGCCATGATCGGCTTTCCCGAGTGTTTTCTGGGGCTTATTCCAGGGTGGGGAGGCTGCACGCTTTCCACTAAGCTCGTTGGACCGGAAAAAGCACTACAGCTCATAATATTCAACGCCTTGAAGCAAAACCGGATGATCGGCGGAAAGGAAGCTTTCGAACTGGGGCTTGCCGACAGGCTGTTCGAAGGCGCCGAGTTTTTGGACGAGTCCCTGAACTTCCTGCTGGGTATCGTGGCGGGTACGGAGAAAGTAGAAAGACCGGCTGTTTCATTCGGCGGGGTCGAGGGTCTGATCGCCGAGGCGCGCGGTTTCGTGGATTCCAGAGTGCACGGGGCGGCCCCGGCGCCGTATCGCGCGCTCGAACTGATCCAGGGCGCCTGTTCCCGGGACATAGAGCAGGGCTTTGAAGAAGAAAACAAGGCTTTGGGCGATCTCATAAAGACCCGCCAGTGCAAGGCCTCGATTTATTCGTTCGATCTTGTGAACCGGCATGCTAAGAAGCCGAGAGGCCTTCCGGAAGCCAAGCCCCGGCAGATCGGCAAGGTGGGCGTAATCGGGGCGGGGCTTATGGCTTCTCAGCTGGCCCACTTTTTCATTCGCCGCCTGGGTTTGCCGGTCGTCATGAAAGACGTGCGGCAGGAGTTCATAGATAAAGGCGTCGGCTACGTTCGCGCTCAGTTCGAAAAAAGCGCCCAGAAGGGCGCAATCTCTCAAGCCCGCGCGAATTACCTGGGCGGACTTGTTCACGGAACGCTCGACATGGATGATTTTGCCGACTGCGATTTCGTTATAGAAGCGGTGTTCGAAGAAATGGCGGTCAAAAAGAAGGTGTTTGGCGAAGCTGAGTCGGTCATAAAACCCGACGCCATCCTTGCCACCAACACTTCATCTTTGAGCGTTGCGCAGATGGCCTCGGAGCTGAAAAATCCCGAGCGGGTCGTTGGATTTCACTTCTTTAATCCTGTTGCGCTTATGCCCCTGATCGAAATAATAAAGGGTGAAAAGACAGGCGAAGTCGCCCTTGCCACCGCTTTCGATCTGGCGAAGAAGCTTAAGAAGACGGGTATTTTGGTCAAGGATTCTCCCGGCTTTCTTGTCAATCGTGTTCTTGTGCGAAATCTGTGCGACTGCATTTCAATGGTGGACCAGGGTGCGAGTTTCCAGGAAGTCGACGATGCCCTTCTGGCACTGGGACTGCCGATGGCGCCTTTCGAATTGCTGGACATGACCGGGTTGCCGATCGCCCTGCACGTAAACGAGACATTGTGCAATGCATTCGGGGCGCAGCGATTCGCTGTGAGCCCGAACTTGAAAAAGCTGGTGGAAGCCGGGCAGCCGAGAATTTATGAGCAGGGTGGGGGCAGGCGGGTGGTTCCCCAGGTGGAGAAGCTCTGGGTGAAGGAGAAAAACAGGACCTTCCGGCCCGAGGAGATTCGTGAGATTGCGCTGACGAGCCTGGCCAGGGAAACGGACCTCATCCTGGAAGAAAAGATCGTTGCGGGGACAAAAGAGATCGATCTGGCGATGATTCTGGGCGCCGGCTGGCCCTTTTTCACGGGAGGGCTGACAATGTATCTCGATCTGACGGGCATTTCCGCAAAGACGCTGCAGAAAGTGTTTTTCAGCTTATAACAACCCGGGTTTTCACCATAAGGAGGAACCGTTATGGCTACGAAGCTGATCGAACGGACCCCGTCAGCTTACGAGTACCCCCTTCTGATCAAGCAGATTTTGCATACCCCTCTCAGGTGCTCGCCCCGTAAGGAAATCGTCTACAAGGATGTTATGCGCTACGACTACCTGAGGCTCTACAAACGGATCGGCCAACTGGCAAATGCACTGGAAGGTTTGGGAATAAAGGCCGGCGACACAGTAGGCGTAATGGATTGGGACAGTCACAGGTATCTCGAATGCTTCTTCGCCGTCCCCATGATGGGCGCCGTTTTGCATACGGTAAACGTGCGGCTTTCTCCCGAGCAGATTCTCTACACCTTGAACCATGCTGAAGACAGTGTGCTGCTGGTTAACTCGGATTTCCTGCCCATGGTTGAAAAACTTCGTGCAGGGATGAAGACGGTAAAGGGCATCGTCGTTTTGACGGACAGCGGGCCGGCGCCCGAAACAGGTTGCGAGACAGCCGGCGAATACGAGGCGCTCCTTTCAAAGAGTTCGGAAGGTTACGACTTTCCGGATTTCGACGAAAACTCGATGGCTACCACTTTTTATACGACCGGCACAACGGGCGACCCCAAGGGGGTGTGCTTCAGCCACCGGCAGCTCGTGCTTCACACTCTCTCCGTGTCGGCTTCCATGCCCCTGGCAAGCCAGGGCGCCATAAGTTCCAGGGACGTCTACATGCCTCTAACGCCCATGTTTCACGTCCATGCCTGGGGAATGCCCTACCTGGCCACCATGCTGGGACTAAAACAGGTTTATCCGGGACGCTACATACCGGAGGTGCTGTTGGGCCTCATTGCAAAGGAAGGCGTCACTTTTTCCCACTGCGTTCCCACCATCCTGCACATGCTGCTGGGCAGCCCGGCTTGCTCCACCGTGGACCTGTCAAAGTTGTCTATAATAATCGGGGGTGCGGCCCTGCCCAAAGGGCTTTGCATAGCGGCGGGGAAAAAAGGGATCAACACCTATACCGGCTACGGCATGTCGGAAACCTGCCCGGTGCTAACGATCTCGCATCTGAAGCCGCATATGCTGGAGTGGAGCGAGGAAGAGCAAATCGAGGTTCGCTGCCGCACCGGGCTGCCGATTCCCCTCGTTGACCTTCGCATAGTCGACTTGGGGGGTAACGACGTCCCCCATGACGGGGTAAGCGTCGGGGAGATTGTTGTGAGGACCCCGTGGCTTACTCAGGGCTACCTCAAGGAGCCCGAACGCTCCGGGGATCTTTGGGCGGGCGGATGGCTTCACACCGCCGATATCGGAACGATTGACAGTGAAGGTTATCTCCAGGTGACCGATCGCATGAAAGATGCTATCAAGACGGGGGGAGAGTGGATTTCCTCCCTGAAAATCGAGAATATACTCACGATGCACGAAGCGGTGAGCGAAGCGGCGGTTATCGGGGTCCCGCACGAGGTTTGGGGCGAGAGGCCGTGCGCCCTTGTCACCGTTAAAGATGAGTACCGCGGCAAGGTCTCCGAAGAGGAACTCAAAACTTTCTTCGCCGGTTTTGTCGAAAGGGGCGTCATTTCGAAGTGGGGGATTCCTGACAAAATAATGATCGTCGAATCGATTCCAAAGACCAGCGTGGGCAAGCAGAATAAAAGGCAAATCAGAAAAGCTCACGCGGAGCTTGGCTGACTGGACGACAGGGAGGTATTTGCCTTGAGAGGCAGCGAAACCATGGAAGACCCGATTCACTATACCATTTCACACTTCAGGGAAATAGCGAGGCAAAATCGATCGGCTGAGAACGCAAGCATTTCGCATGACCGGGAGCGGTGCGCCATATGCGATCCGGCCCTTGCCGGTTCGGAGCCCTTCGCGGTCTACCTGGAGGTGAGCGTTGAGTCGGTGCTTGTGAGGCGTCCGAGGCTGGACGAGGCGCTGGTGGCCGAGATGAACTCGGACAGGGAGATGGTCGGCCTGGAGGGCGATATTACGATCGCCCGCCTTCTCGGTGGAGAAAAAGATGCATTGGACTCCTGGGCGGCATGGGTTCGCGAGGCGCTGGCTACCGGCCTCGGGCTTCTTTCCGTTCACAGCCCTGCAAGCCTGGATTTCGACCTGGAGGAACAGGAGATGCTCGGATATGGCCCGCTGATCGAATCCAAGATCCGGCACATAATCGAGACGCAGAAAAAGGCCGCACAATAGGATTTTACGGGCGGGCTTGCCCGCCCGTCTCCCACTCGAGCTGTCGACTTCTGCGACATCTGCCCGGCAATTTGCCGGTCTTCTCAAAATACGGTGAAGCAGGAGAGCGGGTGGGGTCCCCTCGAACGGAAATAAGGCTTCGGTGAAACTGTTCTGAAGATTTCCGGGCTATCAGGCCTTGATTGCTTCGTAGGTCCTTAGCGGCGGGATATTAGCCAGTTCGTATTTCGAATGGACTATCGGAAAATATTTTTTCAAGTGGACCTTGAGGTGATTGTTGGTCTGAAAACAGGTTTGGTACACCAGGAACTTGCCGCCCTTTTTCAGGGCTCTGTGGGTGTTGTAGAGAATCCTGTGTTTGAGGTCGTGGTCGAGGAAGGAAAAGGGAATGCCTGAAATAATGTAATCGGCCTCCGATTCTTTGCACTTCCTGAGAGTATCCAACACGTTTTCGCAACTGTCCTGCACGAGAACGACCCTGGGGTCGGTCAACTTTGTTTTCAAAAAGGAATTGAAGTTTCGATTTCTCTCGATGAGGATCAGCCGGGAGTCTTCTCCCATTCGCCCCAAAAGGTACTTGGAAAACACACCCGTGCCGGGACCGTATTCCACAATCACGTCGCTCTGGCTGAAGTCTATCTTGCTGCACACCTTCTTTACGCCGACCGAGGAAGTGGGCGTTATCGAAGCGACATTTTTGTCCCTGATAAAGTTCATTATGTAAACGAGGGTATCCATTTGTGGCGTCTCCTGACCTTCTATGTAAAATCGAATTTTATTACTTAAATGTGAACATGCGCTCTGGCGGCCCTTATACCAGTAATCTGTCGATTATGAAACAAATTTACGCATCGGAGCGCATTTTAATTTCGGACCGCGTCTAGTCTTGCTCCCTTCTCGACCCCTGAGTGGAACGGTGGTATAAGGGGCCGCAACAGGAGGAACGAACGTATTATGGGACAGGATATGCTTGCCCGTCCGCGTTGGAAGATTTTGAACAGTCGCTTGCCGGCGACCGTGTCCGATGTGATAGACATCATTTTGCACAATCGAAACCTGGATGCCGCCGCCTTTGCCGGAGAACTCAAGGACCTTGCCGAGCACCTGTGCATCCGAGGCATGAGCGAGGGGGCGGGCCTGCTGGCAAAACACATGGCGGATTGCGACAAAATAGTGGTAGTTGCCGATTACGATTGCGATGGAATCACCTCTGCAGCGCAAATGGCGCTCTTTTTCCAGGAAATCGGCTACCGCTGCTTCGAGGTCGTAATCCCTTCGAGACGGGAAGGATATGGAATCCCGGAGCGAGCCATATCGGACAACCCTGAGGCAAAGGTCTTCATCGCCCTGGATTGCGGGACCCTGGATTTTGAGCCGGTGAGGCGGGCGTGTTCGATGGGGGCCGACTTTATCGTGATCGATCATCATGAGGTCCCCTCGGACGGCTCGGGCCACAAGCATGCGCCGGCTACCGTGCTGATAAATCCGAAACATCCCGACTGCGGCTCTTCTTTTAAAGAGTTCTGCGCCTCGGGGCTGACATTTCTTTTCCTGGCGGCGCTCAGGCAGGCTTTGCGAAGTATGCGGGCCGCCCTGCCTTGTCCGCAGCTCGGAGGAAAATTCCTTGCCCTGGCGGCAACCGGCACGGTTGCAGACCTCGTTCCCCTTGTGTCGGCAAACCGGATTCTTGCTCGAAGCGGCCTGCGCAATCTCAACGCAAACAGCTTCGCCCCGCTTTCTCATCTCGCGGCGGGCGCCGGTCTGGCGGGAAAGACCCTGACCGCCGGGCACATCGGCTTTTACCTGGGCCCGCGGATAAATGCGGCTGGACGAGTTTCCGAGGGGCAAATCGCCTACGAACTGCTTACCTCGCAGGAACCTGCCAAATTGGCCCGGCTGGCCGCTGAACTCGAAGAGCTCAATGGGCAAAGGCGGGCGCAGGAGGAAAAAATAGTGGGGGAGATCGCTTCCCGGCTGGCGCAGAACCCGCCCACGGGCAGAACTCTGGTTTTGGGCAGCGCCGGCTGGCGGCCCGGGGTGGTCGGGATTGCGGCCTCCAGGGTGCAGCAGGATCTCTTTTATGCTCCCGTAGTGATATTTTCCATAGACGAAGCTGCGGGGATCGCAAGAGGGTCGGCAAGGAGCATCCCTGGCTTCAACATACACCATGCCCTTTCCCTGTGCTCGGATCTGCTCATCCGGTGGGGAGGCCACAAGGCGGCTGCCGGCCTGACAATCGCTGCCGAGAGGATCGAGGAATTCGCCGACCGCATGGAGGAAATTGCCCGTGAGTATCCGGCGCAAATCTTTGTCCCGCGCGGCAACGTCGATCTGGAACTGCCCCTGGCCCTTGTCGGTCCGCAGCTTGTGGAGGCGCTCGATGATCTCGAACCCCACGGCATAGGCAACCCGGCCCCTGTCTTCGCCTTGCGCGGCGCACGGTTCAACTGTGCAAAGATTTTCGGAAAAGAACAAAACCATCTGAGGCTCGAATTCGGAAACGGTCTTGAGGCAATCTGGTGGCGGGGGGCCCACCGCTTTGCCCGTGCGGGGGGAAACAATAAAAACCTGTCCGGATCAGGTCCGGGGCAGGCTCAGGATATGATTTTCCGCATAGGCTGGAACACCTTTCGCAAAAAACCGGCCCTCGAAATCATGGATCTCGGAGACTTGTTCGCCTCTCGATCGGAGTGAGTATCTGTAGGCCAAAAACATTCGACGGGAGGGCCGGGCATACCGCCAGGCGGTCCCCCCGCCGCATACGATGTTGCATTCGAGATGATTCACAAGGCGTCGAGGCGCCTCGGACGAAGCAAACACAGGGAACGCTTGAAGAGGGCTTCCTATCAGGCGGCCTCGCCTTTATGCAGCGCTAACAGTTCCAGTTGCCTTTTCTTCATTCTTTCGTGGATTCTTTCCTGGACCCTTACAGCCCTTTCTCCCCTCACCATTTTCATTATACGGGCGGATTTCAGTATCGAAGACGGATTTCGCGAGTTGGCGATCTGCTCGGCGCAAAAGCTCGCATTCTTGAAATCCTCTACAGTCCGATATTCCTCGTAAGGAACGAAAGACTCGAGCAGCACGTAGCCGATTTCAAGCTGCTTTCTCAAATCACTCGCCGGATCGTCGGCCAGTTCACTGACAATTGCTTGCGCGATCTGTTCCTTGGGAAAGGGAAGTTCCAGGTCGGCGGCCAGGGGGCCCTTTATCCTTTCGAGCACCCTCAAGTAGGCGGAAATGATGGATGAGCGCGGCGCCTTTGAAAAGGCTTCCGGGCGTTCGAGGCAGTTATTGGACATCTGAAGACCCTTGATGAGACCCATCGCAACCTCCTAAATCCGGTAAAACCAGGTCGATGGTTATGTCGATGACGGAGAGTCGGCTGGATTACTGCGCAGCCGCTGATAATGGTGTGAGTATAAACCTGGCAAACAGGGAATTTGAATAGGGTGAAGGCCCTATTTGAAAGTGGGGGATCACGGTATTTGGCTTCGGTGGAGCATACAACACAAGCCTGGCCGGGCATAAACGGGCTTAAAAAAGGGGGAGGGCCGGGAAAGGAGGAGGAAGGGAACCCGGCCCTCCCAAGGAGGAAAGAGTTTACTTTCCAATTACATTATAACTCGCAGGTCAAGGGCCTCCAATTCAGAAGTTGGCCATCTCCGAATCATCGAGCGGCAGCACATGGCTGGGATCCGTTTCCCCCTTGCCGTTATGGCCGGCGTTTTTTCCATTGGCGCCTCGGAAAGTCTCGCCTCCGCCCAAAGGCCGCGCCAGGGGTTTTAATCCGTTCCCGATCGCTTCTTTTGCCGGCCTTTTCGCCGCACCGTTCGGTTCGGCGTGCTCCTTTTCCGCTCCATTGAGTTTTAGTCCTGCAAAGGCAGCCATTTCAAGCACAAAATGTCTGACTCGCCGGGCCTGGGCGTTCATTTCTTCGGAGGCCGAAGCGGATTCCTCCGCGTTGGCCGCGTTCTGTTGCACGACTTTATCCATTTGGCTCACCGCCTTGTTGATCTCCTCGATCCCCTGCGCTTGCTCGGCCGAGGCGGCGGAAATTTCGCCTATAAGTTCACTCATCTTTGAAGCGCTGTCCGAGACCCGTGAAAATTGAGCGCCTGTTTTTGACACGATCTCCGAACCGTCCCTGATTTTCTTGACGGTGTCCTCGATTAGCTGAGCGGTGTTTTGTGCCGCTTCAGCCGCCCTCATCGCAAGATTGCGCACTTCATCGGCCACAACGGCGAACCCCGCTCCCGCCTCACCGGCTCGCGCAGCCTCTACGGCCGCATTGAGAGCCAGAAGGTTCGTCTGGAATGCAATTTCGTCAATTGTCTTGATTATCTTGGATGTTTCTTCACTGGCCGAGGAGATTTCGGCCATCGACTGGGTCAGGTGGCTCATCGACCCATTTGCCTGCGCCACGATTGCCGCTGTTTCCGTCATGAGAATACTTGCCTGGTGCGAATGCTCCGCGTTTTGCTTGGTCATCGAAGCCATTTCTTCAAGCGAGGAAGATGTCTCTTCTATAGAGGCCGCCTGCTCGGATGCTCCTTCAGCCAGTTGCCGGCTCGTCGATGAAATCTGGTGGGATGCCGCGGAAGCCTGTTCCGCGCTCTCGCTCAGACCGGTTACCGCATCCCTTAAGAGCCTGGTTATGCTCAGGGTAATAAAAATGCAGATTCCCGTTCCGATGACCACGCACAGAAACATAAACAAAAGCGCCGTAAATTGGATGCCGGACGCCTGCCCTCTAAGGGAGGTCTCAACGGCGGTCATTTGCCGGCAGCTTTGATCGGAGAGATTCGTGGCCGCCCGCTCAAGGCCGTCGACACTGCTCTTGTATTGCAGGCCGGCCTCCTCGGCAGCCTCGGGGGTCTTTATATCACCGTTTTGGATTTTAGCAAAAACCCCGGAGAAACCGGCCTCATACTTGCTCAGGTCCTTTTTCATCGTCTGCAGGCTGTCGCGGTCTTGTTCTCCGGTCGCCGCCTTCTCCATTGCATCGAGCTTTTCCGAAAGATACTTCGATTCCTTTTGCCACTGTCCGAAATACTTTGCTGTTGCAGCCTCTGATCCAATACTGAGGTAGATGTCCTTCTCGCATCGTCTCATTGCGGCGACGCCCGCGATTGCCGACGCTGCATTTTTGACAATCGCCGCAGTGGTGTGCTGCATATAACGGAAGTGTCCTATCGCGGTGTTGGAAATCGAGCGGATGCCCAAATAACCAGTGGCGCCGGTTATGACAGCGAGTATGAGGACTATGGCGAAACCGATCGTTAAACGTTTTCCAATGGTTAACTTTTTATCCATGAGTCTTCCTTCTTTTTTTATGCGAATGCAATCCTGTACTGTGACATGCCTGCAGTAGGGTTGATCGGAACAATACTGAATTTCCTTGAAGGTTTTTTGCGCCCCGGTGCGCTTTACAGCCGCCCGTGCGAGGCTTAGTGGAAAAGCGCTTTCCACGATTTGCGAGCGTGTTCGGGGGGATGGGTGCGCCTGTAACAACAAAAGGCGTTGACAACTGTGTGACGATCCCATATAGGATCAAATAAGGGGAATCAATTTTATACATGTACCAGCAAGTAATTGAATAGATTGAGTATTGCATGGACTTCAAAACTGGATGAAAGGTCTGCGAAAATGCCCCATAAGATCTTGCTCGTTGACGACGACCTGGATCTTAGCACCATGCTTGAATCCGTTCTGAAAGCCGACGAGTATGAAGTCGATTCGGCGCAGGAGCTGGATACCGCCTTCAAATTAATTGCGTCCGGTGAATACGAGATCATGCTGCTGGACAAGAACATCCCGGGGATCAACGGGAATTCCGAAGGAGGCCTTGATCTGCTGAAGCACGTGAGAGCCTTGGGCCTTCCCTCCGAGGTGATCATGATGACCGGTGATCCGACGGTGGAGACAGCCATCGAGGCAATGAAACTCGGCGCCTTCGATTACATAAGTAAACCGTTTTCACTCAAAGAGCTTCGGCTTAAGATAAGGAGGCTCTTGCAGTACAGAAATTTCGTCAATCCGGAATACACTATCGGATTCTACAGGAGCCTGCAGGGAAAAATGCTCGATGTGGTCGAGCGCGTGTCAAAAATGTCCGATGGTGCACTCCATGAAGCCTTGTTGTCTTTGAACGATGAAATTGACAAATTGTTCGCACTTCTTAAAGAGAGCGAAAGGATAATTCTTGTCGAGCGCGAAGCGCTCTCGCATATTGCGACTCTTTCGGAACGCTTGAAGACAAGCCTTAAGAAAAAAGATGAAAAGTACGAGCTTGCGGAAAAAATCTCCCGTCTGTCTAACAATCGTGTTTGATGACTGTCTCCAAAAGGAATGACCCGATCAGGGGCGCGGTGAAAAATGACCTTCCTGGCTGTCCTTGTCAAAACGACTCCATGATGTTAGAGAGCAGCAACGGAATCGTCATGGATCGAAGGTATCGGGAGAGTGGCAATAAATAGTCGGGTCGATGTAAAAATCTCGGAAGTTGTTGGAATTTCGCCGTGGAAGCGCATTCTTTCTCTTTTCAATGTGTTTCGTAAATCCAGATTCTTGCGCTGGTTTGTTTACGGCTCGGTAGTGGGCGTGTTGAGCGGGCTTGGGGCGGCCATCTTTTACTATGGACTGAAATGGGGGTCTTATTACGTCCTGTATCGCCTGGCCGGCTATGCGGTGCCGCAGTCGGCGGGCGAGCGTTTCCTGCCTTCAATACCGGAGACACATATTATCTATTGGCTTCTCGTTTTGCTTCCTGCCATCGGAGGACTTCTTTCGGGTGTGATTGTCACTTTTTTGGCGCCCGAGGCGCAGGGAGACGGCACAGATGCGTACATCGAGGCTTTTCACGGCCATGGCGCCATCAGGACGCGCGTGCCGCTGATAAAGGGCATATCTTCCTTAATCATACTCGTAACCGGCGGAAGCGTGGGCAGGGAAGGCCCCATCGCGCAAATTGGAGCGGGGCTGGGGGCCTTGCTGGGGCGCGTTCTGAAACTCGACATTCGGGAAAAAAGACTCATGCTCCTGGCCGGGTGCGCCGGAGGGTTGAGCGCCATTTTCCGGGCGCCTTTGGGCGGCGCCTTTATGGCGGCCGAAATACTTTACCGTGAAGATCTCGAAACCGAGGGTATCATCCTTAGCGTTATTTCTGCGTTGGTTTCCTATGAAGTCTTTACGGCGATCTTCGGCCGCCAGCCGCTATTCGTGTTCCCCCACATCGAATTTCCCGGTCCCCTGGAGATGCTTCTCTATGCTTCGCTGGGACTTATCTGCGTTCCGTTCGGATATATCTTTACAAAGATGCTTTTCGGCCTGAGAAAGCACTTATTCGAAAAACTTCCGATCAGGCGTGAACTGGCGCCTGCAGTGGGAGGTCTCATGGTGGGCCTTCTCGCTCTTTGGCATCCGGATATTATGGGGGGCGGCTACGGGACCATGCAAGAGGCCCTGCTGGGTGAGCTTCCGGTAACGCTCATGTTGACACTGGTCTTCCTTAAAATCGCCGCAACCTCTTTCAGCCTCTCATCAGGGGGAAGCGGGGGCATTTTTGCGCCGGCCCTATTCATAGGCTCTGTGCTGGGCGGGGCATTCGGCCAGTTGGCGCACGCATGGTTTCCCTCCATTGTGAGTTCTCCGGGCGGTTTCGCGCTTGTCGGCATGGCCACGTTTTTTGCCTGTGTGGCAAAATGTCCGCTGGGCGCACTTTTCATGGTATCCGAAATAACCGGCAGCTACGATCTTCTCGTGCCGATCATTCTCTCGTCGGTTTTGGCGATCTTGCTGTCACAGAGATGGAGCATCTTTTATAATCAGGTCGAAAACAAGTTCCATTCCCCCGCCCATCAATCCGACCGGTTGGTTTATATGCTGAAAGGGCTGTTGGTAAAAGATGTATATCGCCCGGATTCTCCGGTCACGGTGCTCCCGGAAGACATGACGTTCGCCCAGCTCAGGCGGCTGGTCACCCATACGAACGAGTCCGTTTTCCCGGTGGTTGACAAGGCTTGTCGGCTCACCGGAATATTATCGCTGATCGAGATAAGGGCTGCCTTGTCGAGGAGATCGGTATATGAAGCGTTGAGACCTAAGGATTTGCTCTTGCCGCCGATAAGTGTTGCGCCCGACGAAAGCCTGTCCGCGGCGCTCCTCAAGTTCCTCGAAACCGGGTTTACCCGCATTCCGATTGTGGACCAGGGCAAGGGGTTGATCGGCATGCTGGGCCTTGAAGACCTCCTCACCCGCTATCAGCAGGAGCTGCAAAGAGCCGGCGGGGACGAAGCCGGTGTCGATGGAACGATCATGGGGCAAACGCCCCCCGTTTCGTGACCCGAGGGATACAGCTATGAGCCCTCGGCATGCGGGCGGGTTTGATCGTGCATATTTTCTGAAAAACCCGCACTCCTCCGGCAGTTGCCATTGAGCCGTCGCCGCCGCCCCCTTTCATTTAAATTCCCGCGCAGTGAATCAGTGTCCATCGGTAACCCCGTGTCGTGAGGGCGCCATCGCGTCCGCCAGAAAGTTTGAGGACGGGCACCATCCAGTGAGGTAAAGGTCCGGGCAAAAAAAATTCTTGACGATGGGGGAGTGACTGGTTAGCATTGTTCACCATGAAGGACGTGTTCGTTAAGTAGAACGATCCTCCGCCGCTTCTGTGCTGCTGTGGGCGCATGGAATCCTGAAGGCGCTCGGCTCATGCCGTTGCGCAGGCGGTGCGAGAGGTTTCCAAAGAATTGTTGGAATGGAGAGTAGAGCAATGGAAGTTGTTCGATTCACCTTGAACGGAGATCCCGTGGAGGCCGGTGTTCGCGCCGGCGAGACGCTGGTTCAGACGTTGAGGGAGCGATTTGGCCTTACCGGCACGAAGCAGGGTTGTGATCTTGGTGATTGCGGGGCATGTACGGTCCTCTTCGACGGGGAACCGGTCCTGTCCTGTTTGGTGTTGGCGGCCGACGCAGAGGGCCACTCGGTCGTGACGATCGAAGGATTATCGAACGGAGAGGAGCTCCATCCCGTGCAAAAGGCCTTCCTCGACGAAGGAGCGGTCCAATGCGGATATTGTACGCCTGGAATGGTCCTTACCACCACAGCGCTTTTAGACGCCAACCCGGACCCAACGGAGGCGGAGATTCGGCGCGCTCTTTCCGGCAACCTGTGCCGCTGCACGGGTTATACGAAAATCGTCCGCGCGGTGCGAAGGGCGGCCGAGGCGAGCCGGGCCGACGGGCGAGGCGGTGAATGATGAGCAAAGAATTTCAGTGGATAGGAAAGCCGACGCTGCGATACGACGGGGTCGCCAAAGTCACCGGCCAGGCGCAGTACACTGACGACCTGCGCCTTCCCGGAATGCTGGTGGGAAAGATTTTGCGTTCCCCGCACGCTCATGCCCGCATACGGAGCATCGACTTATCAAAAGCCGAGGCGCTGCCGGGCGTAAAAGCCGTGGCCACCGGGCAGGACGCTCCGGTTGCCTACGGAATTCTGCCGGTCTCCGAAGATGAATACGCCCTGGCTGTAGGCAAGGTGCGCTTCGTTGGCGACGAGGTCGCTGCGGTGGCGGCGGTGGACGAGGAGACCGCGGTGCGGGCTCTTTCCCTTATCGAGGTGGACTACGAGGTCCTGCCCGCTATCTTTGATCCGCATGAGGCGATGGTCCGCGAAGATGTGAAGATCCACGAGGAGACCCGAGTCGCCAATATCGAACGCAAGGCGAGCCTGTCGTTTGGCGACGTCGAGGCGGGTTTCGCCGCGGCGGATTACATCAGGGAGGATAGTTTTTTCAAAGGGGCTTCCACTCACGCCCCGCTCGAGACTCAATCGGCTCTGGCGCATTTCCGTGATGGGAAGCTCACCATCTGGACCGCGACGCAGGTGCCTCACTACCTGCACCGGTACCTGTCCAAGGTGCTTGGCTTGCCCCAGGACCGGGTGCGGGTAATCAAGCCGGCTCTGGGAGGAGGTTTTGGAGGTAAGGGAGAGCCTCTGCCGCTGGAGTTCGCCGCGAGCATCCTGGCACGAAAGTCGGGCCGTCCGGTAAAAATCACTTATACGCGCGAAGAGGTGTTTCTGACGCACAGGGGACGCCACCCGATGTATATGAAGCTTAAGACCGGCGTCAAAAAGGACGGCCGGATCACCGCGCTTCATTTTGAAAGTCTTCTGGACGGCGGCGCCTATGGCTCCTATGGTGTTGTGACCCTCTACTATTCGGGGCAGCTTCTCACCGGTCCCTATGTCATTCCCGCGTTCAGCTTCACCGCTGCCCGCGTTCACACGAACAAGCCCCCTTGCGGCGCTCAGCGCGGCCACGGCGGGGTTCAACCTCGATACGCCTTCGAGGTCCATTTGGATCGGATCGCGACGGACCTGGGGATCGATCCACTGGAGATTCGGCTGAAAAATGCGGTTGAGCCTCACACGCGCACCGTCAATGAATTGAGGATCACTTCCTGCGGGTTCCGGGAGTGCCTTGAGCGGTCCGCCGAAGAAATCTCCTGGAAGGAGCGAAAAGGCAAGCTTCCCAAGGGCCGCGGCCTAGGAATCGCCGGGGGCTTCTACCTCTGCGGCGCGGGTCTGCCCATTTATTTCAATCCCATGCACCATTCCAATGTGCGCGTCGAGGCGGACCGAAGCGGCAGAGTCACTGTGTTTTCCGGGGCTTCGGACATCGGCCAGGGCTCCGACACCATGCTGGCCCTGGTGGCCGCGGAAACCATTGGAATCTCCCCGGAATCGGTGAAAGTGGTTTCGGCGGATACCGACACCACTCCGGTCGATCTCGGGTCCTACTCCAGCCGGGTGACATTCATGGCCGGAAACGCCTGCCATGCGGCCGCGCTGGAAGTTCGCAACCGGGTCCTGACGGCTGTTGCCGAGGAGCACGGGGTAACTATCGACCAGCTCGATATTCGCCCTCAGGGGGTTGAGGTCCCGGGAGAGCCGTCAAAGGCGCTCAGTTTCGCGGAAGCCGTGATGCTGGCCGAGGCCAGGGGGGGGCCGGTGTGCGGGTCGGGAGGCTATACCCCGCCCAACCTTGCCGGAAAGTACAGAGGCGGAGGCGTGGGGCCCAGCCCGGCGTATTCGTTTGGTGCGCATGTCGCCGAGGTTGAGGTGGACACGGAGACGGGCGAGGTCAGGGTGCTGCGTCTGGTGGCCGCCCACGATCTGGGACGGGCCTTAAATCCCCCCGCTGCCGAAGGGCAGATCGAGGGGGCCGTGGTGATGGGGCTTGCCGAGACGCTTCTGGAGAGATACGAATTTTTGAAAACCGGCCAGCATGAAAGCCCGAGCCTGCTCGAATACAAGGTCCCAACCGCCCTGGACGTTCCCGCTATCGAGCCGATTCTCGTGGAGAGCGTGGATCCGGAAGGACCTTTCGGCGCCAAGGAATGTGGGGAAGGAAGCCTGCATCCCTCGATTCCGGCCATCGTGAACGCGGTCTACGACGCCGTGGGGATATGGCTGCACGAAGCGCCGATCAGCCCGGAAGCCGTGTTGAAAGCTCTGCGACAAAAGGAATAAGCCATGATGGTTCTGCCTGATTTCCGACTTATGAAGCCCTCGTCATTATCCGAAGCGCTCAGCGCTCTGGCGGAGAATCCGGCGGCGATGCCGGTCGCCGGAGGCACCGATTTGCTGGTGTCTATGAAACAGGGCCTGTACAACCCGACGCACCTGGTGGATCTTAAAGGGGCGCCGGAGCTGCAAAATATAGAGATAAGAGAGGACGGCGCAACGCTTGGGGCGTGCGTGCGTCTGTCACAGTTGAAAAACCACCCGGAGATTCGAAAGCGCTACCGGGCCCTCAGTCAGGCTGCCGACGCCGTGGCCAGTCCTCCGTTGCAAAATCGGGGGACGCTCGGGGGAAACGTATGCCTGGATACCAGGTGCTATTATTACAACCAGAGCTATTTTTGGAGACAAAGCCTGGGGTTTTGCCTGAAAAAAGACGGCCCCGTCTGCCGCGCAGCCCCGGCGGCGAAGCGCTGTTTCGCGAACTTTTCCGCAGACACGGTTCCGGCCCTGATCGCCCTGGGGGCTCGCGTGCGACTGGTCGGCGCGCGCGAGGGAGTTTTGACCGAGCGGGAGTTGCCCCTCGAGGAATTTTTCATTGAGGACGGGATCAAACGCAACGTCCTGCTCCCCGGCGAATTGGTGGCGGATCTTCATCTGCCGGCGGCGCAAAACCTTCTTTCCGGTTATCGCAAGTACCGGCAGCGTGGTTCCATCGATTACCCACTTGTTTCCGTGGCCATAGCCTTTAAAATGAGAGAAGGAACAATCAGGGATGCGCGGGTGGCGGTCGGCGCCATGGCGTCCGCTCCGGTTCTGGCCTTGGAGACGATGGAGGTGCTCGAAGGGGCCCTTCCCACCGCCGAACTGGCGGCCAAGGCGGCAGATCTGGTCGCCAAGAGGACCAAACCGGTCAAAAATCAGGCCGGCAGCCCCGGTCATCGACGCCACATGGCGCAGGTGATGTGCCGGAGGCTCCTGGAGGAACTGCTCGACGCCAAGCCGCACTAAAAAGGTGTTGAAAAGGTCGGGAAACGTCATGAATAAAAAGACTTTCAGGGACCTGACGATTGTATTCAAAGGGGCCGGAGATCTGGGCTCGGGAGTGGCTTTAAGGCTTTTTCGCGCCGGCTTCAGGCGGATCCTCATGCTCGAGATCGCCGCCCCTTTGGCTATAAGAAGATTTGTTGCTTTCAGCGAAGCGCTCCATGACGATACGATGACCGTGGAAGGAATTGAAGCGGTCCGGGTCTGCGGGAAAAACGAAATACTTGAGGCCTGGAGATCGGGCAAGATAGCCGTCCGTGTGGACCCGAAATGGGAGAGCATCCGTGAGTTCAAACCGGATGTGGTCGTGGACGCCATCCTGGCCAAGAGAAATCTGGGCACCAATATCTGGGAAGCGCCCCTGGTCGTTGGGCTCGGTCCGGGCTTTACCGCCGGAATGGACTGCCATGTCGTCGTGGAAACCAATCGCGGGCACAATTTGGGACGCCTCATTTACAGGGGAAGGGCGGAAGCGAATACGGGGATACCTGGCAATGTCGGCGGGTACACCCGGGAGCGGATCGTGCGTTCGCCCTCCGACGGGCTGTTTATAGCCGAGAAAAAAATCGGCGACCCGGTGCGCAAAGGGGAAGTAATCGGCAGGGTTGGCGGCAAGGAGGTTGTAGCTGCAATTGACGGCGTTTTGCGCGGGCTTATCCGGCACAATTTCCCTGTGACTTCGGGTTTGAAGATCGGAGACATCGACCCGAGGGGCGACGGCGATTACTGCTACACCGTTTCCGACAAAGCCCGGGCGCTTGGCGGCTCCGTTTTGGAGGCGATCCTCTCGCATTACGATCTGTGCGACGACCTGGATGGTCGCAAGTGTGCGCCATGCTAGCAACCGGCGGTTTTGTCGATGGGGCTCATTAGCGATGCATTGAATCTGCAAGGCGGGGGCGTCGTCAGCCTGATCGGCGCCGGGGGAAAAACCACCCTGATGTTTCTGCTTGCCCAAGAGCTCGCCGCCGAAGGCGAGTCGGTCCTTACCACCACAACCACCAAGATTTTTGTGCCCCGACCGGATCAGTCCGGGACCCTCATTTTGGCCGAAGACTTTCCGACCTTGCTTGAAAAGCTTGGAGCGCCCGTTACCGGGGGATTCCATGTTACCGCCGCTGCAAGTCAATTGCCCGGGGGAAATAAACTCGCCGGGTATCCCCCGGAGTTGATCGACGCATTGAAGGGGGCCTGCTGTTTTAAGTGGATTCTGGTCGAAGCGGACGGATCGCGGCAGCTTCCGTTGAAAGCTCCCGCCGAACATGAACCGGTCATTCCGGAAACCAGCGGCTGCGTTATCGCGGTGGTGGGGCTCGAAGCCATCGGCAAGCCCCTGTGTGATGAGTATGTCTTCCGGTCTTCGGTTTATTCACGGCTTACAGGTATTGCGGTCGGAAGCCCGGTTACCGCCCAGTCCGTGGTTCGTGCCCTCCTGGCCCCCGAAGGTATATTCAAGGGCTCTCCGCCTCAGTCGCGTCGAGTCGTCTTCCTTAACAAGGCCGAGGATCCGGACCGCCTGGCTGCCGGGGAAGCTGTCGCCCGCTCTTTTCTGGAGCGGGGAAGCGGGAAAATTCATCGGATTTTTATAGGGTCGCTCCTGCCTGAACCACGGATAGTGAAACGCTACGCTTTAGCCTTCACGGACTGACCAGGTTGAATGCGGCGAGGCGGGTCAGATCGCTTCGTAGAAGAATTTATGCTCATGAATCGCAAAACCGGCCAAAAGGTAGCGTTCGCCCTGAAAGCTTGTCTTAAATGCTTTCACCATTGTCTTCAGTTGCTCCATGACATCGCGAACATCACTTTCCACGGCTTGCTGGAACACCATTAATTTATGGAGCGCCTTTCCGATCAGGAGTTTTTCGAAATGCCATACAATGTCTTCGGAGTGAAGACTCCATTCGCATTGCATGGCAAGCGGCATCTCCCAAAACTTCCAGGGATGATCCTGAACGGAGGCCCACACCAAATCATAGATCCATTCCACGGTATCGGCTCCGGCACAATGGTCGGCAGCTATGCGATACCCACGTTGCTTTCCGAGGGTGCACAGTGCTTCCTTTACGCGTTTTGTCCATTGCCGATTGGAACTGCTGCCGCCTGGTTGGACGAACTCTACCAGGTTATCAAGCACCTTGGCGATTTCGACCTCAATATGATCGAGCATGAAAGTCTCCCGAGTCTAAGCCGGAAAATCGGCGCTAAGTGAGGTCTCTTCCCAGCCATCGAGTTCCTTTTGGAACCGTTGGAACTTTTCACGCGTTGCCTCAAGGCCGATGCGGCCAAGCACCAGATGAAGCGGAGGGTTTGGAGACTCCACCGCTTTGACTATGGCTTGCGCCGCGCGAGCGGGATCACCGGGTTGTTTGCCGCTGTTGCCCGTGATCATGCGGCGTCTGGCCCCTGCCGAATCGGCATAGTCTTGGATTTCCTTACGGGGAAACTTTATGGACCGCCCTGCCCAGTCAGTGCGAAACGGCCCCGGCTCGACGATCAACACCTTGATTCCCATCGGCTCGACTTCCTTCGCCAATGCCTCCGAGAGCCCCTCTACGGCGAACTTGGTGGCATTGTAGTAGCCTACGCCTGTAAGACCCACCAGCCCCCCGACCGAGGAGATGTTCACTATGAACCCTTTTCGATTTTTCCGCATACCTGGAAGCACG
>JAJYTC010000220.1 GCA_021793275.1 Deltaproteobacteria bacterium | reverse complement strand
GTTGCAGTAGACATGCGAAGCATCAGGACGAGAGAGGGCTATCTCATAGGAGCCCGATTTCCTATGCGCCTTCAATTTGATTTGATCTTCGAAGATGGCCCTGTTTTCACCATCCACAAAATCAAAAATTTTTCTTCCAACAACCTCTTCCCGGTTTCTGCCAAGTATTTCGCACATTCTAGGATTGACATCAATTGTTACAGTATCCATATCGATCAGCCAGAATCCTGCATTAGCGGTCTGCAAGATTGTTCTAAAACGCAAATCAGTATCGCGCAGCGACTGCTCCATCATTTTCCGCTCAGTGAGATCGCGGAAAATGGTGAGAACCAGGTCCTCCCGATTGATCCGCAAAAGACGACCGGAGATTACGCCAACTCTGATACTCCCATCCTTTGTGTTGATTTTGGCCTCAAAATCATCCACGAATCCTGCGCTCTTGAGAGCTGCGACAAATCGTTCTCTATCTTCGGAGTCATTCCAGACAAGCTCGAGTGATGTCTTTCCAACGACTTCGTCACGGCTATAGCCGGTCAGCCTGGTGAAAGCTTCGCTTATATCGAGGTACACTCCGTCGGAAAGTCGAGTAACGGTTATCGAATCGGGATTGGTTTGAAAAATCAACCGGAACTTCTCTTCGCTTTGACCAAGCATCTCCTGCGCAGCCTTCCGTTCAACAATTTCCCGGCAAAGGCTATCATTTACTTTTCTCACCTCTCCAAGAAGGTTGAGGTTCTCGAAGCCCAGGGAAATGGAGGAGGTGATAAAGCTGCTTTGATTGAACGCATGCTTTTGGATGGCTAATAGATAGACGATGATTAAGCCGCTTATGATATATCCGATTTCTCCATTGCCCATTGCGCATCTGATTGCATAAGGAAGCAGCGCGGGGACGGCCCACACGGTGGAGGCAAACCTGATGGACACGTGCGACAGGACTGTCCCGGCTGCAAGGCCGCCCATGACAAGGACAAAAAAAGATATCAGCACGAGGTTACGGGCAGGGAAAATAATAAAAGCCGAGAGCCCCCAAATTATCCCCGAAATCAAGGCCAGGATAAAATAAGCGTTCTTCCATGGTACAGGGGAAAACCAACAGTCTCGAACTTTACTAAACCTTTGGTAAAGCGCGACCCTGCCAAGTGAGACCAACAGGACCAAACCGCCCCAGACGAAAATATTTTCATGAGGCACAGTGCGGCGCACTGTATAACAGAGCGCCAGGGCCACGATCAAAGAGGCCCCTTGCATCGTTGGAAGCTGTTCCATTGCGAGACGAATTTGCTCTCTCAGGATGCGCGGCCTGAAATCCTGGCTCATTATCTGATCCTTGCGACATCATGATCGCCCTCGGCATCCTTGAATAGTAAACAAATGGCAGATACTTTTCAATCCGGACTTTACCAGATGTAAACTCCTGATTCATCTCCATTGTCTTCTTCACCATCCCGGCCATGATTAGGCTCCTTTTAGCCATCGGATCAGCTCTTTGTATTGACGACGATAGTATTAGGGAGGGGTAATGAGATGTGAATGAACATTTCGCCCGATTTTTCAAGTCTGACGTCAATCTCTCCGCCGTGTTTGTCCACCAGGATTTTGGACATGGGCAGATCTACTGTATCGTATGGCATCCGCGTTGAGGTGAAAGGATAGAAGAAGTGTCTCAGGTCATCTCGTGCGATGTGCTCGACGGGATAGCGCATAACCAACTTGAAGGTATTGTTTTCCTTTAGCGTAGCGATGGAAAGAGTTGAGCCTTCTCGCATTTGATTCAGAGCTTTTTTAACCAAGGTCTCCACTGCCAGCTCCATTTGCGGGCGGTCAACCGGGATGTTCGGAAGACCCCGGTCCAATGCGAGATCTAACCGCACATTTCTTTCCTTAATCTCCACGGCCACAGCCATCAGCGCTCTTTCAACCAGCTCGTTCGGGTCCGTCATGGTCCTTTCAAGTTCAATGGGTTGTATGTAGGCCAGGATCATACGCAGAATCGCCTCCAGCCGGCCCACCTCTTTCACTATAATCTCGACCCTTCCCCTGTTGGGATCTTCCTGGCCCATGGAAACCAGCAGCCGCCGCGCAAACCCTCCGGCTGACACCAGTGGGTTTCGAATTTCGTGAGCCAGCCGTGCTGAGACCTCACTGATGGTTTTGAACCCTTCGGCCCGGATGAGTTTCTCCTGTGTTTTGACCCTTCCGGTCACATCCATAATGATTCCGTCCACACTGCTTACCAGGCCATCAGCAGACTTGAATGGAATGGCGTGGTCCATCACGTACAGGGTGCGGCCGTTCTTGTGCCTGATGCGATACTCGGTGACAAATTCCCCTCCTTTTCTGAAGCTTTCCTCCCAAAGGCTTACCACCCTGCCTCGGTCTTCATCGTGAATGGTTTTGCACCATAGCTCAGGCGCTCTGTACACGTCATCCGGACTAAACCCGAATATCTCTTCCACAAAGTGGTTGACAAAGAGTATCTTTCCATCCGGTCCCATTCGGTAAACGACCAGTGGCACGTTCTCCACCAGTGTTCGGTGCTTTTCCTCGGAATGAGCGAGCTCCTCGGTACGCGCTCTGACCAATTCTTCAAGGTGGTCACGATGGCTTTGCAGCTCCTCCTCCGCTCGTTTGCGCTCGCCAATCTCTGTCCTGAGATTCTCATTTGCAGCAAAGAGCTTCTCGTATGGGTTCTTAACGGAGGAGGCGAACTTACCCTCATATATCAGATAAAAAGCTGCTACCTTATAGACATGGCCAAGCACATTGTACGTATCGAATACACTCTTGTAGACGGTAAAGAACAACTCACTGAAAATGCAGACAACAAAAGCTGCCAGATAGAAGCGGAGCAATTGGTCTCCCGTTCTCGACATTCGCTTCCAGTAAGCAACCACGGCGAGGAACAGAATACCAATGATCAAGTACTCGGAATATTTTTTAAAAGGGGTAAGCCCTACACCTTCAACAAAGGTGTCTGGCATGTATGAGGGAAACAAAATTATCCCGGCAAAGACACCCCCCGCAACGGCAAGGGCTGCTGTCATCAGAATCGGTTTGGACAGCCATCGGCTTTTACTCTGCGGATACACATAAGCGCTGGCAAGGAATGTCGCTGCACTGAACAGCCTGACGGCTATCCAGAACTGGGTCGATTTGTTGGCGGAGTTGGGGGTGATGAAGGGGGGCATGTCGGCATAACTCAAGGTGTGCATGAAATCCATAAGGCCTATGGCAAGGAAGGCGGCACTCAAAAAGAGCGTATGGCGATCCCTGGACTGTCGATACGTGTACCATCCCACACCAAAGATGGACAGAGAAACCACGACACTGAAGGATTCGGCGATGTTATGGAAGACGAGGTAGGATGCCGCGTCCATCACATGGTAGAGTTGGGCGTGAAACAATTCCAGGATCAGGAATGGCAAAGCTGATACAATGACAACTTTTGCCATAATGGTACGGGCCGACGCTCGCTGAAGTATTCTCTCCATCATGGCATAACCTCGTCATAGAATCGAAAGTTGCCGGCGCCGGGCGGTTCGGTGGCCGCTTCCGAACTCACCCGGTTCCGGCCCCACCCCTTGGCTGAGTGTCAAGAGTATTTCGCTGCCGCGGAACCTCCCATGGTCGATAAAGCCTCCTACCTCGCAACTGTCAAGGGCTGAGGATATGAGGTCCTGGAACACTTTGCATCGCCTGAATCGACCTGGCTGGAAAGCTATTATCGCCCCATCGAGGATCGGCCCCGGACGCTCCAAAAACAAGCATCCCGCAGACCGTGCCGGAAGCGAAGTAGTGGAGGAAACTTTTCAATTGGTTGCCAATATCAAATGACCTTCATACCTGCCTCCCAATCGTTCAGACTAAAAATACGCATTAAAAATTAATTATAAAGATTGGTCGCGCTCCAGCCAATAAAGACTTTAAAAAGACCTTTAAGTACCATGAACGTGCATTGAGTACCACGAGGAGTGTCGTTAGTCCGGATTCTGACCAGGACAAGTCACTGATTTTATGTATGCAAGTCTGCAGTCAGCCTCGATAAGTATGCGTAATCATTGATCACATGTCTCAGTTTTCCCCCTGTTTTCGTGGCCGCTAATGCCGTACGGAGCCGCCCGAGGCCGGCGCGCCGGCAGATCTGACCGAGGGCGTAAAAGGCCAGGAACTTGCTGAAAACTGTGGGCCTATGGTCTGACCAACCCAAGTCAATCGAGATCGACGAAGAGCGCCCCGCCGATCTTGAGGAACAGGCCGGGATAGCGTTTCAGCTGGATTTGCTTGTACACCCATGACCTGGTGAACGGGAAATTTACGCCGCGCCTTATGGCCTTCACCGCGAGTAAGTTTTGCGTGCCTTCGCCTCCTTTCGTGTGTGTGACGATTTAGGCAGCATTTTAGTAATGGGCGTTTATCTTTCCAAACGGCAAGCAGATGCGCCAATAGAAGCGGCAGCCAGAAGCGGAAAAAGCGGGGTATGAAAATTGGCAGGTTTGCGGCGGACCGGGCGAGGGCACACGGTGGCAAACAAAAAAGGGGGCCTCCCACTTCAACGTCAACATCGTCTGGAAAGGCACGGCCAAAGATCGAAACTCCATAAAAAAACCCCACGCCAATCTCATACTTTTCCCGAAGGGAAAGATGGAGATAGCGCATTAAGGCCAGCGGAGGGAGAATGCTGGACGGAAGGCCACTCCAATCCTTCCGTTTCGGCGAACGAATAGTACTGGTTTTGGCCCGCAATGATGATGTGATCATGAAGGACTATGTCGAGTTCGCCGAGTATGACTTTGAGTTTCATTGTTAAACGCCGATCGGCATCCGAAGGGATGATGCTTCCACCGGGGTGGTTATGGGCGAGGATTACGGCTGTTGCATGGTGCTTGAGGCAAATCTCGATGACCTGTCTGGGGAAAACGACAGCCCGGTTTACAGTTCGTTTCTGCACTAGTTCGACAGCGATCAATTTGTTTTGGCTATCGAGAGCGAGAACGCAGAAAACTTCGCTTCTCTTTGTTCCAATAAGAGCTTTAAGGTAAGTGACGACAGCCTCAGTCGAATCAAGAGTTTTGCAAGTCAGCCAGCGGGAAGAGTAGTAATAATCGAGCAACCGAGAAACAATGGCGATCAGGACGGCGGAATGGCCCCCATTCCCTCGACACGCAAAAGATTTTGGATCGGAGCGTCGAATATTGAGGACAGATTGCACCCGAATTCATTTAAAAGGCGCTTAGCAAGCGTCCTGCTTTTGGGGCCGGGCACCACTACTGTCCGGTAAAATTTGAATTACTAGCTGCAAATAGTTGATTTTCAACGTTCTTTGACAAAATATTTCGTTTTCGATTTCAATTTCGACCGGTGGTACCCTTCCAGTAACCTTTGGGAGGGTGACCATGAATTCCGGCAAGACCGTTTTCCGGCAACTGCTCCAGTTTCTCCCCCGGCCCGACTTCAATCTTTGCGTTCGCCGGTATCGAGGAGAGCACTGGGTAAAGACTTTCACCACTTTCGATCAGTTCCTCTGTCTGGCTTACGCTCAGATGTCGGGACGTGAGAGTCTGCGTGACATTGA
>JAJYTC010000041.1 GCA_021793275.1 Deltaproteobacteria bacterium | reverse complement strand
TACGGTCACAACCGCATTTGCACAACAAGGCCCAGTCGATGATATTCGAGACCATTTGGAATGAAGTTAAGGCCGAAATGAAAGGATTTCGCTCGTTTTCCCGCCCTTTTGACTCGCTGGAAATCGGCGGAACAACGAATTCTTTCATGAGGCCGAAAACTGTACGAGGCCTTCAAAGATTTGTGATCCGAAAATTCCTGGAGTCCATATCGTCTCAAACCGAGAGGCGTTTTCTCCCCTTTGCGCGCCGGCGTTTGATTACGTCGCGGCCGGCCTTTGTGGCCATACGTTCCAGGAAGCCGTGAGTGCGTTTTCTCTTAAGATTGCTGGGTTGAAATGTTCTCTTAGACATAAAAGCTTCCTCACAGGTATAATTTGCCCGCCGGAACCAGGGCGGGAGGTTCGCTCGAAGCCGTTGAAACGACACGGCGTACACAAAAACTCAAGTCTAATCGAAAAGTGGCGCCCTTGTCAACAATTCAAAACCGAAGCGAACCCGCCTCCGGGGTCCCGCTGTTTTTCAACCCGCACCGACGGCCCCCTTTGACCATTTTGGGAGCCTTTCCTCACAATTGTAGCAAATTATCCGGTCTCGCGTAACATTTTCTCTTAAATGTTGCGCATATCCGACTCTCGTGTTATGAAGTGGCTTCTCAAAAATTGGTTCGAAAGGAGAACTTTACCGGATGATCCTCAACAGAATATTGGGCTTTTTTTCAAACGATCTTGCCATAGACCTCGGGACTGCCAACACGCTTGTCTACGTTCGCGGCAAGGGAATTGTGCTGACGGAACCATCGGTTGTAGCGGTTCGCAAGGATGAGCGCGGGGCAAACAGGGTGGTTGCCGTTGGTAAGGACGCCAAGATGATGCTCGGCAAAACACCGGGCAATATCAGCGCGATAAGGCCCATGAAAGACGGCGTTATTGCTGACTTTGAAGTCGCAGAGGCGATGTTGAGGTATTTTATCCGCAAGGTGCACAACAGGCGCACGCTTATAAGGCCACGGGTGATAATCTGCATTCCTTCGGGCGTCACTCAGGTGGAGAGGCGGGCTGTCAGGGAGTCGGCCGAATCGGCCGGCGCTCATGAGGTCTATCTCATCGAGGAGCCTATGGCTGCGGCGATCGGGGCCGGTTTGCCCATAACCGAGCCGGTTTGCAACATGGTGGTGGACATAGGGGGCGGGACCACCGAAGTGGCCGTCATCTCGCTTGCAGGCATAGTTTACAGCCGCTCTGTTCGCGTCGGCGGAGACAAGATGGACCAGGACATCCTGCAACACATCAAGCGCAAGTACAATCTTTTGATCGGCGAAAGAACGGCCGAACTCATAAAGACCACCATCGGAAACGCATACCCTCTGGGCGAGACCGAGACCATGAACATCAAGGGGCGTGATCTGGTGACCGGAATCCCCAAAACGGTCGAAGTCAATTCGGATGAAATCCGTGAATCGATCCAGGAACAAATCGATTCGATCCTGGAGACTATAAAGGTCGCTCTCGAACAGACGCCTCCCGAACTGGCCGGTGACATCGTGGACCGCGGGATTGTGCTGACGGGCGGAGGAGCGCTTCTAAAAAATCTCGATCACTTCCTCAGGCTTCAGACGGGCCTGCCCATTATGCTGACCGACGATCCGCTCTCCACGGTCGTGCTCGGCTCAGGCAAGGCTTTGGACGAAATTGCCGTCTTGAGGGATGTGTTGTCCTGAGTTTTACACGCTGCTGTCAGGAAAACATCTTGTTGGGTTACGCCCGGCTTAGCCCAACCTTCGGGTCGCTACTGAACCTTTTTATCCTTTGTCCTGAAGGAACGCGAGGAGCCGTTTACATGAACCAGTTGTCCGCGGCCGTAATCCGCGCGCTTTGCCAAGCGGACTGTCGCTTTTAAATCGAAGTGCCTGCTATGAGATTGTTCACTACGGGCGTTTGGCTTCGCCGGTTGCGTGGGGCGCTTCTGGTCCTGGTCTCGGTTAGCGCCTTCCTCTATATTTTTTCCCTCAATTTCCGAACCACCGGCAAAATGGATCATTTGCAGGGCTTTGTGACCGAAGTGGTAAGTCCTCCCCTGCAACTGGTCGGGAAAGTGTTTTACGCTTTCGAGGGGGTTTACAAAAATTACATCTGGCTTAGAAATGTGCGCGCGGAGAATGAAGAGCTAAAAAGACAAATCGCGCTTTTGCAAAACCAGTTAACGGCCTACCAGGAAGCCTTTATCCAAAACCAGCGCCTCAGGCGGTTGCTCGATTTCAAAAGGGCGACCGGCTATAAGACGATAGCCGCCCAGGTCGTGGTCCACGATTTGACCGGCTGGTTTCAGACGTTGATAGTAAATAAGGGGTTTAAGGACGGGGTCGCTGCCGATATGCCCGTGGTTAACGAGGAAGGGGTTATCGGGCGCATCCTCGACGTCTCGGCCCACTACAGCCGGGTCTTACTGATAACCGATGAGGAAAGCGCGGTTGACGCCATCGATGTGCGCAATCGCGTGCGGGGCATTCTCTGCGGCAAAGACATAAACGGCTGTATTCTGAAATATGTGAGTGCGAACCTCGATGTGGAGGATGGCGACCTTATAATTACCTCCGGAAAAGACGGTATTTTCCCGAAGGGGCTGAGGTTGGGCATTGTCCATGCTGTCTACCGAGACCCGTCGAGCATGTTCCAAAGAGTCGACGTAAAACCGCTTGTCCAGTTGAGCACGATCGAGGAAGTACTCATAATCAAACACCGCAGGATAGAGATGGGCCCAGTGGAGAGCGCCCTGCCGCAAACATCCGAACGTCATCGGCTTCCGCCGGCGGCGAAGTCTCGAAACGGGCTTAGCGGGCAGGCTTGGCCAAGCCCTGAAAAGGAGCGGCGATGACCGTTTCGAGGTCCTTTTCTCAAGAGGCGACCTTGAAAAAGGCTGTCAAGTTTTCTCTGTTTGGCCTTCTGTTCTTGGCGTTGCAGGCTCAAGTCATTCCCCGTCTTCCCTACGCCGCTTTGCGGATTGACCTGTTTTTGCCCTTCATGTTCGCCCTCGCGGTGGAATGCTCACCTCTTTCGGGCGTGCTGGGGGCGGGTTTATTGGGATTTACGGCGGACGTCTTCTCGGGGGAGTTTTGGGGCCTGCATGTAGGCTCTTACATTGTAACCGTTTGCCTCGTGTATATGGCATCCGAGAATTTCGACTGGCGCAATCCCGCCTACCAGATGGGCCTGGTTGGGCTGTGCGCGTTCGGTCAGTCGGTTGCCCTTGGCTTATTTGTTTCCTATGTTCCCATGGATTCGGTCACGCTCACGTCGATATGGGTCAGCCTGGGCATTCGAACGCTTCTTTCCGCTATAATTGCGCCCCTTTTGATCTATCCGCTGTTAAACTGGGAAACCATTAACGGCTGAGCGGGTTGGGTGTTCTCAGAGATGAAAATAAAAGGCGGCAAGCCCGACGGACCGGGACTGTTAAACATGGAGAACGCCGAGTCTCCTTCCTATAAAAAACAATATGTTGCGTTCTTTGCAGTCATGCTGCTGGTGATGATGGTATACCTCGCGCGGCTGTGGTATCTGCAGGTGCTCCGCGGACAATACTATCGTTACCAGTCCCAGAACAACAGTATCAGGATCGAGGATGTAGAAGCGCCGCGCGGGATCATATTCGACAGAAACGGCGTGCCCATCGTGGAGAACCGGCCCGCTTACGACGTGATGCTCGTGCGGGAGGACGTCAAGAACCTCAAGGGTACAATCGATGAACTTGCCCGCCTGTGCCGGTGCAGCCCTTCTGATTTGTTTTCGGTCATCGACGCCGACAAAACGACTCCCGATTTTGATCCCATCCGGCTGGTTCCCGACATTGACAGGAATTGCCTTGCCAGGGTGGAGGCCGAGCTTATCAGGCTTCCGGGCGTGGAGATAGAGATCGAGCCCAGGCGTTCATACAACTTTGACGGAACTGCGGCCCACCTGATCGGATACTTGAGCCAGATTACCGAAGCGGAGCTGAAGAGCGGAAAATATCAGGGATATAATGGCGGTGAGGATATTGGCAAAATGGGGATCGAGTATTCCTTCGAAAAGTATCTTCACGGCGTGATGGGACATCGGGAGGTAGAGGTCGATGCGATTGGAAGAATAGTTCGGTTGCTAAAGGAGCAGCCTCCCGTAGCGGGCCGTAACCTGTGGCTTACCATCGATATGGATGCCGAGAGGACCGCTGTAGACGCGCTCGCCGGCAAAGTCGGGGCGATAGTGGCTGTGGACCCCGACAACGGACAGGTGCTGGCTTTCGCATCCGATCCGACCTACGATCAGGACATGTTCGTAAACGGAATGACCCAACGTGAATGGCTCGCGCTGCTCAAAGACCCGAGTCATCCTCTGCTCGACCGGGTCTGCGGGGCTGCATATCCCCCGGGGTCCACCTATAAGCCGATGGTTGCTCTTGCCGCGCTGCAGTGTGGGGTAATAACCCCGTCAACCACCTTTTTTTGTCCTGGCTATTTGTCTTTTGGCGGCCGTAAGTATCATTGCTGGAGAAAGGGCGGACACGGCACGATTTCGGTGGAAAGGGCGCTGATCCAGAGCTGCGATGTTTTTTTCTATCACACCGGCCTTAATTTGGGTGTCGATCGAATAGCAAAATATGTGAAAATGTTCGGGCTTGGCCAAAAGACCGGTATAGACATTCCGGGGGAAAACCCCGGCCTTGTCCCCAGCTCCTCCTGGAAAAGACGGGTGACCGGCCATCCGTGGGAAAAGGGCGAAACTCTTTCCATAGCCATCGGGCAGGGCTATGACCTGGCGACGCCGCTCCAGATGGCCATGGCATATAGCGCGATCGGCAATGGCGGGAAGCTGTGGACGCCTTATGTGGTAAAAAGGATCGAGGGCTTGGCCCCCGGTTCGGTTGCAGGGATCGTGCCCAGGCTTAAGCGCCAAATCCCCATCGAGCAGCGTTGGTTCGCTGTGGTGCAAAAGGCTTTATCCGAGGTTGTCAGCGATCCGCATGGAACGGCCCATGAGGTATACGACCCTGCCGTCCCGATTGCGGGTAAGACCGGCACGGCTCAGGTCGTGGGTTTGGACCACGAACCGCATGGAAACGCCAATAAGAACGACAGGGACGATGCATGGTTTGTTGGCTTTGCGCCTGCTTTCGACCCGAAGATATGCGTGGCCGTAATTATCGAGCACGGCGGTCACGGAGGATCGGCTGCGGCGCCCATGGTCCAGAAGGTGATTATGGCTTATTTGAAAAGCAAGCATGAGCCCGCACAACAGTAGTTTGTGTCCCCCGATGGCTTGAACCCGGCTGTTTTGCAAAGATTCGGAAGGCAATTATCGACTATGATGGACAGACGGTTGATCGAAAATTTCGACTGGTCCGTTATCTGGACTTTGTCAGGGATCGTATGCATCGGACTGCTGAGCATCTACAGCGCCGTTTATCCCCAGATTCAAGCCCACCCGACCAACAACCTCTTTGTTAAACAGCTTATTTGGCTGGCGGCGGGTCTGGCTTTGATGTGCGCTACGCTTTTTATCAATTACCAGCGCCTGAGAGCCATCAGTCCCTGGCTCTACGCCATGATCGTTTTCCTCCTTGCAGCCGTTCTGGTTGTGGGCAAGCAGATTCACGGCTCCAAGAGGTGGCTCGAAATAGCAGGCATTCAGTTGCAGCCCTCAGAGTTTGTCAAAGTCATTATCATCATCCAGTTGGCCAGCTACTTCTCATCGCAGGAGGTGGCCACCTTCCCGAGCATAAAGAAGCTCTTCCTTCCCGTGGCGATGACTTTGGTGCCCGTGCTCCTGGTCCTTGCCGAACCCGATCTTGGCAGCGCGATCGCTTTGATGGCTGTTGCCGGCTCCATGATTCTTTTTGTGGGCGTTCGCTGGAAATACCTTGCAATTTTGATTTTGGCCATAATTCCCCTGGTGATTCCCATCTGGCATCGCGTGCTCAAACCTTATCAGAAGGAGCGCATTCTCATATTGCTCAAGCCCAACCTCGATCCTCTTGGCGCAGGATACCACATACGCCAGTCAAAGATCGCCATAGGTTCGGGAATGCTGTGGGGGAAAGGCTTTCTCAAAGGCACCCAGAACAAGCTCCATTTTCTGCCTGAAAAGCAGACCGATTTCATTTTTTCCGTCTGGGCCGAAGAATGGGGATTTGTTGGATGCGCCGCTCTCATCCTGTTATTGTGCCTGCTCATTTTTTTAATATTGAGAATCGCGGCAAGATCGCGCGACAGGTTCGGTTCGCTCATTGTCGTCGGAGTGGCCGGCCTGATCATGTGGCAGGCGCTGATCAACATCGGCATGGTGGTGGGATTGCTTCCGGTTGTGGGCATAACGCTTCCCTTCGTCAGCTACGGCGGCTCCTCGATTGTTGCCCTGTGCGTCGGGGTCGGATTGGCAGAGAATGTAAGCATGCGCCGTTATGTGTTCCAATCGCATTGAAGCCCTCGAGTGGCGCGCGCAGCGCTGCACTGCCTTCCCATTATTATTGTGAATCTTTTAGCTTTTCACTTGCCAAGATTGCCGACCTGTGCTAGTAAGCTCGCCCAGATTAAGGACTTAGTGTCAGTTTGTAACATCAGTTATGGCCGCTTGAGCCTGCCGGCATCCGATCAGTGGTCCGGGGGCGGGCAAAAGGGGCTGCAGGTTTGGAAAAAAGGCTTTTCGCCCGGCGAAGGAAACCGAGCTGCTTCTCTTTTCCAAAGGGAATAGCAATGCAGGGGTTTGAAAAATCGGCCCCGCGAAAGCGCCGGGTTGGTTTGGCGGCCTTGCCGCTTAAGGTTCCCGCAATGTCGGGACCTGCGCATGGCCTCTTTTAACGTAAAAGGGTCTTTCCAAATCGGAACAGACTGATTATTGACCATGCGCAGGCATGTCGAAGGGCATATGATTTTTTGTCTAAGCGGGAGGGTGGAGTCAGATGGTCGATATCAATTACTCGCTTTTAATCCAGATGGCCAATTTCCTTATTTTTCTTATCCTGATGAACTTCGTGTTGTACCGCCCGATTCGTCGGATAGTGGCTGAGAGAAAAAGAGTGGTCCTGGAGAGGCAGGAAGGGATTGAAAAGATTGGAGAGCTGACGCGGGCCGGGTTGTCGGATTACGATTCGAAGCTTAAGGAGGCCAGGCTGACCGGGGCTCGGAGAATTCAGGAACTCAAAGCGGCAGGCTACGAGCAGGAAAAGGAGCTTCTCAGGCAGATTTCCGAACAGACGGCCGGGAAGGTTCAAAATCTGCGGGAAAAGATTCAGAAAGATGTTGCAGTGGCTCGAAAGGAGCTAAAGCAGCAGGTGAAGACATTTTCAGGCGAACTGGCGCAGAAGATTCTCGGGAGGAAGGTTTGATGCACGCGAGTCGAAAAAGCAAGATAATTAGATCCGGATTGTTTGCGTCTCTTGCCGGGGTCGTGGTCTCTTTGACTTGGCTGACCAATGCTTTCGCAGCGGAGGCAGAGCCTGCCGTGCACCTTGACTGGACCGATTTCACATACCGTGTGATAGCCTGTACCATCGTGGTCGTGGTGCTTGTGAAGCTTCTCAAAAAGCCTGTTTTAAACTTTCTCAATTCGCGCAGGGAAGAAATTAAAGGGCTGCTTGCCGAGCTCGAAGCCAAGACCGCTGAGGCAAAATCCGAGCAGGAGCGCGTGCAGGCCAAACTGACTTCTCTGGAAGAGGAAACCAGGAAAATCGTCGACGAACTGATTTCGGAGGGTGAAGCCGAAAAGCAAAAGATCATCGAGGCTGCCCACCGTGAGGCCGATTACATCCAGCAGCAGGCTCAGATTGCAATCGAGCAGGAGGTCCAGGCAGCCCGCGACAGGCTGAAAGACGAGGTCGCGGAATTGTCTGTGGCGGCAGCCGAAAGTATCATCCAAAAGAAAATACGGGCCGAGGATCAACAACGTCTGATTAATGAATTCATGACGAAGGTGGTGGAGGCGAAGTGAAAAACCAAGTTATCGCGAAGCGTTATTCGAGGGCTCTGTTCAATCTCGCCGCTGAGGGCAACGCCATTGAACAGTATGGAACGGAGCTGGACGGCTTCAATCAGGTTCTCAAAGCTCTGCCCGATTTTGAAAACATACTCCGAAACCCGCTTTATGCCGAGGCGGTCAAAAAGGACCTTTTTCAGAAAGTGTCCGCCCAGTTGGGGCTGTCTCCGATCGTGAGCAGCTTTCTAAACCTTCTCGTCGAAAAGAAACGAATTCAACATTTGCCCGAAATAACGGACTATTACCACAGGTTGATAGACGAGCATTCCAATATCTCGAGGGCAAAAGTCAAGGCCGCCGTAAAACTGAGCGCCGCCGAGATCGAAAAGATCGCTGCCGCCCTTGAAAAGAAGATCGGAAAGAAAATCGTCGTCGAATTTGAGCAGGACCCCTCCTTGCTTGGGGGGATTTTTGCCCAGATAGGCGATTTTGTTTTAGACGGGAGTGTTAGGCGTCAACTGCTCAATTTTAAAGAATCTTTGAAGAGGGGTGCGGTAGGATAAATGGAAATCAGATCAGAAGAAATCAGCCAAATCATCAGAGAGCAGATCAAAGACTACGAGAAGAAGGTTGATCTCAGCGAGACCGGACGGGTGCTCTCCGTGGGTGATGGTATCGCGCGCGTCTACGGAGTCGAAAAGTGCATGTCCATGGAATTGCTTGAGTTCCCTACAGCACATGGAACCATTTATGGACTGGCCCTCAACCTTGAAGAAGATAACGTGGGTGTGGCGATCATGGGCGATGATGCCCACATCAAGGAGGGCGATGAAGTCAGGAGGACGGGCCGTATCGCCGAAGTTCCGGTTGGTGACGCGGTGCTTGGCCGGGTCATAGATTCGGTTGGCAATCCTCTCGACGGTAAGGGGCCGATCAACGCTACCGAATTTCGCCGAATCGAAGTCATCGCTCCCGGCGTTATTGCAAGGCAGTCGGTTAACGAGCCGATGTACACCGGACTGAAAGCTATCGACGCAATGACCCCGGTCGGGCGCGGTCAGCGGGAACTGATCATCGGCGACCGCCAGATCGGAAAGACCGCTATTGCCGTCGATGCCATTATCAACCAAAAAGACAGCGGACTGATCTGCATTTACGTAGCGGTCGGCCAGAAAAAATCCACTGTTGCGCAGGTTGTCGAAACTCTTCGCAAGCATGGCGCCATGGATTATACGGTTGTTGTCGCGGCCAATGCCAGCGACGCCGCCGCGCTGCAGTTCATCGCTCCTTATGCCGGTACCGCCATGGGCGAGTATTACAGGGACAAAGGCGGCCATGCCCTCATCATTTACGATGATCTTTCAAAGCAGGCCACCGCATACCGGCAGGTTTCGCTGCTTCTGCGCCGTCCGCCCGCCCGCGAAGCCTATCCCGGCGACATTTTCTATAACCACTCGAGGCTTCTCGAAAGATCTTCCAAGCTTAATAAAGAGCTTGGAGGCGGATCTCTTACGGGTTTGCCGATTATTGAGACCCAGGCCGGTGACGTTTCGGCCTACATTCCCACAAACGTGATCTCGATCACCGACGGCCAGATTTACCTCGAGCCGAACCTTTTCTTTGCCGGCGTGCGTCCGGCCATTAACGTCGGCCTTTCGGTTTCCCGAGTCGGCGGCGCCGCCCAGACAAAAGCCATGAAGCAGGTGGCAGGAAGGCTTCGCCTTGAACTTGCCCAGTATCGCGAACTCGAGGCCTTCGCCAAGTTCGGAAGCGATCTCGACAAATCCACGCTGGCCCAGTTGAACAGAGGTATGCGGCTTGTCGAACTGCTAAAGCAGCCGCAGTATCAGCCTATGCCGGCAGAAAAAGAGGTCATGTCGCTCTACTCGGGCACCAGGGGTTTTCTTGACACGATTCCCGTCGAGAAAGTCGGACAGTATGAGCAGCAGATGCTGGCTTTCATGGATAGAAAATACCCTGAGATTTTGGCCGAGATCAAGGAGAAGCAGGCCATCGGCGACTCTCTTGATGAGAAGATGGGCGCTGCCCTGAAAGAATTTGCGGGGGTGTTCCAGGCTTAAGGGCCGGGGAATAGATCAGAGGACAGAATGTGACATGGCAACTCTAAGAGACATAAAGAGGAAGATTGACGCTGTCAAGAAGACCTCGCAGATTACAAAGGCTATGAATATGGTCGCCGCGGCAAAACTGCGCGGCGCCCAGCAGAACATGGAGAAATTCCATCCCTACGCGCTCAAGTTCAGGGAATTCATCGGCCGGCTTGCAGCAGGGGTGGAAGACACCAGCGCGTACTCGTTGCTCACGCCCAAAGAGGAAGTGAAAACGGTTGAGCTTCTGCTGGTTACCGCTGACCGGGGTCTTTGCGGCAGTTTTAACACCAACCTTTTAGTGGCGGCCGAAAAGTTCATCAAGGCCAGGAAAGCCGAAGGCATCGAGGTCAGTGTCATAAATGCCGGACGCAAGGCCAGGGATTATTTCCGGCGCAGGCCGGTCAAAGTGCGGGAAAGCCACACGGGATTGCTCAATAAGGTTGCCTACGAGGATGCCCGCCGTATTGGAAGCGGACTGATCGAACTGTTTGAAACCGGCGGGGCCGACGAGGTCTACATTCTTTACAGCCATTTCATTAATATAGTCAAACAGCAGCCATCGCTTGTGAGACTTCTCCCGATCACGCCCTCAACGCAGGAAGAGGGGGAAAAGGGTTTCGAGTACGTTTTCGAGCCTTCTCATCAGGCGCTGCTGACCGATCTGCTGCCCAACTATATTTATGTCCAGATTCTTGAAAGTCTGTACCAGACATCCGTTGGCGAACACGCCGCGCGTATGGCTGCCATGGAGAACGCGACAAACAACTGCAAAGAATTGGTAAGGACCCTTACTCTTACCTACAACAAGGCCAGACAGGCGGGTATTACCAAGGAACTTATGGATATAGTAGGCGGCGCTGAGGCCCTCAAGTAATAAGATCAAGGAGGATATAGACCCATGAACATGGGGAAAATCGTTCAGGTTATCGGAAACGTTGTGGACGTCGAATTTGAAGAGGGAAAGCTCCCCCCGCTTTTGACGGCCCTGTTTGTATCTAACCCGGGTCTTAGCGCAGAGGAAGACAATCTCGTCCTCGAAGTGGCCCAACATCTTGGCGATAACGTCGTTCGCACCATCGGGATGGACCTGACCGACGGTCTTGTGCGCGGCATGCCCGTAAAGGATTCGGAAAAACCTATAATGATGCCGGTGGGAAAACCGGTCCTTGGCCGCGTCATTAACGTCGTCGGCAGGACCGTCGATGGCCTCGGCCCCATCGAGACCGATACCTACATGCCCATTCACCGTGCTGCACCGGCTTTTACCGAGCAGGATACATCGGTAAAGGTCCTGGAAACCGGCGTAAAGGTCATCGACCTGCTGGTTCCTTTCCCTCGCGGCGGTAAGATGGGCATGTTCGGGGGCGCCGGCGTCGGTAAGACGGTCGTCATGATGGAGATGATCCATAATATCGCAATGCAGCACGGCGGTATTTCGGTTTTCGCCGGCGTTGGCGAGCGTACCCGTGAAGGAAACGATCTCTACCATGAAATGAAGGAATCCGGGGTTCTTCCCCGTGCAGGGCTGGTTTACGGGCAGATGACCGAGCCTCCCGGCGCGCGCGCGCGCGTTGCGATTTCGGCCCTTACCGTCGCCGAATATTTCCGTGATGTCGAAGGGCAGGACGTTTTGCTCTTCGTCGATAACATATTCCGGTTCACCCAGGCAGGCGCCGAAGTTTCCGCTCTGCTTGGCCGTATGCCCTCAGCGGTTGGATACCAGCCTACCCTGGGTACCGACCTTGGCGCTTTGCAGGAACGCATCACATCGACCAACAAGGGATCGATCACTTCGGTGCAGTGCGTATACGTTCCCGCAGACGACCTCACCGACCCTGCCCCTGCCACGACCTTCGCCCACCTCGACGGTACGGTCGTTCTCTCCCGGCAGATTGCAGAACTTGGTATCTACCCTGCGGTCGATCCTTTGGACTCGACTTCGCGCATCCTTGACCCCAATGTTCTGGGCACGGATCATTACAACACTGCTCGCGAAGTGCAGCAGATTCTTCAGAAATATAAGGACCTGCAGGACATCATCGCCATCCTCGGTATGGACGAGTTGTCCGATGAAGACAAGCTTACCGTTGCCAGGGCCAGGAAAATGCAGCGCTTCTTGTCTCAGCCGTTCCATGTCGCCGAAACCTTCACCGGTGTTGCCGGCAAGTATGTCAAGATGGAAGACACCATCAGGGGATTCAAGGAAATCTGTGAAGGCAAGCACGACGATATTCCCGAGCAGGCTTTCTACATGGTTGGCTCGATCGAAGAGGCTGTTGAAAAGGCCAGGCAGATGGCCGAGGCTGCCTGAGAGGTATAAATCCGGAAGTGGTAGGGACTCGGAAGTGCGGATCTATTTTGCCTGTCCCTTCCATGGTTGATGCGAAATGATGGATTTCTTTCCAGGCAAAAAGTTAGCCTGACATAAGAAGATGGTGAGAGTATGGCCGAAAAAATTTTCCTGGAGATCGTTACGCCTGAGAAGAAGGTCCTTAGCGAGACGGTTGATATTGTTGTAGCCCCTGGAGAGATGGGGGAATTCGGTGTTCTTCCCGGCCACATTCCCTTTCTTTGCAAGCTCAGGGTCGGAGAACTGAGGTACCGTCAGGATGGCGGTTTACGGCATGTGGCCGTAATGGGTGGCTACGCTGAGGTCCTGAATAATCAGGTTACCATTCTTGCCACTGCAGCCGAGGCGGCGGTCGATATTGACGTTGTTCGCGCGAGGGCTGCACGGGAAAGAGCTGAAAGGCGGATTGCCGAGTCCAGGGACAAATACGAGTTTGCCCGCGCCCAGGCTGCTTTGCAAAGGGCTTTGGCGCGCCTGAAGATTGCCGAAAGACAATAGTATACCCGATGAGCCTATATCGCCCCCCGGTCCCGGGGGGCCTTCTCGTTTTTTTTTCTCTCGTAAGCTCTTTTCGTCTCCTTCCCCAATTCTCCATCGGTAACGGCGCCCCTCGGGATCCCCCGATAATAATCAAACTTGACTATCTTTGCGTTTTTTAGATAAAATAGGAACTGAGAGGGGATATGGAATCTATCTCTAGTGCTTGCCGGTATTCGAGTGGAGTGGCGCCAACAGGGGGCAATAATTTCGTTTATCATGGCGTTAGGCCGGCGGCCCTGGGATTAAATGCTCTAGACCGTCTGAAGGGTTAAAAGGTGAGATCGGCTTAACCGGTCATTTATTACCGAATTATTCGGCGGAAATACCTGGTTTTTTAGCTCCGGTTCCCGGAGGGCCTTCCTAAGGGCGGCCATTGTGGAACCGAAAGAATAAATCGTTAATGCTCGGTTTGCCCCTGCTGTGTTTGTGATTGGCAGAATGTTTCTGAGCCAACATAAACTTCACGGGAGCTCTGCCTGGCTCCGGTGTGCAAGTCAGTTTCGGCTGAAAGCCTAAAGGAGTTATAGGGCGCCCACCTGAACCTTAAGGTTCAAGACCACCTGCCAACACGGCATAATGCGGGGGCAATGCCTTTCTTAACTTTGCTTCCGCTCTTCCCCTGCGCTTTCTTGGAGGCCTGCCGACGGTCTACAGCCCTCCGGCGTCTATCCCTTTCTATTTTCTCTAGTGTTGCGTGTAGCCGACGTCTGCGTCAACCTCGGAGATATTCGCCGAAGGCGTAAGTCCGAGCGGCGAGTTTCGTATTTTGCGCCGGCTGTTGATAAGCGCCCTGCGGGTTTTCATGCCTGAAAGGATATGGAATTAATGAGTGATATTTATATAATATTCGTATTTTTGGTCATATTCTCCGCCGGTGGGGCTGCAGGTTATTTTGGCAGATATCTCTGGCTTGAAAAAAAACGCCGGGAGTTCGAAAACGATGCGAGAAATTTGATCGCCGAGGCCAAAAAGGAGGCTGAAACAATCAAAAAAGAGGCCATCCTTCAGGCTAAGGACAATGTCTTGCAAATGAAACTCGAATTCGAGAGGGAGACCAAGGAAGGCAGGAAAGAATTCCAGAACCTGGAAAAGCGAATTTTGCAGAAGGAAGAAAATCTCGATCGCAAAGCCGAAAGTCTGGACAAGAAGGAGGCCTCGCTTGCTAAGCGCGAGAAGCTGGCGGCTCAGCACGAAAAAGAGCTCGTTGGGCGCGAAAAGGAATTGGACGCGATACTCAAAGAGGAAAGAGACAGGCTGGAAAGCGTCTCGGGAATGACCACACTGGAAGCCAAAGAGATGCTGCTGCGCTCCGTTGAGAATGAAGCCCGCCATGACGCCGCCGTTCTGGTCAAGAAGATCGAAACCGAAGCGCGGGAGTTGGGGGACAGGAAGGCGAAAGACATTATATCCCTTGCCATCCAAAGATACTCGGGCGATTATGTGGCGGAAAAAACCGTGTCTGTGGTGAGCCTGCCCAATGAAGAAATGAAGGGGCGCATTATAGGAAGAGAGGGCAGGAACATTCGCGCCATAGAAGCATCGACCGGCGTAGATCTTATCATCGACGACACTCCCGAAGCCGTCATACTGAGCGGATTTAATCCGGTGCGTCGTGAAGTGGCAAGGATTTCACTGGAAAGGCTGATATCCGACGGCAGGATCCATCCGGCGCGTATTGAAGAAATCGTTGAAAAAGTCAACGCTGAGATAGAGACCTCTATAAGGGAAGCCGGCGAACAGGCGGCATTCGACGTGGGTGTGCACGGCATGAATCCCGAGCTGATAAAGCTCATAGGGAAGCTGAAATTTCGTACGAGTTACGCACAAAACGTTTTGCAGCACTCACGGGAGGTCTCTTTTCTATGTGGAATAATGGCCGCCGAGCTTGGTTTGAATGAAAAGCAAGCCAGGAGGGCAGGGCTTCTGCACGATATCGGCAAGGCTGTGGACCACGAAATGGAAGGCCCCCATGCCGCGATAGGTGCTGATCTTGCCAGAAGATACGGCGAGAGTCATGCAATTGTCCACGCGATAGCCGCCCACCACGAGGACATTCCGGCCGAGGACGTGATCGCCACCCTGGTTCAGGCTGCCGATGCGTTGTCCGGCGCCCGGCCGGGCGCCCGCAAAGAACTGCTCGAAACCTATGTGCGCCGCCTCGAAGATCTCGAGCGGATTGCGGCCTCCTTCAACGGGATCAGTAAAGCTTACGCCATTCAGGCCGGCAGGGAAGTGAGAATAACAGTGGAAAGCAATATCGTGGCCGATGCCGATGTAGTCCTTCTAAGCCGCGACATCGCCAAGAAGATAGAGAGCGAGCTCACCTATCCCGGCCAGATCAAAGTCACGGTGATCCGGGAAACAAGGGCAGTGGAATACGCTAAATGACCCTCCACATTTAAGATGAATGCGAGATTGCTCAAGTGACAGATGTTTTCGATACCCTGAGTGAACGTGGATTTGTGGCTCAGGCCACAGACATTGATGAACTGAAGCTCTATCTTTCCAACCCGTGCTCGTGCTATATCGGTTTCGATCCCACCGCCAACAGCCTGCACGTTGGAAGCCTGGTTCCCATTATGGCTCTTGCTCATATGCAGCGGGCAGGGCATCGACCGATAGTTGTCGTCGGAGGAGGCACGGGCCTTGTGGGCGACCCGAGCGGGAAAACCGAAATGCGGCAACTGTTGACTCTCGAGCTGATTCGGTCAAATGTCGATTCACTGAGAATCCAACTCTCGCGCTTCCTCGATTTTAGTGAGGATAAGGCGCTTCTCGTAAACAACGCCGACTGGCTCGTCGATCTTCGCTACATTGAATTCCTGCGGGATATCGGCCGGCACTTCAGTGTAAACCGCATGCTTGCCGCCGAAAGCTATAAGATTCGCATGGAAACCGGCCTCAGTTTTATCGAGTTCAATTACATGCTGCTCCAGGCCTATGATTACTACCATCTTGCGAAAGAATACGACTGTTGCTTGCAGATGGGCGGCGACGACCAGTGGGGAAATATCGTGGCGGGAATCGACCTGATTCGCAAAAAGCTCCGCCGCTCCGCCCACTGTATAACATTCCCGCTGCTCACGACGGCTTCGGGCGCAAAGATGGGTAAAACGGCCGCAGGGGCCGTGTGGCTAAGCTCCGAGAAGACCAGCCCCTTCGATTTCTACCAGTTCTGGATAAATACCGATGACCGTGACGTCGAGCGTTTTTTGAAGCTCTACACGTTCCTTCCGATAACTGAAATAGCCGCTGTGAGTACGCTTGAGGGCCAGGACCTCAATGTGTGTAAATCTATCCTCGCTTTCGAGGTGACAAAACTTGTGCACGGCAGGCAGGCTGCGCTTTCGGCAATCGAGGCGGCCTCGTCGGTTTTTGGTGAAAGGCGGATTGAACCCCGACTGCTTCCTTCGAGCGACATCCCCAGGATATCGGGAGAAAAAGCCGATGCCGTCCCCACCACCGTTGTTCCAAAGGAGCGGTTGGAAGAGGGGATTCCGGCCTTCGAGCTTTTTGCGGAAATCGAGCTTTGCGACTCGAAAAGTGCGGCGCGGCGCCTGATTCGGCAAGGCGGGGCATATATCAACGAAGATCGCATAAGCAGCGAAGATTTTCGCATCGATTTTTTGCTCCTGAGGGAAGGGTCCATTTTGCTCAAGGCCGGAAAGAAAAAGGTCCATCGCATAAAGGTCGCTTCCTGACTGACCACCGATTCCGCCCGTCCTTTAACACGGCACGTTAGGTTGATGTGGCGATGGGTGGAACGCAGTGGAACCCATCGCCTTGACTACCGATCGCCAAATCTATCCCCCCTTTTGTGCTTTTCCACCATCTTTTCGAACCCGAATTTTCTTATCCTGTAACCAATCTGCCTGAGGGTCACTCCGTGTTCTTTTGCCGTTCGCGTCTGGTTCCAACCATTTTGCTCGAGTGCGGCGAGGACTTCTTTGCGCTCCATCTCCTCGATGCGCGAAAGCGGAATCTTTTCTTTTGCGGACCCGAAACCGGCATCCTCTCTGAAAGGGACCTGCACGGGTATGAACTCAAAGCCGGCTTTATGGAACAGACTGGCGGCTAGATCTTCGGAAGCATGGAACTTAATTTTCACCCAACCTGCAAAGGAGGACCAGCTATGAGTAAAAAAGAGGATAACTCCTATGTAAAGCTGCAGCGGCATCTGGACAGGCAGGCGGTGGGGTTCCCGGCGACCAGGTCCGGGGTGGAGATAAGGGTCTTGAAGCACATTTTTACCCCTCGGCAAGCCGAGATCGCCGCCTGTTTGAGCTACAGATTCGAACCGCTCGAAACGGTGTTCCAAAGGGCAGCCAATCTGGTCGGCTCTCCCGATGAACTGGCCGCGGTGCTGAACGAAATGGAGAAAAAGGGGGGTATCGAAACGAAGATCAAGGAGGGCAATAAACATTATTGCAATCCGCCCTTGATTGTCGGGCTGTACGAGTTCCAAGTCGGCCGGCTCACCCCGGAATTCATCGGCGATGTTGAGGAATATACCGGGGAGCGGAAATTCGGGATCGAGTTCCTGGCAACCGAGCTTCCGCAGATGCGCACCATCCCGGTCGGCAGGAGTATTCGCCCGCAAAATCATGTCAGCACTTTCGACCAGGTTGCAGCGCTGTTGCAGCAGGCGGAAGGGCCTTTCGCCATTCTCGAGTGCATATGCAGAAAAAAGAAGCAGATGGAAGACAAGCCCTGCAAAGTCACCGAGAGGAAAGAAACCTGCCTTGGCATCGGTCACTTGGCCGCCTCAATTCTGGCGAGCGGGAGCGGAAGGGAAATTACCAGGGAGGAGGCCATTGCTATTATCGAACAAAACCAGAAAGACGGCTTGGTCCTCCAGCCCTCGAATTCCGAGCGCGCCGAATTCATTTGCTCGTGCTGCGGGTGCTGCTGCGGAATGCTCGCGGTGCACAAGATGCTCCCGAAGCCCCTGGATTTTTGGGCTTCAAACTTCCATGCCGAGGTGAACCCGGAGCTTTGCGACGGATGCGGCGTGTGCGCGAAGCGTTGCCAGGTCGGCGCGGTGAGTGTGGCAGCAAAAAAGCAGCCCGCCCTGGTGGACCCCAACCGCTGCATAGGTTGCGGCCTTTGTGTGCCTACCTGCCCGAAAAAAGCCATGTCGATTCAGAAAAATCCGACTGAAGCCATACCGCCGAAAACGCGCGAAGACCTCTACGACATCATCATGGCCAAGAAGAAGGGCAGGCTGGGTAAACTCAAATTGACGGGAAAAATAACCATGGACTTGATTCGGGCGGGAAGGTCGGGAAAGCAGGCATCCCCCAAGACTTCGATCTGATGAGGATAGATTCTGGCGTGAGAGGCGCCGGCCTGCCGGACGCGGGCCGGAAGCCGGCGTTTCGGGTCCTGTGGGGGGCGGCGGGGAGTGAGTGGCCCCCCGTGCTTTTGCCCTTCGCTCTCAAAATCTATCCCCCCTTTTGTGCTCTTCCACCATCTTTTCGAACCCGAATTTTCTTATCCTGTAGCCAATCTGCCTGAGGGTCACCCCGAGTTCTTTTGCCGTTCGCGTCTGGTTCCAACCATTTTGCTCAAGTGCGGTGAGGACTTCTTTGCGCTCCATCTCCTCGATGCGCGAAAGCGGAATCTTTTCTTTGTCCGGATCGGCTTTGTTCAAGTATACCGGCAGGATGTCCGTGCAGATTTCGTCTCCGTCGGCCATTATCACCAACCGCTCGACCAGATTTTCCATCTCGCGCACATTGCCGGGCCAGTCGTATCTTGTGAACTGGGCCAGTGCCGATTGGGTGATCCCGACCACCCTGCCGTATTCTTGCGAGGTCCTTTCCAGAAAATGGTGCAGCAGGTCCGCAATGTCCTCCTTCCGCTCCCGCAGGGCGGGCACCCGGATTGGAAATACATTCAGCCGATAATACAGGTCTTCTCGAAAGGAGCCCTCAATGACCGCGCTTGCCAGATCCCGGTTGGTTGCCGCCACCACCCGGACATCTACCTTGTGCGTTTTTGTCCCTCCGAGCCTCTCGAATTCCTTCTCCTGAATGAAGCGAAGCAGTTTTGCCTGTAAACCCAGGGGCAGCTCTCCAATCTCATCGAGAAATATCGTGCCCCCGTCGGCCTGTTCAACCCTCCCGGGCTTGGCTCTGATCGCCCCCGTAAAGGCTCCTTTCTCGTAGCCGAAAAGTTCGGATTCGAGCAGGTTCTCGGCAAGAGATGCGCAATTGATCTTCACAAACGCCTGTCTGGCCCGCGTGCTCAACTCATGGATGATTTTGGCCACCAGCGTCTTTCCTGTTCCCGATTCTCCCAGAAGGAGAACGGAAGCTTTGCTTGGGGCCACTTTCCTGATCTGCTGCTGGACCGTCTCCATGGCAGGACTCTTGCCCACCATGAACAGCTTTGCCTGAGCATCCGATCCGGAAATGGAGCAATCCTTTCTCAGTTTTTCCTCCCTGAGCTTCACCTGACGGTTAAGGCTTACAAATTGCGCTATCAGGGTAGCAACTATCGACAGCAGTCGGATGTCTTCCTCGTAAGGGACTTCGTTTCCGAAAAGCCTGTCTACGTTCAAAACTCCGATAGGCTTTCCGTGCAACATGATCGGCACACCCAAAAAGGTTATGGACCCCTTGAGGATCGACCGTGACCTGGTCTTGTTTAGAAAAAGCGGTTCCTTGCTGATATCGGGCGCCACGTAGGGCCTGGCGGTCCGAAAAATCAATCCGGTTACCCCTTCGTCCTGCCTGTAAATACCGCGCTTCCTTTCTTTCTCGCTAAGACCGTGGGAAGCGCGGATCACCAGGTAGCCCGTCTCCTCGTCTTTAAGAGTCACAGTGGCCCGCTTCATCGAAAGCGAGGACGAAAGGATGCCCAGGATGGTTTCGAGGGCCTGGTCGAGCTTAAGCGCCTGCTCTATAACCCGGCACGTCTCATAGACTACATTCAGTTCTGCTTCTCTAAGATTCGTTTCCATAGAGGCCTAACTAATCATTTTTCATGCCGATCCGGCAGGACAGGCTCGACTTTTATCGAAAAATTCACTAAACCGGCGCCAGCTAAAGGAAAACGACGCTCGCTCAAGGCAAGCGCCCCCAAGTTTGTAGACGAAATAGAGCCAAAAGCTTCCAGTTTTGTGAAACAATTTCGTGTCCTAAATCCCAATGGAACAATTTTGTATCAATCCTGATTGGCTTTTCAGGATGTTTTTCCCCTCCAACCCCGAAATCGGAAAACCTGCCGCTACCCCTGTCCTAGCACCCATCCCCGGTCCCGCTGCAACCGAGCCCCTTTGCGCATCCGCCCGATTTTCGCACCTGGAATTCCCAGGCGCTTCGGCCCGAGTAGACAGCTTCAAGACCCATTTCAATGAAGCCGTTCATCTCGATTGGTTCTATTCCCGAGGCCAAGAGAACCTTGCGTGGAGTTTCCCCGATCCCGGCAACCAGCACGGCGCGGCAATCGCTTAGCATCTCGCTTAGTTTTTCCCATCTTTTCAAACCGCCCCCCGGCTCGGGGGCTTCGCGTCGGTCGATACAGCGATACACCTCGCCTGTTTTCGACCAGATCTGGAATGTTGCCGCCTCGCCCAGGTGAAGATTTACAAGCAGGCCCTCAACGGTTGCAACGGCCACATGGGGCCTGTCGGAAAGGTCCCTGGGTAGGGCTGCGCATTCCCTTAGACTGACGCGCAGCTCGCCGCTTCTGTCGTTTCCCAGAAGTCCGGCCGCATCGGCCCGGCACCTGGTGCAGTGGCGCATTTGGGGAAGATGGTTTTCGGCTCTTGCCCGGACCTCTTCCATCAAAGCTTTACCCGGTTCGGCTATATTTTCGAAGACCGTGTCCCGATTCGGAAACATAGGCATGCAATTTAGCAGATCGACGCCGAGTCCGGCCATTGTCCGGGCCACCTCCTCCACGTGATGATCGTTAACGGTCGGGATGACAATAATGTTCACCTTTACCGTAATGCCCAGTTTCTTCAGGCCTTCTATGGCCTCGATCTGCCGTTCGAGCATGAGTTCGGCCCCCTGGACTCCCCGGTAAACCACTTTGCCGTCCCGGACCCAGCTGTAGATCTTTGCCCCGATTTGCGGATCGACGGCATTGACGGTGAGCGTAACGTGAGAGACCTCGATTTCGGCTATTTCATCGAGGTACCTGGCCACTGCAAGTCCGTTCGAAGAGAGGCAAAGCAACATTTCCGGGTATCTCCGCCTGATAAGGCGCAAGGTTTCAAGGGTTTCCAGGGGATTTGCAAAAGGATCTCCCGGCCCTGCAATGCCTGTGACCGCAATCCTGGGCTCTTTTTCAAGTACCTTTTCCATGTAAACCAAAGCCTGCCTTGAAGACAGGATAGCGCTCGAAACGCCTGGCCGGCTTTCGTTAACGCAGTCGGTTTTGCGGTTACAATAATTGCACCGGATATTGCAATCAGGCGCTACGGGCAGATGGACACGCCCGCAAGAGCCTTTTGCCTCGGCGCTGAAACAGGGATGGCGTTCGAGGTTTCTCTGCATGATGACAATATTCCTCTCAATTCCCGAATCCGAAAATCAGCTTATAAATATCCATAGCCTATCGGCGAATCTTCCTGGGCTTTTTCCAAAACGGCGTTGACGATACGATCCAGGAGCATCTGTGTGCCGCGGTAGCCTGCGTGAAGGGTCCTCTGGGCGCCGAAGCGGTCGTGGATCGGAAAGCCCACCCGAACCAGGGGAACTCCAAGCTTTTTTGATAATCTGTATCCTTTGCTGTGCCCCACCAGAAGGTCCGGCGCCAATCCTTCGCAAAGTTCTTCTATTTTGTAGAAATCCGCTCCTTCTTCCACCACCTGAGCAGTCTCAGAAAAGCCGTCCGTTACCCTCTTGATGCACGAGGCAAGGCGGCCGCTTCGGCCGCCGGATGCGCACAGCACCGGCTTTATGCCGATTTCCACCAGAAATGCGGTTAGAGCGATCACCAGGTCCTCTTCGCCGTAAACCACCGCTCGCTTCCCGAAAAGGTACTTGTGTGCATCGACATAGGAATCGACAAGGCGCCCCTTTTCCAATTCGTGCTTTTCAGGAGTCGGAATTCCCGAGACCTGTTCCAGGCGTTTGAAGAAAGCCTCGGTTTCCCGCAAACCGATAGGTATCCCCAGTTGGTGCAGGGTTACGCCGAAGCGTTCACGCAAAATCATTCCCGCTGTAAGGCTGCCTTCGAGCGTGTGTCCGAACTCGAACGTCGCCCCACCGCTCCCCATGCGTCTTATTTCGGAAATAGGGGTCCCCCCGGCCGGGATTTTTTCGTAATCTTCCAGGGCCGGGCCGTCGAGCGTATCCGAGATGTCCGGGAGCATGACGCACCCCAAGCCAAAGTCATCCACGATTTCTTTTAGATGCCTGAGATCTGCCGGGGAGAGAAATCCCGGAAGCAGGTTCACGAATTTCCGCTCCGGGTCCGCGCAAAGACAATTGTCGGTGCACAGTTGGTCTGCGACAGCCCGAACCGCGGCGTGAAAACCTTCCATGTGCGTACCCGAATAACTGGGGGTGGATACGTAGACGAGGGGAGGCGGTTTCACCCCGCCCCCGGCCTCCTCCATCTCCTTTCGGAACTCCCTTATGATCATCGGGACATCATCGCCGATGGTCTCGGTAAGGCAGGTCGTGGCCACCCCGATAAGCCCCGCTCCGAATTTGTTCATCACATTCTTTAGGCCCTGCTTAAGGTTTTGCCCCCCTCCATAGACCGCATGTTTTTCACCAAGCGAGGATGATGCAATGTCCATCGGCTCCCGGAAATGGCTTATAATGTATCGTCGCATATAGGTCGCGCAGCCCTGTGAGCCGTGAAGCATCGGCGCCGCCCCCTCGATTCCTCGAAAAGCCAGGCATGCCCCAAGCGGTTTACATAGCTTGCACGCGTTTGTTGTCGAGACGTAGTCTACTCGTTTCATTTTCATCTCGCTTTCCTTCGTGGTACGAACCGCCATACCGGACTCATCACCGAGGAGTGGATTTCGCGTGCGAAATTGAGCATTCCGACAAAGCCTTCCAGAGGTTGCTTGCGTTCATGGTTATGATCGCAAAAGCCCACCCCCAGCTTGTACGCGATGGGCCTTTCCTTGACTCCGCCAACGAAAACGTCGACATCCTTTTCCTTTAGAAAACTTGAGAGTTCGAGCGGATTCGAATCGTCGACGATGATCGTCCCCTCATCGGTAATCTCATAGAGTTGCTTGTAGTCCTCTTCGGTCCCGGTCTGAGATCCGACCAGCACGACCTGCATTCCCAGAAGCCGGAAGGCCTTTACCAGCGAAAAGGCTTTGAAGGCACCTCCGACGTATATGGCCGCTTTCTTTCCGGCAAGCTCGCGCCGGAATTCCTGGAGCCTTGGATAGAGTTTTGTCAGTTCCGTTTTGACCAATTCCTTCGTGCGCTCCATGATCCCCGGATCTTTTGTCTCGAAGAATCGGGCGATTTGGTAGAGCGACTCCGACATGTCCTCGACCCCGAAATAGGAAACCCGCAAGAATGGAGTGCCGAAAGACTCCTTCATCATTTTCGCCAACTCCATGGTAGCGCCCGAGCACTGGACGACATTCAGGGCCGCTCCGTGCGCGCGCTGCAAATCTTCGACCCTTCCGTCCCCGGTGATGTTGGCAACCGTCTGGATCCCCATCCGGTCGAAATATTCCCGGATGATCCAGATTTCGCCCGCCAGGTTGAAATCTCCGAGGATATTGAGGCTAAGGGGCGGGATACTCGAGATATCTCCCGAGCCCATGAGGCGGAACATTGCTTTGCAGGCCGCGCCGTAGCCCTCGCGCTTGTTGCCCTTGAACCCCTCCGACTGGACCGGCAAAACGGGGATCCCTTTTTCCGCGGCGACCTTCCGGCAAACGGCCTCGAGGTCGTCTCCTATGATGCCGACGATACAGGTTGAATAGACAAAGGCGGCCTTCGGACTGTGCCTGTCGATCAACTCGGTCAAGGCCCGGTAAAGCTTTTCCTCACCCCCGAAAATGATGTCCTTTTCCTGCAGGTCGGTCGAAAAGCTCAACCGGTGCAATGCGGGGCCGGAGGAGAGCGCTCCCCGGATGTCCCAGGTGTAGGCTGCGCAACCGATGGGACCGTGCACAAGGTGGAGTGCATCAGCTATCGGGTAGAGCACCACCCTGGAGCCGCAGAAGACGCAGGCCCTTTGACTGACCGCTCCGGCGAGGCTTTCCCGGTTGCAGTTCATATCGAAACCGCCTTGCCCCTTGCGCAGTATCTGGTCCTTGCGCTCCTGAAAAATTACGGATGCGCCTGTGCTCATGGTAATTCCTTTCCGGTTGCAAACGTTTTGCCTTTTCACTTTACGCAAGCAAGTGCGCCTTGGCCGCCGTTCCATTCTCCAGCGCATCCAGGATCTCATCTACCGCGTCTTCATCGCTCACGTTCCCGTACCAGTAGCCCTGGGGGTAGACGACCATGATCGGGCCCTCCTCGCAGAGTTTGAGACAGCCGGTGCTCGATACCATGGCATTCATCCCGCGGTCCTGAAGTTCTTCGTCGAGATAGTTGATGAGCTGCATGGAGTCTTTCTTGATGCACTTGCCCTTGGCTTCCGTTCCCCGGAAGCTCGCGCACACGAATATATGGTAGTCCGGTTTTTTCATTTCATTTCTCCCTCTCAGTTCCAAACGCGTTCGCCTAGAGCACCAGTTCGAAGGATTCCTCCGCAGAATCCCTGTCTTTTCTGTCCAGAAGCGCATCGAGGATTTTTTCGAGCAGCCTCATACCCCCCCGGTAGCCCACGGTCGGAAAATAGCTGTGGCCGACACGGTCAAGGATCGGGAAGCCGAAGCGCACGAAGGGAATGTCCTCGTCCCTGGAGATGTACTTGAGATACGTATTGCCCATCATGAGGTCCACCGGTTCGTTCTTTACCCACTGATGAAAGAGGAACATGTCCCCGCCGGAAACGACTTTCACCTCGTGCGGAACATCGCGTGTGATTTCCTTTATTCTCGATTCGAACTTTTTGCCCTGAGTGCCCGTGACGATATAGACGGGCCACATGTCGATCGAGACCAGGAATTCGGCAAGCGAAATGAGCTGATCCGGGTCGCCCACAAGGCCCACCTTCTTCCCGTAAAAGTACTGATGCATATCGGTAATGATATCGAGCATCCGCCCTCGTTCGGTGTTGATCGATTCGGGTACGCTCACTCCGCCTATCTTCCTCAGGGTGTCCACGAAAGCATCGGTTGCCGCAAGCCCGATGGGCAGGTCGAGGATTTCGCATGACACCTTGCACTTCGAATCGAGAGCGCGGGCCGCCGGTCCGGACGCCAGTCTGCCAAGGGCGATGGTGGCCCTGCTGTCGCCCGCGCTCTTCAGCGCTTCGACAGTTACGCCGCCCTTCGGGAACATATCGAACCTGCCGGTTTGCGGTCGATTGAGCACATTGGAGGTATCCGGAAACATGACCGACTTGATTCCCAACTCCGAGACGATCCGTTTTATTTCCTCCATGTCGGAGGGTTCGACGTAGCCGGGGATGATATTGATCTGGTCGATTTTCCGGCCGTTTGATTCGGCAAAATAATCGACCATGGCCTTCGTCATATTCGCAAAGCCCGTCACGTGCGTCCCGACATAGCTCGGGGTGTTTGCGTGTATGACAAATTTGCCCCGGGGGATCTTCCCGTCGGCATCCGCCTTTTTGGCGATCTGTGGAATGTCTTCGCCGATTGTCTCCGAAAGACAGGTGGTATGGACGGCGATTACATCCGGATCATAGACGGTGAATATCGTATCTATCGCCTGAACCAGGTTGGCCTGGCCTCCGAATACGGAAGCTCCCTCGGTAAATGAGCTTGTGCCGGCCATTACCGGTTCTTTGTAATGGCGGGTGAGAGTGCTTCGATGATAGGCGCAGCATCCCTGTGAGCCATGGCTGTGCGGCAGACAGTTGTGAATGCCAAGGGCCGCGTACATCGCCCCGATCGGCTGACAGGTCTTTGCCGGATTGACGGTGAGCGCCTTTCGTTCCTTAATCTCTTTTGTCGTGTGTCTTAGCAGCATGAAACTGATCCTTCCTCTTGACCTCTATTCCCAGGCATATGTAGCGGTCAGCTCCGGAGCTTTTTGCCAGGGCGCCTTCATATAGCCCCAGACCTTGCTGTTGACCATGCGGTCTATTTCCCTCCAGAAGTTGATCGCACCCTTGAACCCCGCGTATGGACCCCCGGAATCGTAGCTGTGGAGCTGTTTCATCGGGATGCCCTTCTTCTGGATGGCGAACTTTTCCTTGATCCCCGCGCAGAAAATGTCAGGCTTGTATACTTCGATCATCTTCTCCGTCTCGTACTGGGAAATATCGTCGATAATCATGGTCCCGCTTTCCATCTCCGGCATCATGCCGTCGTAATCCTTGAACCGGAACCCCTTCGCCTCGAGCCTTTCGAGCGCCTCTTCGGATTTTCTGGGGCTGTATCTTTCGGGATCGGCCTCGACCTCGAGTTCCTCGATGTTTCGGCTATCGGCATCGATCTTGATATCGGGAAGGACACCGCGGCCTTCATAATCGTCGCGATGAGCGAATTCGTAGCCCGCGGCAACCGTCTTCATCCCGATTTCAGAAAAAAGGTCCTGGTAGTGATGGGCGCGCGAGCCGCCGACAAAGAGCATGGCGAGCTTTCCTTCGCACCTTGACTTAATTTCGAGCCGCACTTTCTCCACCTCGACCATTTCCTCGCCAATGAGCTTCTCCACACGCTCGATCAGTTCTTCGTCCTCGAAATAGTTTGCGATTTTTCGAAGAGATTTCGCGGTCGAGCCGGCCCCTATGAAATTGACCTTAATCCAGGGGATGCCGAATTTTTTCTCCATCATCTCGGCCACGTAGTTGATCGAGCGATGGCACATGATCGTGTTGAGATCGGCTGTGTGCGAATTTGCAAACTGGTCGTAGGAGGAATTTCCGCTGAAAGTTGCAACCAGCGTGATTCCGGCCTCGTCAAATATCCGTTCGAGTTCAAAGGCGTCACCGCCGATGTTGTACTCGCCAAGAAGGTTGATCTTGAACTTTCCTTCCCTGACCGTGTCGTCCAGGCCGACCACGTGGGTGAAGAGGCCGTTGTTGGCGATGTGGTGGCCGGCCGACTGGCTCACTCCCTTGTAGCCCTCGCAACTGAAGCCGAAGATGTTTATCCCGAGTTCTTCCTTCATTTCGCGGGCCACCGCGTGGACGTCGTCACCAATAAGCCCGACGGGGCAGGTGGAGAATATGCCTATCGCCTTTGGCTTGAAGTTCTCGTAGATCTCGCGAATTGCCTGCCTGAGCTTCTTTTCGCCGCCGAAAACGATGTCTTCGTCCTGCAGGTCGGTAGAAAAGCAGTAGGTCATGAAATTTGCGTCCTCCGGTCCATCGGGCCTGGTTTGATTGCGCCTGGTGAGCCAACTGTAGAAGCCGCACCCGATAGGGCCATGGGTTAGATTTACGATGTCGCGTGTAGGCCCGAGCACAACGCCCTTGCAGCCCGCATAGCTGCATCCGCGCTGCGTGATTATGCCGGGGATGGTCCTTGCGTTTGCGCCGATTTCCGGCACTTCCCCGCATTCGCCAACCTTGTTGACGACAATTTGCTTTGCCCGCTTGCGACCTACCTTGGTTGGGTATTTCGCGACAAGTTCCGCTTTTAGCTCGTTAGGATCGATCGATTCGTTCTCGATGGCTGAGTTTGTCTTACTTGGCGCCATTTTATGTCTCCGTTTGAAGCTAATGAGGATCAAGCCTCGTCAAGTGTTACGGCCCCGGTCTCTCCGGTGCGCACGCTGATCGAGTCGAGCGCGGGCATAACGAAAATCTTTCCGTCTCCGGATTTTCCTGTACGGTTGGCGTTGATGATCGTCTTGACCGTGGTGTCGACAAGCTTGTCAGGCACTACCACGATTAACAACCGCTTGGGGATCAGCCGCTGGCTCTGGCCGAGCTGAGCAATAGCTTCCTCGTAGCCCTTCTCGACTCCTTCCAGGACCGAGGTGTCAACCAGGCCTTTTCCTCTGCCCAGGATGTCTCTTGCGGTCATCGACGATATGCCCGCATCCGAGAGCGCCCGCTTGGTCTTGTTCATCATGTTCATGCGAACTATCGCCATGACCTCTTTCATATCTTCACCTCTTCGATAGTTCCGCTTGAGGTTTCCTTCATGCCGGAACTGATGGTGTAGACCTCTTCGACCGCACTGACGAATATCTTTCCGTCGCCGTATGCGCCCTTGTCCCCGGTCCTCGCCGCCCGAACGACCGTTCGGATCACGAAATCCCTGTCGGCATCGTTTACTACGGTCAGCAAAAGCTCCTTGGGGATCTCGTCGTAGGTTATCTCGCCTATCTTTATTCCGCGCTGCTTTCCCCGGCCCACAACCGACATCTTGGTCACCGCCGGAAACCCTGCTTCCATGAGGGCCGCCAACACATTGTCCACTTTCTCCGGTCTTACGATTGACTTGATCATTATCATTTCGGTCTCTCCTATCCTGCCAGTCCGTATTCGATCAGCAGCTTCTCAAGATCGTCGGTATGCATGGGTTGCGGGATCACGTGCATCTTGTTTTCTTCGATCTTCCGGGCAAGCGTCCGGTACTCATCGGCCTGCGAGTGCGCCGGATCGTATTCGATTACCGTCTTTCGGTTGATCTCCGCCCTCTGGACCATGTTGTCGCGCGGAACGAAATGAATCATCTGGGTCCCGAGCTTCTTTGCAAACGCGGTGATCATTTCCGCTTCGTTATCCACCTTGCGGCTGTTGCAGATGAGTCCGCCGAGACGCACGCCCCCCGCTTCGGCAAATTTAACGATACCCTTGCAGATGTTGTTTGCGGCATACATCGCCATCATCTCGCCGGATACCACGATGTAGATTTCCTGCGCCTTGCCCTCGCGAATAGGCATGGCGAAACCACCGCACACAACGTCGCCCAGAACATCGTAGAACACGTAGTCGAGCTTCTGGCTGTCGGCGTAGGCCCCCAGTTGTTCGAGCAGGTTGATCGATGTGATGATCCCGCGTCCGGCGCACCCAACGCCCGGCTCGGGTCCGCCCGACTCCACACAGATGGCGTGGCTGAAGCCGACTTTGCGGATATCGTCGAGCTCCACGTCTTCACCTTCCGTGCGAAGCGTATCCAGAACGGTCCTCTGGGACAGTCCCCCCAGAAGGAGCCGGGTCGAGTCCGCCTTCGGATCACACCCCACAACCATTACCGTCCGGCCCATTTCCGCGAGCCCTGCCACCGTATTCTGTGTGGTGGTCGATTTCCCGATTCCGCCCTTCCCGTAGATGGCAATTTTTCTCATTGACGCCTCCTGTCCGATGGAATTGAAGTTTTCGCCTTTGTAGAGCAGGAGTTGTGCCACTTCCCCAAAGGGGTTCTTTATCATATTGAAGTTATTAAGATTTCAAGGCAATGCCAACCATGGCGCTAAGTGTTTGGAGCCAGATAGGGATTGACAAAAAAGAACGGAAAACTCACAATTTTGTGAGTTGCTGAGTAGGGGCGTGCCGATCCCATTCACCGACTCACCGTTTTTTTGTTTTTTTCTGTTGACTGGGGGGGCGCGATGTTATAGATATGCCCCTGCCTTCGGGCGGGAAGCAAAGGGTAGTTGAAAGTCCCTGGTCAAATGACTATTT
>JAJYTC010000219.1 GCA_021793275.1 Deltaproteobacteria bacterium | reverse complement strand
AATCATGACGGGCCTGCCCTGAAGCAGGTCGTCAACGAGGTATCTTTCCCTTGAATGCGGATCGCAAGGTCCGAATACGGCGGGAAGCCTGAGGATGGTCCAGGGAAATCCCGATGTCCCATAGAGCACCCGTTCGCATTCGGCTTTATGAAAACCGTAATGATTTGCCAAATCGGTTTCCAGTGGCCACTTTTCTGACACAGGACAGGGGAAGGGCCACTTATAAACGCTCAGGCTGCTTATGTGAAGGAAGCCCCGCAGCCTGCCTCGCAACGCATCTACCGCGTTTCGCGTATCCTCCCCGCAATAGGCGCTCACATCCACGACCCAGTCCGCCTCGAACCGTTTAAGAGCAGCCCCGAAGGCGGCATGATCGCGTCTGTCGGCGCTCACCCTTTCCACCTCGCCGGGGTAATCCACGGGCGTCACACCCCTGTTGACGGTAATCAGCCGGTGCCCCCGCTTCAAAAGCCTTTCCACTATGGCCCGACCAATGAACCGGCTCCCGCCGAGGACGGCCACTCTCAAACAACTCATGCGAGTCCCATTTCCTGCATCGCTTCGTATTTGGGCAATATGGCGCTCCGGTAATCCAGGAGGTGGAATCCGGGAAAGACTTCCGGGTGAGCGCCGATAAAATCATAGATGAAACGATACCTGTCCGGTACTTGGTTCTGAGCACCGAGGACTTCATGTCCCGTTACCATGTAGATGGGAATCAGCTCGGGGACCAGCTCGAGAGTTCCTTCGTAGCGTCCGGCGCGGTAGTCACGATAGATGCGGGTCTGGGGCAGCATCGAAAAAAGCGAGGGAAGAACACTGATACCCAGTTGACGAAATCGCATCATCTGAATCGCCGTCTCGAAGAAATCTTCCGGCTCTTCGAAAGGAAATCCCCAGATAAAGAAGGTCTCAACCGAATCGAAAATTGCGGCGGCCTGAGTCACGGCCCGCAGAGCATCCTCGAATTGAAAACCCTTTACGACTTTTTTTAAAACCCTGTCCGATCCCGACTCAACCCCGAATCGAATCTGGATGCATCCCGACTCGGCCATTCTCTTCATCGCTGCTTCGGTCACAAGATTGACCCGTCCGTAGCATTTCCACCTGACCGGCAGCCCCGATGCAGCAAGCCGGTCGCAGAAGTCGCATATTTTCGCCTCGCTCGAATAGAAAAACTCGTCCTGAAAAAGCACGAGATCGATCCCGTACGTTTCGTAAAGCAGCTTTATCTCATCGATAATATTGTCATGGCTCCGGTACGTCGTTCTCCGGTCCCATACGGGAGCAGCACTGCAGAAGGTGCAGCCATAGGGACAGCCCCTCGACGATATGATGCCGAAAGCGTCGTATCTTTCCATATCGATGCGGTGGTATGCCGGAAACGGTATGCCGTCGAGTTCGAAAATCCTTCGGGGCGGCGCAGTCTCCGCTATGGAACCGTTCGCCGGACGGTAAAAGATGCCGGGCACACTGTCGAGCCCGCCCCCGGCCGCAAGCGTCCGTAAAAGCTGGGGGAGGCTTACCTCCGCTTCGCCCCTGAATATTATGTCGATCCACGGGAAATTCTCTAGAACCTGCCGCTCAACGCCAAATGGGCCGACCCCTCCCAGAAGGATGGTTTTTTCAGGATGACGGGTCTTGAAGCGTTGTGCCGCCAGGATCGTAAACGGAAGCAAATTCGCCATGCAGGAAAACCCGACCAGGTCTGCCGTTTCCCCGATGCAGGCCACAAAGTCATCAAGATCGAACAGATCGACTGCGGGATTTTCGCGCGCGAAGAGCTGATAGTCGACCAGATCGACCGTGTACCCCTCCCGTTCGAGCACGGATGTGAGATAGAGAAGACCGAGTGGCGGATGGACCTCGGAGTCTATGCTTCCGTCCACATTCATGTAGAGGAGGTTCATGTTGACCAGCGTGATGTCTGAGGCCCCATGGAACCGCAAGACCGGTTTTCCAAAGCCGCTTTCAGACGCACTGCGCCTGCCCCCGTTTTGCGGCCTGGCGCCCACAACCGGAATGCTCCTGGCGGGACCCGAGGGGCCCCCCGGCGCGCCGGCAAACGAACGGTCATCCATAACGGCGTCTGCCAGAACCATTGAGCATTAACCTCGAATACCGGCCACGGCCGAAGGCGTGCGAGTATTCTGGTTATTCATCTTTTTATCCGCTTTTTCCTTCAACTTGTTAATCTCCTGCTCATATTTCTTTTTTACGTTCCAGCTTAGCAGCACTGGATCGACCGCAAGGATCAGAGGTTTCGGCGTATAACGCGTAGATGAAAAATTCGCCTCATCGGAAGTAATTACTTTAATGTAGACTTCATCTTTGGCCAATCCTTTGAGATCGAACGATACCGATCCCATCCCGTTTTTGCCGATTACGCCCTCGCCTTTCGGCGCCGGAATGTAGCTTTTCTCCGCGCCGCTCGGGCTGGCCATAATCTTGAAGAAAGTGCCCGGCTGCCCCGCAACGTTCATCGTTATGGTGCTGGATTCCCCGTTCCTGAGCACCTGGACCAATTCCTGCCGCACAGCTTCTTGCGCAGTGACAGCCTTTGGTTTTTCTTGATTTGTGGCCCGGCCGAGAACAAGCTGGTCCACCGTTCCAGCAATAGCGGGAATTGTGTAGAGAGTCACAAGCAGCGTCGGAAATACCTTCTTCACGATTTCCTTTGTGTCCATGGGTCTTCCTTTGGTTTGTAGTTTGTCGTTAGGAACCCGTGATCGTTAATCCGGTTCCCGCTCACCCGCTCGGAAAAAACTATCCGCCACTTCCCACTTTTTTTTGCGAGCACCACGTAGTAGCTGACCCTTGCGTCCGTCCCTGCGATATGCTCCACATAAACCATCGCACTGCTACCGTCCTGGTTGAAACCCACCCTGGATACAGACGTTTTGCCCTTCAGCCGAGACCCATCCGCATCGCTTCTCAGCCGGATCTGCACCCTATCGTCCCGGATAAATGCGTGTTCGAGAGGGTAGGCTACTCTGTTCTTTTTGTTGAAGTCCTTCTGCAACACCGAATCGATCTTCCTGCCGCCGTACTCTTTGCTGACAGTCGTATTCTCAACTACTACCCGTCCCGACGGAATACCCTCCAACACCTTGCTTTTGAAAATTGCGGTATATACCTCATACTCCACATTAGGAATGAAATTCCAGCAATCCAGTCCGTACCTTTGCCCTGAAAGGAAGTTCTCCGGATCGGACTTGGAACAGAAGACTTCCCGCATATCCCTCTTCTCATCCGCGGTCAAAGGCGGAATGAGCTTTGTCATCTGTTCCATCCCCGGCCGATGTTCCGACAGCCATGAGGGAACCGTCTCTTTTTTGTACCTGTAGGCATAAGCCGTCAATTTGGCTACGTCATAGGTGAAATCATTCCTGAAATTGTAAGGGCCGCTGTACCGGAGCACCTGAAGATAGATCTTGGAGGTCCTGTCGAAAAAAGGTTGCGATTTCGACCCATATATGGCCTCGACTTCTCCCGGGTATACCTTTGACGAGGAACTGAGCTTGATATCTGCGCCAGGGCCCGTGAAAAACGCCTGCCCTGTCTGACCCGGGATGGAGCCGGGCAAGACCAGGATCAGTTCGACAACGCCTCTTCCACCTATAAGATTGGAAGTCTTTAAAGGGTAGTAGATGTTGTTCGATCTGAACCTGTAGACCAGAGGCTCGATGAATCTCACGTTTTTCGAGACCATCACACGGTCGAAAACAAAGTAGTCGATCCCTCGCCGTACGTAGTCCTCTACATTGCTGTATACATTGGCCAGCTTCTTTTTGTCTGCGTGAATACCCTTGCTCTTGAAGAAATCGTCAAGCCAACCCGAAAACTGTCCGATGTCGTTTACCTTTAGCGTCGTTATGTCGTGCAGGCCGATCTTTTCCGAAAGGCGAATCTCCACGGGAGTCGTTTTGCCTCCACTGCCGCCCCTGGTGAATTTTTCGAGTCGAAAAACCAGGCCTTTTTTCTTGATGAGTTCTGCGATTTTTTCAAAAGGGGCCCCCCGCGCCAGGCCGACCTGCGGCTCCGAGGGAAAGGGGATGAACTCGAGCACCTCCATTTCCTTGCTCGCTCTTAGCTCAGTCCCGAGGATCAAAATCTCTTCGCGTGAATTGTGGAGGATGATGGCCTTTTGAGATTCCTGGCTTAACGCGACACCCTCGCGCCATATAATGGGGCCTTTGTCCGCGTAAACAAAATTTGGAAGGAAAAGCAGCATGAGCGCGACAAACAGGAATTTTCTCACCGCTGCCCTCCCGGAAAAATAGAGACCGGTTCTCTAACTCGGCAGAGTTCCTCAGCACTATGCCGCCATGAAGCCGGCCGAACTCCGGATGATGGAGTTTTCTGAATGCGCTCGATGTATACATAGTAATCGGGAATAAAACCAAAATAGTCTCTTTTGTACACAAGGTAGATCGTCAGCTTGTACGCATTGTTCGGCGTGATCCGGCTATAATCGTCATTGACAACTCCTGCGACATGGTAAAAAGGTCCGGAGCGGGTCATCTCTTCCACATCCAGAATGCTTCCCTCTCTACATCTTCGATCTGCAAAAATGGAAATTTCCTTCTTTTCGGGCGGTCTAATCGGTCCGATCTCTTGCAGTCTATCGAAAATATCCAACTTTCCCTCTCGGCCTTTTTCCGGGGATAGTGCATAATTTTCGGGTTTGATGTTTCTGAATTCCTTAAGTTCGGACTTTAGCGCAGAAATTCTCTTTTTAAACTTTTCTGCATTTCCCGCAGGCCCGACTCCTCTTGCAGCCGCTTTCAATCTCAGCCCGTAAGCCTCTATTTCCATTTGAATGGCGTTAATTGTGGCTTTTATGCATCCCTTCTTCGTTTCCGTTTCGTTATCCTTGGCAAGCGCCGCAGCAGGATATACGATCAGGAAAACCGCTATCAGCAAGATGGGGCTTTTGAACCGGTTTCTCATGGTTTTCCCCTTCATTTGGCTCTCGGATCCGCCATCCTGCCCATGAAAAGGATCATCCCTGTCCGGTTGTCTTGAATAAGGAAAATAAACGGGCGGTCCGCCCGAAATTCAGGATAGTAGGGCATGGCCTTGGTCACAATCTCTACCGCTGTAGTCCCTGCCGCCTCTGTTCCTTGTTCATTGACCTTTACAAAGGCTTTGTGCTGGATCTGCGAGATCCATATATCGCCTTTGCGGCCTTGCATTCCGGAGAAGTCGGCATTGCGGGTGAAGGCGTTCCGCATGCCCAATTCCATGCAAAGAGGCTTAAGATTGTAACCTGTTTCAAGCGTGAATTTCGGCAGATACAAATCTATCTCCCGGACGTGTTGCTTGTCGAGTTCGGAGAGCCATTTGCCAAGGTTTTCGGGAGTCAGTTGCTTTTCCAGGCCGCCGAGACTGGATGTTTTATCGGGAAGCAGCACGACCATGGAGAGACCATCCCCTGTATAGGGAATCGAAACAGCCCGAAAATCCTTTTCAATCAGCATCTTGAAATTGTCCCTCTGATACATTAAGGGGACCGTTACCTGTTTTGTCGAAGAGATTATAAAGGGCGCCTCCCGCGTGCTTTTCTTTGAGAACCGGCTCTTCCAGATTCCCTTGAAGAGA
>JAJYTC010000218.1 GCA_021793275.1 Deltaproteobacteria bacterium | reverse complement strand
TCCGATCTGGGCGCAGGCTCCGTTCGGAAGCCGTTTGCAACGGCCGTACCCTTAAAGAAGGCCATATGGAATACGCCCGGCCGGGGCTTTCAAAACTCATCGAGAAACTGGGAGAAAAACCCGGGTGTGTCATACCTCCTGAGTGGAGTGCTGCGGCCGTTCTGCCTGAAAAGTATGGACCTTCGGCCTGGAAAAAAGCCTGAGCGAGCAGCGGGAGTATGACACGCTAATTATGGGAGGACGTCATGAAAGAAAAAGTCGCGTCTGAGGCTGGACAAAGAAAGCCGCTATGGGTCCCGTCGGCGGAGTGGAAAAACAAAGCGAACGTGACCCGTTTCATCGACTTCGTAAACCGCACCCACGGCCTGAATATAGATGGCTATAGCGACCTCTACAAGTGGTCGGTGGAAAGTATACCCGAATTTTGGGCCGCGGTCTGGGACTTTGTCCAAATCAGGGCCTCACGAAAATACGATAAGGTCGTAGGCGACCTTTCACGGTTTCCCGGAACCGAATGGTTTCCCGGCGCAAGACTGAACTTTGCGGAAAATCTTCTGAGATTTCGCGACGATCATCCGGCTTTTATATTTCGGGGTGAAAGAGGTAAATCCGCCTCGATGACCTATCGCGAACTCTATGATACGGTCGCGCGTCTTGCCGGATCGCTCCGGAAAATGGGGGTGGTTGCGGGCGACCGGGTTGCGGCCTACATGCCCAACCTGATGGAAACGGCGATCGCAATGCTTGCAACGACGAGCATCGGGGCCGTCTGGGCATCGTGCGGGGCCGAACTGGGCGCAGGCGCGGTGATAGACCGCCTGGGGCAGATCGGGCCCAAGGTGCTGTTCACCGTTGACGGGCAGCTTTACAAGGGCAAGGAAATAGACCTTCTTCCCAACGTCGAAAGAATTGCCAAAGAGGTCACTTCGCTCGAAAGAATAGTCGTTACCCCCTATGTGAAGGAACGGCCCGAAATCGGAAATCTCAAAAATGCGGTGCTCCTCGGGGACTTTATCTCCGATGAGGCTTCCGAAATCGAGTTCGAGCAGGTTTCATTCAACCACCCCGTCTACATCATGTTTTCCTCGGGAACGACCGGAAAGCCCAAATGCATGGTCCAGGGACCCGGCGTCCTCATAAACCAGCTAAAAGAACTCATAATCCACACGGACCTCAAGCGCGAGGACAGGATTTTCTACATTACTTCGCCAAGCTGGATGATGTGGAACTGGCTCATAGGTTCGCTCGGGGCGGGCGCGACCGTCGTGCTCTATGAGGGAAACCCCAACCATCCGGACCCGGGGGCCATGTGGCGGCTTGCGCAGGAGGAAAAGATCACGATTTTCGGCTGCAGCGCAAGCTATCTGAACTTTTTGAAAACTTCGGGAATAACTCCCGGGAAATCCTACGATCTGTCGTCTCTGCGGGCGATGTCTCAAACCGGCTCTCCGCTGTCCGTCGAGGGCTTCCAATATGTTTACGCGGAAATAAAACAGGACTTGCACTTCAATTCCATTTCCGGCGGCACGGACATAAACGGGTGCTTCGGGATCGGCACGCCTATCCAGCCGGTATATGCCGGAGAACTGCAGGGGGCCGGTCTGGGAATGAAGATCAAGGCCTATGATGAATCGGGCGCCGCCGTCGTAGACAAGGAAGGCGAACTCGTCTGCGAGGCCCCCTCGCCCTCCATGCCCCTTTATTTCTGGAACGATCCGGATTTTGCCAGGTACAAAAGCGCTTATTTCGACATTTATCCGGGAGTGTGGCGGCACGGCGACTGGATTGTCATCCACGGGGATTCGGGGGGCATAACCTTTCTGGGTCGCTCGGATTTTACGCTGAAGCCCTCCGGAGTGCGCATCGGCCCGGCGGAAATCTATAACGTGGTCGAAAATATCGAGGGTATAGCCGACGCCATGGCGATTGGCCAGGATTTTAAAGGAGATCAGCGGATCATTCTTTTTGTGCGGCTTGTCCAAGGGTTCGAGCTGACCGACGAGCTCAAGGACAGGATGAAGAAGTCGCTTCGAAAGCTTGCTTCTCCGCGCCACGTCCCCGCTTTGATCATCGAGGTCCCCGACATCCCCTACACTTTCAGCATGAAAAAGGTCGAGAGTGCGGTGGCCAACATATTCCACGGAAGGCCCGTGACCAATAGAGACGCGCTCAATAACCCCGAATCGCTTGACTTCTACGAAAAGCTCGCACTCGAACTTAAAGACTGAGGACGGATTTGCCCGCAAGCTTACACATAAGGATTTTGGGAGGCACAGCATGGATTTTCAACTTACCGACGAACAACGCATGATAAAGGAGACGGTCTACAAGTGGTCAGTAAATGAGCTGGGACCGATCCAGGAAAAAATTGACGATGAAGACTGGTTTCCTCCCGACTTTTTTCGCAAGTGTGCTGAAATCGGCATTCTCGGAATAACCATAGACGAAAAATACGGCGGGCTCGGGGGCGACGTGCTTATGCAGACGCTGGCCATAGAGGAAATGAGCCGTATCTGTCCTGCTCTTGGCATGACCTACGGGGCGCATTCCAACCTCTGTGCCAATAACATTCACAAGAACGCAAACGAAGAGCTGAAGAAGAAATATCTGCCGCCGCTGGTCGCAGGGGAAAAAATCGGCGCCCTGGGGCTGACCGAACCCAACGCGGGTTCGGACGCCATGAGCCTGCGAACGCGCGCTGTAAAGCGAAAAGACAAGTATATCCTTAACGGGACGAAGATGTTTATCACAAACGGCCCCATTGCAGACACCCTGCTGGTCTACGCCAAGACGGCCCCCGAAATGGGCCCCAAGGGGATAAGCGCTTTCATCGTGGAGAAGGAATTCCCCGGCTTTTCGGTTGCGAGGAAGCTCAAAAAATGCGGCATGCGCGGCTCTCCAACCGGCGAACTGATCTTCGAAGGCTGTGAGGTGCCGGTTGAAAACCTCGTCGGTCAGGAGAATAACGGCGTAAACGTGATGACCAGCGGCCTCGACATAGAGCGGATAGTCCTGGCGGGCGGCTCGGTCGGCATGGCGCAGCAGGCCCTCGACTACTCGATCCGCTATTCGGTCGAGCGCGAGCAGTTCGGCAAACCGATCGCAAAGTTCGAGATGATCCAGCAGAAGCTGGCGGACATGTACGCGCGCACGGAAGCCGCCCGGCTGCTGGTTTATCGGGCGGCGGAGTGCGCCCAAGGAGCGACCAGGGGAGGCAAGGGCACCGAGCTGACCAGGCTCGCGGCAGCGGCTGTACTTTTTGCCGCCGAAACCGCCACCTGGGTTTGCGATCAGGCCGTCCAGATCCACGGCGGCTACGGATACTGCCTCGAATTTCCTGTGCAGAAGCTCTGGCGTGACGCTAAGCTCTACGAAATCGGCGCCGGGACAAGCGAGATTCGAAGGATAATTGTTGCCAGGGAGCTTACCGCGGAAGCCTTCGCCAGAAAGAACGCACGCTAAGGCATGGCGCCGTCCTTGCCGGGCGGCGCCGCCCCGCAAAATCATGTCTCAAAACGAATATATGTCCTATTAGTCCTATTTGCCCTATCTTATTATCTTAACGCCCCCTTTATCCAAATCGTCTTGAAAACGCAAATTGCTCAACACAGCCAAGCCACGGCGCCTGCTCAGCAAATCCGGCCGGTCAGCCGCAGAAGGCCGTCAAGGATTGTAAGCGGGTTCGGGGGACAGCCGGGTACGTAAAGATCCACCGGCAAAAGCTCACCCGCCCCGTTATGGACTTCTTCATGATCGATGAAGGGCCCTCCGGATATGGCGCACGCACCGACCACAATGACCACCTTCGGCGCCGGCACGGCCCGGTAAGTCTTTAGCAGGGCAAGACGCATGTTCTCAGTAACCGGTCCTGTTATAAGGAGCCCGTCAGCGTGCCTGGGGGACGCGACAAATTGAATCCCGAAACGTCCCAGGTCCCAGCCGATCGTTCCCAGCACATTGGTATCGGCTTCGCACGCACTGCATCCTCCCGCGCTGACCTGGCGCAGCTTAAGCGACTTGCCGAAAAGACGCCTTGCCTTTGCATCGATGATCCGCTCCGCCCCTTGAGATTCCGCGCCGACGACCAGGTTTTCACGCACCGATTCCGCCATCCCGTACTCATTTGTAAATTGTATGGATTGTGCCGGGCATGCGGCGGCGCAACTCCCGCAAAAAAGACATCTGCCAAGATCGATTCTAAGCGGGTTTAAAAGCAGAGCGCCGGTCGGGCAGATTTCCGCACACCGGTCGCAACCGGAAGCGCACCTTTCCGGGAAAACAACCGGCCTTCCCTGATAGCGGTCGGGTAGGGCGGGCGGAGGTCCGTCCGGGAACTTAATGGTTCGATGTTTCTGTTGAAGCCTTGCCCAGAGGATATCGAGCATAAGAACACCTTAATTCGCCAGTCTATAGATCATGGCCGCAGTAGGACAGGTTGAAACTCTTGTTGCAGAGCGGAAAATCGGATATCTGCTGACCTCTCAGCGCATAGGCCAGTCCGAACCAGTTATGAAACGACGGATCGACCACCTTGTATCCGGCAAATTTTCCATCCGAATCGGTCAGGGCCACATGGCAAATTTCACCCCGCCAGCCCTCGACAAGCGATACGCCGATACGGCCGGGTTCGAGCGGCCGGACATCCGCGCGCTCAGACCCGCCGGGAAGCCCCTTCAACTGCTCGCGAACAAATGCGATAGACCTCTGGATCTCGAGCCACCGCACGTAGCCGCGCGCAAAAACATCGCCCGTGCGGCATGTGGATACGGGGATCTGATCGAGCTGGAAAATTCCGTGCGGCATGTCGCTCCTGATATCCCGCTCGATTCCGCATGCCCTGGCGGCAGGCCCGACCAGGCCCATTGCCATGCACTCTTCTTTCCCGATCGCTCCCGTGCCCTCGAACCGTGCCTTAACGGAAGAAGAATTCCAAAGCAGACCAACAGCGACCGACAAATCTTTTTCAAGGGTATCAAGACGCCGAAGCAGTTCATCCCGCCTCTGCCCGTCGATATCGAAACCGGTCCCGCCCGGCCTCACAAGACCCCGGCCGAATCTGTTTCCGCAGATAAGCGCGGTCATGTTGAGAATGTCACCCCGTATCCGCCCGCAATAGGAAAGCGTTGGAAGGTATCCCACGTCTCCGGCAAGCGCCCCCAGATCTCCCGTATGGTTTGCGATGCGTTCGAGTTCGAGGGCCACGCCCCGTAGAACCTGCGCTTTGGCCGGGACAGATGTTCCGCCAAGACCTTCGATCAGCTCGCTGTAGGCCAGCGTATGCCCTATTGTCGTATCGCCGGAAAGAGTCTCCATGTAATGGACCGTGCGCCGGTCCGGACCGCCGCTGAGTTTTCGTTCCACTCCCCGGTGCTGGTAGCCCAGAGATATTTCGAGATGAAAAACATTCTCCCCGTGGCACTGAAAACGAAAGTGACCGGGTTCGATAATCCCTGCGTGAACCGGGCCGACAGCAACCTCGTGGACCTCATCGCCCTCGACCCGGTAAAAGTCGGCCACGCCAATCTCCGGGAGACCCTTTCCGGAATTTTCGGCCTCACAATCCCTGTAGGGGGCATGGAACCTGATGGGCTTGAGCCACGGATGCCCAGAGGGCCTAAC
>JAJYTC010000217.1 GCA_021793275.1 Deltaproteobacteria bacterium | reverse complement strand
CCAAGAGCACGTCCTCAGAAGGACAAACCGTGGCGCACACGCCGCAGCCGATGCACCACCCGGTATCCGTGACAGGGATACCGTCCGTCATCTGTACGGCTTCCACCGGGCAAATCGCCGCGCACTCACCGCACCCGATGCATTCGTCTGTTTCCGTACGCCTCATGAAATAGGTGGCCATGATGGCGTCGCGGGGAATTTTTCTTCTCCTGATGTTGCCCACGTTCCAGCAGGCGCAGCCGCAACAGTTGCAGTTGTGCTTGATTTTGCCTTCCGCGTTGTCCACAAAATGAACCAGCCCGGCCTCCTCGGTTGAGCGGATCACTTCGAGGGCCTGCTCTTTGGACAACTCTCTGGCAAAACCCCGGTCGATCACAAAATCCGCCAGTTCGTCGAATTTCAAACAGACCTCGGTCGGATGTTTGCATCCTTTGCCTGCCAGCCGATAGCTGATGCGGCAAGGGCAGTGGGCGACCGCGATACGCTCGGCGCCGGCAATGACCTGCTCCATGAGCTTAACGGGAAAGACCGCCTGAAGATCGGTTTTGATCGCTTTTCCCACCGGAATGTAGCGGTACTGCTTCGGTTCGCTCCCGTACGACTCCTGCGTAACCTGCCTGTTGAAATACTTTGCTACCAGAAGGGCCATTTTCCTTGCATGAGGCGTGTCTTCGCCCTTCCAAAAAAACGTCTGTGGAAATCCGAATCCTACGTGCAAAAGGGCATAGCCCTTCTCACCGTCAGGAGTCTTTCCCGCATACAAAAGGCCCTTTGCGGCAAGGCGCTCGAGTGCCGATTCCAGTTCGTCCCTCGGCATGGCAATGCGGCCGGCAATTTCGTCAACGCCTGCGGGATAAAGCGGCATGAGGCCCGTCGGCAGGGCCATGGCAATTTCGGCTTCCTCGGGGCTGAAATTTTCCTCGAGGATTTCGAGCAAAGAGTCCCGCACGGGATAACCCATACCAACATTGCTCAGGTGATCGGCAAGCTGCTTGTAGATGTCAGAAGAAAAGCTCACCCCCGATTCCCTCCGCGATTTTTACTTTTCAATATAGGGGGATTCGCCCTGACAGGCCAGGCAAACGGCGCCGTCCCTTTTCGGATACGGCTCCCCGCATGCAGGACAGTCAGAGATCGCTCCCTTGCTCGTCTTGCCAAGATGTTGCGGTTTAATCTGAACGCGGCGCTTGCTCAGTATGGCGCGGCCGGCCTGTTGCATTTGAGCCAGGAGTCGGTCTTTGTCCTGCTCCCGCTTGGTTTTCAGCTTGTAGAGCCAGTTTGCGATCTCGTCCCAGCCCTTCAGTTTTTCGGGATCCACGAATATCCTTACGCCATCGCCTTTATACTTGTCATACAGGCTGAGAGCAAAGAGTCCGAGGTCGATCACTTTAAGCCATCCGTTCCCGATAGTGCAGGGCGTGAGGAGTTGGATGGCGTCGGGCAGGCAGGCGGGAGTTTCGCAGATGGCGTCGAACAAAACGCCAGCGGGTACTTCGCTGATGGCATAATCCACCATGATCCCGCCCAGCACGAGACCGGGGGATGGGTTGCCGTGAAAGTCTTCGACCACCTTCAGGTATTCCTGAAAGGTATAGCGGCCAATTTTATCCATGAAATTTCCTGCTGCGCTGGTTAGAAAAGTTCTCTTGCGGATAGCCGGGGGGCGGGCTCTTTGCACCGCCAAGCGGTGAGATTATTGCAATTCCCTTCCCCGGGCCGGTCGTGGGGGATGAACACAACTCCCTCCATGCCCCTTTTTGTCGATGCTCGCCTCCATTTTAACATATCCGCGATCCGTTTCCACAATGATGTCGCGGATGGAGCACTAGCTATAATACCGCTACAACGTAACTTGGCTGGAAAACCCTGTCAATAACTTTGACTGCATGAGCAGGATTGCGCAATGGTCGGCCGGCCCAATGAAAATTCCCGTTTTAAAGAGCAAAAAAGCCGTTACATACGAGCCTTTGTTGGCTTTCGCCTTTGCGCGGTCGTCGTCGATGCGTTAGACTTTCCGGCAAGAACGGATGTTCCGCTTATTCTACACCAAGGAGGAAAATCATGGACCTGGCGTTTTCAGGCAAGACAGCCATCGTGACCGGCGCGAGTTCGGGAATAGGGCGCGTTACGGCGCTGAAACTGGCTCAATCCGGAGCGGCCGTTGTAGTATTTGCCCGCCGCAGGGCACTGCTTGACGAACTGGTCTCGCAAATCTCCGCCGCAGGCGGTAAAGCCCTGGCCGTGGCCGGTGACGCAAGCGTTACGAAGGACATCGATTCTTTGATGGAACGGGCGCTTTCCTGGGAAGACGGAGGGCGAAAAATCGATATAGCGGTCGTGAACGCGGGCCGCGGTCTTGCGGGAGGGATCCTCAACAGCGACGAATCCCAGTGGAGAGAGGTCTATGAAATAAACGTCCTCGGGGCTGCGCATCTTCTCCGGGCCGCCGCGCAATACATGAACGTGAGAAAAGGCGGGGACATCGTGGCGATCGGTTCCGTGGTAGGCCGCAACGTGTCGCCCTTCAGCGGTTTTTACGGGTCGAGCAAGTTCGCCGTCGCCGGGATAATCGAAGGGCTGCGGCGCGAAGTCTGCTCGAACGGCGTGCGGGTCTCCCTGGTGATGCCGGGGATTGTCGTAAGCGGCTTCCAGGATGTTGCCGGATATACCGTGGAAAACTTTGGAAAAAGCGTGGCGCAGTTCGGAAAGCTGCTCGATCCGAAAGACATCGCGGAGGGCATCTGCTGGCTGCTCAGCCTTCCGCCGCACGTAAACGTGAACGAAATTATGATCCGGCCTACCGGCCAGACGTATCCCTAGCAATTCACCCACCCCCGTTTTGACTTATTCGGGCAAATGGGTTAATGTCGCTCCGGCTAAGCGATAAGCGAATCTGGAATCGTTTTTGTGGATGAATCAACCGTCCTGCGGGGACAATCGATAATAATAATGGACGAACTACATAGCAGACTTTTTGAACTTGCCTCTCCCTATCTCGATACGCGCGAAAACCAGGAACACACCCGAATCGCATACGAATTCGCCTGGAAACTGCTCGGAGAGGAAGGGGGCGAACCTTCAGTGGTTTTCCCGGCGGTAATCCTTCACGACGTCGGGTGGAAGTGCATCCCGGAAGACCTTCAAACCACCGCTTACGGACCGGGCGAAAAAAACATGGATCTCAACAGGGTCCACGAGGTGGAGGGGGCAAGAATAGCCGGAGAGATCCTCGCCGGTATCAACTATCCTTCCCGTCTCATAGACGAGATCACGGAAATCATTCTCGGACACGACTCGCGAAAGCAGGCTATTTCCAAAAGTGACGCAGTCGTAAAGGACTCGGACAAGCTGTGGCGATATTCGGACCACGCGATGCGCGTAAACACCGAGCGATTCGGCCTGACCTTCCGGCAGAACATGGACCGTCTAAGGGACAACCTGGACGGCTGGTTTTTGACCGCAGCCGGCAGAAGGATGGCCGTTGAACAACTGCTGCGCCATGAGAGCAATTGCGGCGGGTAGATAAATTAAGGCAAAAGTAAAAAGTAAAAAGGCAAAAGTGTATGATTGATGATCCCAGTCTGTTACTTTTGCCTTCTTACTTTATTAAACCGCGGATTGGCCGATGAGGCGATCTGAGGGGATTTTATTTTACTCGCGGGACAACCTGCACCTTGAGCATGACCTCGCCGTAACCGTAGCAATCAACCCCCGTATCCGGGCAGCGCAGGTAGCGCATAAAGTGAAAATCATTCGGATCGAGTCCTTCGCCGATCCTTTCGTTGATCAGCGCCACCGGTATGGTGAGTTGGGATATAAGATAGACGCACATTTTGTTCGGACAGAGCCTGGTTATGAAATTGCCGTCCAGGTCCAGAGTGAAAGTCTGCCCTGCAACGTGACCGGAGTTGCAGTTCCTGGATGCGATCACCTCCGCCTGGATCGAGAATTTTGAAGCCGCCTGCGACAGGTGCAAAACGTGTCTGATCCTGTGGCCGCCCTCATGAAACTTCTCGATCTCGGACTCGGTGTATCCGACTCTTTCGCCGTATTTTCCGATTAGTTTTTCTTCCATCCCGACGCCCCTGTGCAACAGTTGCCGCTTTGCCGGCCCGGCGGTTTTGCAAAGCAACCGCCAGGCCACGAGAAGCCTTACCCGTAAATGTTTCTGCAAAATTCCACACCGGCAACGGCGTCTTTTGCGGCAAAGTCGGCGCCCGCAAATTCCCGTACCTGCTCATTTACGGGCGCTCCTCCGATTATGATCCTGACCTTGTCGCGAAGACCGGCGGAGGCAACGGCCTCAACCACATTTTTCATCTCCGGATAGGTAAAATTCAGCAGCGCGCTCATCCCCAGCACTTTGGCGCCGCTCCGTTCGAGAGCTTCCACGAACTTTTCCGCCGGCACATCCACGCCCAGGTCCGTTACTTCGAAGCCCGAACCGCGCAGCAGGGTGACGACGATGTTTTTGCCGATATCGTGGATATCGCCTTTAACGGTGCCGATAACGACCTTCCCTCTGCAGGCGCCGGCCGGGGCCGTTTGCATCAGAGGCTCGATCCGCTTCATTATTTCTTTGAGGATCTCGGCTGAAAAAATCAATTCGCTGATAAAGTAAGTGCCTTGGGAGAAAAGTTCTCCTGCGGCAACCATGCCTTCGTTACATGCATTGATTATATCGATGGCCGAGGCGCCGGCGGCCAGTTGTTTTTCCACCAGTTCGTATACCCTTTTTTCATCCAGGTCCCTCAAGGCTAAGGACAGGTCGTTCATAACAATTACCTCCCGGCGTTGTTTCTTAAAATTTGGAGAGTCGGCGGCGAGCCTAAAGAATCCATTGCCATACCCATACGTAAGCCATTTTTTCGAGCTGCTCCCAGTTTGTTCGAATCAGCTCTTCGTCGCCTTTGATTTCGCCCAGCTCGGCTTTTTTCACTTCCCACGGAGTGACGAGCTGTTGGGGTTTGAGCCTCGCCACGGGCTCAAAGCCCGGGGAAAGTTCGCGGGGTTTGGGCGAAATCGAGCTGTCATAGACGCCGAATTCGAGAACGGCGTCGATCATGGCCCGGAAATTCTCAGGTTTTGTATCGTAGGGGAAATTACAGCCTCCGGAGATGATATATCCTCCGCCCTTGCCCACGGTTTCGCAAAGCTCCCTCACGTGCTCCCGCACCTCTTCGGGCGTACCCAGAATAAGCTTGGAATCCTGAACGCCGCCTGCGATGCACGAGTGTCCTCCAAGAATTTCCTTGGCTTTGACGATATCTCCCTGGGTGTCTATGTCGAACAGGATCTTTCCTTTCGGCAGTTCGAGCAGCCGGTGCAGGTGCGCAGACCAGTCGCCTTCAAGGTAGGCTCTGACCGTGTGGCCCGCTTCGATAAGGATCTCGAGCGTTTTTTTAAAGGAAGGCCAGTAGAACTGGTCGAACTGGGCCGGTGAGAGGAACATCGCCTTATGGGTCGGAACAAAAATCGGCCAGCGTTTAAACGGGTCTGCAAGCGCCAGGGCCAAATGGCAGACCTCGTCGACGAGAACGTCGCAGGCGGCCTTCAATTTTTCCGGCCTTCGGTACATGTCGGTCATCGTGGCCGTAAACCCCCGCATGTTGTCCGCCAATACGTCGTAGGGAGCCAGAAAAAAGCCGGCCATGGGCTGAGGCATGCCGTGTAGATCGGA
>JAJYTC010000216.1 GCA_021793275.1 Deltaproteobacteria bacterium | reverse complement strand
TCTGCGGAGTGATTGTGATTCTATAATAGGCCATATCAGGCTGTCCTCGCCATCTGGGTAATTTCATCAGGGGGAATCGCCTCGAAGTCCTTCTGAAGGTCCTTTCCGTCCACGCAGAGAGCTTCGAATCGTATACGGCCGTAGCCCCGCGAGCCTGACCCGCCCAAAGCGTCATACTCGAGAAGCCGCATCACTTTCAGAAGCTCCCGGAAGAAATCCTCATCCACTTTTCCGCCGTCGCCGGCGTCGAATATGCGGTAGACCATCGTCATATCAAAAATCGCCCCGGCGGGAACGCGTTCTGTCTTGCGGATGCCAATCCCTGCCTTGCCCTGGATTCGATTGATATTGTTCTCAAATTTCTCCTCGGTAAAAAGCAGGCCCCGCTCGACGACATCATCTCGCCACATGGCGTTTAATGCGCAATCACGAACGATGAGCCTAGTCGGGCCGGCCTTCCAACCCCTGTTCGTGGTGCCGAATATTCGCAGCACGGGGTCTGACGCCAGCCGTTCAGGATCTTTCTCATCACTGCCGTCCCACGTGTCGCCGTTCGCCTTCACCCGGCCTGTCGTCCACTCCATCAGGCAGCGCAGCTTTCCCTTAAGCGAGGAGCCAGGGATGTAAGGCTCATCCGTATGCGGGTTTTTCACAACCGGGTTGTCAACGCCCCCAATCTCTATAGCGTCCTTGCCTGCGCCGATGTGCAACCCGGTAAGAACGCGGATATGCCCCGTGACCATCTTGGTTTCCAGAATTCTCATGGATTCCCCCTCTCAATTCTCTTTGGCAAAGAACCTGTGGAACGCGACCACGGATTCGAAGACTTTCAAAAATGCCCGGAAATCTTTGGCGTCGGCAATGGAGGATACGTGGTCGAAGATGAATTGTGTAAATTCCCTCGGAGCGACCTTCCGCTTTTCAGCATAAACAGCCTTGGCCTTGAACATTTTTATAAGCGCCAGGTTTTTGGCGAAGTTTTCACCTTGTTCTTGTAAGCTGCCGGCCTGTAGAATCTTTCGTTCGATGGCCTTCAGTTCGTCGTAAAAACGGCGCATCTGGGTGGTCTTAAGCGGGCAGGGGGGCACCGCGAAAGACCTTGCCCACTCCTCGGCCCTGCTGTCCACCATTTCAGGTTTCAGCCTCGTTTTGCCTGCATCCTCGAAGTAAGATACCGATCTCGGCGCCGGCAGAAAAACCGGGCCTGAGCTATTATGGTTTGCTCCACGGAAATGCTCTCCTTGCCTTGGATACCCCCCGCCTGACACGGCCATGGTGATTTCCTCCTTTTATCTTCGGCCTCTGTAAAGGGCTATGGTGAGTGGGAGACGCCATTCGAGGGGATCTCGAGGGCCCCCCCCAAACTTCAGTCCGTCGTCCAGGCCCAAATGTTCCAGCCATTGGACGATCTTTTTCTTCCGGTCGGTCTCACTGCCACCCTTGATGTTCCTCGCCAGGTGGTACGCCAGCCTTGAGCGCCAGTTCGCCTTTCGAAGGTCGCCATCGGCGGCGGACCGCTCGTCTCCGACGATGCTCATAATGTGATACAGAAAGCCGGCGCCGACCGTTTGGCCATCTCGCACTTGCTCGTAGAACCACTCTGCATCGCGAAGCCGTTCCGAGTAACGGGCCCATGGGATGGGCATATCCATGAGGGCGCAAATCCGGTTTCGCACGCTTTCCCGCTCGCGCTCTTCCTCCTTCGCCATTTCAAGGAAGCCCTCCGCCTCACGGACGGCGCGGTTTACAGGATAGTGGGCCTTGAAAAGCGATAATCCTGCCGAAATCGTGATATTCGGATTAAACGCAGTGTAGGCGCGGAAAGTCTCGTTGATGCGCCTTGCGAGTTGCAGCGCCTGTCGCCAGGGGCCAATAAGCAGAAGGTCGTCGCCGCCGGCATACACCGTGTATGTTGCTGGAAATTCCCGGTGAAGAAGCCCCTTGAGGTAGCCGGTGAAATAGAGGTCCATCATGCGCGAAACCTGGGCGAGACGCGACAGGGTGAAACGATCCTCGTCGGCATGCCGCCGCCGAAGTCCGTAATGAAAAAGAAACCCGAGATAGTCGACGTCCGCCTTCAAAAGACCCAGGTACGGCCTGCCGTGGACCGCGCCGTCCTCATCGAGTTCGAGGGCCTCGGCGGCGATGTGGGCGAACGTTTTGGGCTCGCCCGGCCCAGGCGCCGTATCATCGCTTTCTATACCCCGGTAGCGCCGGTCGTCCAAATCGTCTCGATCCGTAAAAACGGGGACGTGATTGGCAAGATACTTTATTGTCCACGGAATAGCCGTATTAAAAGGGCGTGTCTTTCGGACCGAGCAAAGCCCAGAAAAAGGAGGAGAAAGCTCGCCGTCGACCAAAGCAAGCCCAAGGCCAAGCACCGACACGGGGCGGTGCCTCGCATGAACGTCTCCGCCCCATAGAACCAGGTCGGCATGTGCGAGCCTCCTTCCCAACTCGACTTCCTTATGACACGTGGGGCAGCGATAGGCGTCCTCGTCTGTGATTTCCGCGGGCCTTGTTCCGCACGTCGAACATGCCTTGTCCAGGGGAAATTCCCGCTTCAGCACCCCTTGGGCGCAATGCAACAGGGGACGCTGCTTGGACTCTTCGATAGACTGCCCAAGACTTGCCATGATTGCTCCGAGCCTGCCGGCCCCGAAGTCATCCCCGGAAAAAGGCGGCGAAATGGCCATGTTTAGAGACAACGTGCCGGTATAATTATCGAGGAGCCATTGGTCCCATTGGGTGCTCAGCCCTTCGATAATGTCCTCGACTCCCTCCAGCGATGGCGCCAAGATGAGAAATCGACCGCCTGCATGCTGGATCACCGAGCAAAGAGGCATTCCCAGGGCCTCGACGAGTTGCAGGGCCGCCGATTCCGTAATTGCCCCCAGCATGAATGACCTTGCCCTCAGGATCTTGTTGACGCCCTTGACACCCTGACTCGCCAATGTGAACAATGTTCCCTGAATTCCCGAGAGGTCACCGGAGACAAAGCGAAATTTGGGGCGCGAGCCATCCTTTATTGAACTGACATCGTCGATCTCGCCCCTGGCCTCATGATAGCGGTAAAGGCATGCCGCGATAGCGGCGGTTGTTCGCGAATGGTCGTAGAGCGAAATGTCCGGCAGATCGATGGTGCTGGAGGGAATCGCCCAGGTCGTACGTTCCAGCAGGCCAAGCAGGGCCTCTTCGAACAGTCTGAACGAGAGGGGCTTTCCGCTCGTAAGGGCCTTAAACTCGTTAAGAAAGGCTTCCCATATCTCCCGGTATCCCATTGGGAATTCATTGCCTTTGCCATTTTCGGGCCACGGAATGGGTATCAGGTTGGCCTCATCGCCCGGATGAAGCAAGTCCAGCTTGTAGACATTACGGCCGGGCTTTCCAAGGGCTTTTTCATCCAGGATCAGTTCGTCGAACATACAGCGCAGGGGGGTGGTTCGGAAATCCGTGCGAGATCTCTCGCCTTCCTCCTCAGCCCGGCGGTCCATTCCTGCCGAGTACCGGTCGCTAAGAGCGCATATCCAGGCTGCTGCAGGCGACTCATGACAACCGTCGGGTCTATGGTGGTAGCTTGCGACCTTGCTCACAACCCCGAAGTCTATGCTGTCAGGGAAGCGCAGGCCGTTCCGGCTCATCAATTCGAAGAGTGCTTCGGTGAAAAGGGCATGCCGGTGGGTGTACCTCCCATCCTTTACTGGACAGAGGGTGGACTCCAGGTCGTACGACTGCCCGGTTAAATCTTCCGGCCTCTGGAAAGCCCGCTGTGCCGGCTTCCCGATATCATGAAGTAAACCTGAAAGGACAACTTCTTCCATTGAATAACGCATAGGCCCCTCTACTATACCTCGCCTGCTGATAGTCCCAGGTTGAATCTTCCAAGCCCAAAACTCGCTGCCTTCCCCAAGTGCACCACCTCTCCCCACGCGAGCATCGGCAAAAACTCCCCGAAATCCCCGGCAAACGTCGCCTCGCCAATAAACCCGCCAAGCGACATCTTTTGCTTTTGTCTGCCCGAATACCTCTCCCAGTCATGCCATCTCAGGTCGGACGAAACGCGCTCAATCCTCTTGGCTCTTTCGATCAGTCCCTTAAAATCCATTTCCAGCCGCTTTCCGCAGTGAAAATAGGAGAGGGCCGAAAGCCTTCTGAGAAGAGAGCTTGTCAGGTGGTGAAATTCCGGCTCATCGGTCAACCGCCCGTTGGATTTGATCCTTGTCGGGGTCTTGAAGTGGACGGTGAGTCGGCGCGCCGGTCTCAGGGCTTGGCATCGCGCCGCTGTCGCCTCCCGGTCCGGCCACGGGGCCGGTTTTTTGAGAGACTGGCCGCCGCTGTCGTAGATCGAGACGAGTCCTTCGGCAGACATCGCATAGACATCTTCCAGGCTGAATTTCCCACCCCGTCTTCCTCCCGCCGCGGCGGGGCGGTGGGGCGCGCTAGACTCAACCGGCGGGTTGGGCTCGACACCCCCGGCTGCTGCGACTCGCCGCCCGCTGCCAAGTCCCATCTCGCCAAGCCGCATGAAGGCGTAGATCAAATAGGGAATATATTCGAGAGCGCGTCCGATGACGGTCAGCCCGAACTCGAAATGCTCTCCCCCTGCAATGACCCTGCTTCCATTCTCCGGGGGCTCGATTACGAAAGGATGAGGCGCGGCAGGGTAAAGGCGCATCATCTGCGTATCCGGCGGGGGCGGGGTCTCGAACAGGTAAAGGTAGACACACCGGTCGCGAAGCATGCACGACGCGCATTCCTGGCGCTTCAGGGCGCAGCACACCTTCTTTAGCGCATGTCCGAATCCGCCGCGCAGGGTGGAACCCTCATACGCGGGAAGATGGATGTCGTCGAGCGCCCTAAGCTTCAGAATGAACCGGCCGACTTTAAAGTGACTAAACATCAGGTCATCCTCCTTTTTCGATTTGAGAACCTGCGGCCGCAAGCTTCAGGAGGAACACATGCAGATTGTATAAATGAGTTCGAGTCGCAAAGGGGGAAAACTATCTTGCCGGCAAACTTGCCGGAAATCTTATCGCAATCCTTTCCATGCCTTGCCGCCGGCCCCGAGCACCTTGAATGCGGCTACATTCACCCCGTATTTTCTTCCTTCATCTATGAGGCTGAAAACCTGGTTGGCCGCGTTGAGGTTGTCCTCGCCGGTCCGAATGTCTTCAAGGGGTCTTCCTCTGGAATCCTTGAGCACGAAAACGCTCTTTTCGGAAAAAGCTATCCGACCGGGCGGAATTCCGTAATCCGCGCAAAGACGCGAAAATTCACCGTTTGCGCCGAGGAGCCGCTCCGCGATGGTGTGCAGGCCCTGAGTTGTCGTTATGACCCTGATTTCATCTACCCGGGTATCGAGGCATCTTTCGAGCGACCAAACGGTCTCGGTGATGATCGCCGGTGTATGGCCCGAAACGGCCACCAGCACGTTCCGCAAATCGGACGGGTTTGGCCGCACCTTCCCCCCTGTCGGCATGCGTTGGCGAGCACTGCATTCTGGCTGGATCCTGAGGATATTGTCGGCAGATAATAACGCTATCCCGCTTCCGGGCGCAAGTACAAAGGTGAAATACCTAGTGACTCCCTATCCACTCTCGGTCCTTATATGTTCCAAAAAGGCGGAACATAGAGGCGAGAGTTCCCGGTTCTTTCTTTGCGCGAGAAAAAACGGCCTTCGAATGCATAGCTGTTT
>JAJYTC010000215.1 GCA_021793275.1 Deltaproteobacteria bacterium | reverse complement strand
GGAAAGCCTCCCAATCCACGAACAGTCCCTCCGATGTACTCATGAAGACGGGTACGCCATGAAGGGTCGATCGACGCAATACGGTTTTTCGTCCCAAAGATGAGATGATAATGGAGACTGAGATAGGTGGATGACATCGAATGCCCTTGCTGGCACCCCTTCGGGGTGCATGATGATGCGGCTTGCCTTCCGGTGGTATCGCCCTGTGGGCTCAACCACCGGCTAATGGCTGGGAGCCCTGCGGGCTCCAATCCGGTCGTCGTTCACATGTCGCAATTGCGCGCATACCCTTGCAGGTCTTGCCCTTCTACGAGATAGCCTCCCGCAAATATCACTGATAAGGGCTTCTTTTTCATCCAAAAATTTTTCAATTTGGCGGCCGAGGCGGCCATACTCGTACCGGATGATCCGCAAAAAGCAGTAAAAATATTCACCGAGGTCCTCAATGCCGTCTCACGCGTGAGGTACTACAGGCCCAAATCTCGCCGCCCTTCTCAGCCGAGGGTCACAAAGAGGCCTCCAAACAAATGGTGCTCAAGCAGGCGGGAAAAGCTCGGGGCTTCTTAATTCAACAACACTCCCTCCGCCCCTGGTCTCCCATGGCAATGTCGGAATGCCCCTGCACCAGCAAAGCGGTTGGAAAGCCTCGGGTTTCCGCCTTCCGTCTCATTGTCCGAATTTGGGCCGGCGGCAGTGGTTTTGTTCGTTCAGGTGCTTGGACACCGAAAAGCAGAATTTTACGCCGTGGGCCTCTCCGGCTTCGACCCACGCTCTGCCGTTATGCCGTTGTGCGGCTTCTTTCACGATCGCCAGTCCCAGTCCGGTTCCCGAGACCCCCTTCGACGATGTTCCACGGCAGAATATCTGAAAAAGGCTCTCCGGGTCGGCGTCCCCGATCCCGATGCCGTTGTCGGCCACGCACAGGACCCATGCGTCCTGTTCCTCCCGCCAGTAAACGCTGATTCGGGTGACTGTGTTGCCCCCGTATTTCAGTGCATTGTCCACCAGATTTTGCAGCGCCCTTGAGATCAAAAGCCGGTCGGCTTTAATCGCCATTCCCGTCGAAGGCTGGACCCATTCGATTAGTCGCTCGCTAAAAACATGGGCAAATTCGCTTCCGATCGATTCAACAAGATCTTTTACGTCGAATTGCTCGGCGTGAAGAGAGGATTCCTTTTCCGTGATGTAGGCTTTCATATCGTCTACGAGCAGGAGGATTTGTCCTGCCGATTTCCTGATCTGCTCGCAGTATGTTTTGCCTTTTTCACCCAGGGCGCTTCCGAATTGCCTCTCGAGCAACTGGGACAGTCCGAATGCACCGACTGCCGGACTCCTCAGGTCGTGTGAAACCGAATAGGTGAGAAACTCCGTCTTTTTCTGCTCTTTCTCAAGGTCCTCGTAAAGGATGGCCTGATTGGCGGCAATCGCGATCTGATTTCCAACAGCGACCAGCAGGTCGATCTCGTCCTGGTCCAACTCGAAGGCCTGCCTCGAAGCGAGATTCATGACCCCAAGGATTTCATCTCTCACTATCAGGGGCACGCAAATGACCACCAGGAGCCCGAGACCGGAAAGAAAAGCCGACCTCTCCCTGTCCTCGAGTTCGGAGACGTACTGAGCGATGAAAGACTTGGTGCGAACGGCTTCTCCCGAAAAACCTTCGCTCAGGTTGATTCTTTCCAGCCCGGCCGCGTTCATTCCCCTGCAGGCCGCAAGGCTCAGGAATTGCTCGTTTATGTTTAGCAGGTATATCCTTCCGGCATCCAACTGAAAATGTTCGAGAACCAGTGAAAGCGCTCCCTCCAGAAGGCTGGGAAGTTTGAGGCTTGCCGAAAGCAGATTGCTCAATTCAAGGATCAAGGACAATGCGCGGTTTCGCTTCCTCATCCTCAATTCACTGGTTCTTATTGAGATTTTGCCGGTCTTCATTTTTTTCGCGCCTCATGCTCTAAGGTGAGCCCCGTGCTGTCCGAAAAACTCGCTCGGCAGGGTTTTCGGATTTAACACCGGCTACCATCGCCTCCGGCTTTCATTCCGTGTGAAGGGGCGAGCGGAAAAGAACTCAGCTAGCAAAGTCAGTGAACTTATGACTTAATTATACTGTCCAAAGGAAAATATGTGCCATAAAAAAAGAGAGCCTTTTGAGAAGATATGTGATTTTGGACTAAAGACGGTCGAAAAGCCCGTAAATCTCTAAAAGAACACCGAGGTAAAACTCCGTACCAGGCTGCTAAGTTGAGGGTTATGCGTGGGGGTGTGTCGTGTGCGGCACAGCCGCCCCGCGCCTGACCTTGTCTACCATGCCGCCGCCTGACCATCACCCTGGGTTCGCTCCCCGCAGCCAGCACGCCGTCTTTGCCGCGCCAGATAATCTGGCCCCGTCCGAAATCGAAATCATCGGGTGCTGCATAAGTGATGTGATGCCCCATACGTGATAATTCCGCGGCAATATGTCGTGGGAAGGAGTCCTCCACATCGACATTCAGCCCTCCTGTCCATCGGAATCGTGGGGCATCGAGGGCGGCCTGGGGGTTCAACTGAAAATCAACGGTATTAACCATGACCATGACGTGCCCTTGCGGCTGAATAAAGCCGCCCATGACGCCGAAAGGACCGATCGGGTCGCCGCCTTTTGTCAGAAAACCCGGTATAATGGTATGGTAGGGCTTCTTGCCCGGTTCGAGGCAGTTATCGTGTTCGGGGTCGGAGGAAAAGCAATATCCCCTGTTGTGCAGCGCGACCCCTGTCCCCGGGATCACCATCCCGGAACCAAATCCCAGGTAATTGCTCTGAATGTAGGATACCATGTTGCCTTCGCTGTCGGCCGTGGCGAGATAAACTGTCCCGCCGCGGGGAGGGTCGCCCGGAAGAGGATCGACGGCGCTCTCGGTTATCAGGCTGCGCCTTTGAGCTGCATAGCCTTCGGACAGAAGATCGGAAACCGCAACTTTCATCTTCCTGATATCGCAGATGTACTTCAGCCCGTCGGAAAAGGCCAGTTTGATTGCTTCGATCTGCCTATGGTAAGCCTTGGCCGAATCTCTGGCCCCGATCTCCAGTCCGTTTAGAATATTCAGGGCCATGAGAGCAACTATGCCCTGCCCGTTGGGCGGGATTTCCCAGACCTCGTATCCCCGGTAGCCGACCTTGACCGGTTCGACCCACTCAGGTTTAAAGCCGGCAAGATCATCTGCCGAGAGATAGCCGGAGTAGCGGCGAAAAAAAGAATCGATCTTTTCGGATATCTCTCCGCGGTAGAAGGATTCAGCCTCTGTTTCGGCGATAGAGGCAAGAGTGGCCGCCTGATCGGGCATTCGCCACAACTCGCCCGCCAAAGGCGTACGCCCGTATGGGGCAAAGGCTTCAAACCAGTGTTGGAATTCTTTTCCGTCCTGAGCTCGATATACCTCGAAGGCCGCTTGCCACCTGTTGGCAACCACCGGAGAAACGGGGAAGCCGGAATCCGCGTATTCCATTGCACTGCGCATGGTTTCCGGCAGCGAGAGTTTTCCGAAACGCCGGGAGAGTTCGGCCCAGCAGGCAGGTGCTCCCGGCACTGTGACCGGCGCCACTCCGAATGGAGGGATGGTCTTATGACCCGCCCCGGCTAGCGCCCGAAGAGATATACCGCCTGGCGCCGGGCCGCTGGAATTAAGACCCCGCAGCTTCCCGCCGGTCCAGACGAGCGCGAATGCATCTGCGCCGATACCGTTCGAAGTCGGTTCTACGACAGTCAGGCAGGAGGCCGTTGCGACCGCGGCGTCGATTGCATTGCCGCCCTTTCTCAGGACGTCCAGGCCTGCTTGTGCCGCAAGAGGCTGAGAGGTCGCGACCATGCCCTTCCTGGAGAACACCGTGTGCCGGCGGGAGGGGTAGGGATAATGCAGGGGATCGTAATTCATGCTGCTCATGTTCAAATCTCCTCCGTGGCGAGGCAGATGAAGCAGTACCGCTAATGCTTTTCGACGTTTGCGAACTCACTTCCCGATCGATCTCATTAAAGCCCGCAAAACAATACAATTTGCCAATTCAATGCGCAAACGATACTTCAGTAAGATTCATTTTTGCAACTTCAAGAACCCGATCATTCAACGGGTGTTGCCTCTCACACCAGGCTTCCGATAATTTTCTGATTATTTTGGAGGACTGAAGAGGTTTTCAGTTTATATTCCAAGAGTATCGGGACAGCGGGTTGCCAGCTGAAACGCTGCCCTTACAACCTGCCAATTCCCGAGATGTTAAAAAACCACCTGGCCCTCTACGAGCAACACCTTGCAAGGGCTTGACGCATGCAGACCCATGCGGTTTGGCTACATTCGAGGCGACTTAATGCTATAAGAGCTTGTCGGGAAAGTAAAAGCGTGTAAACACAAACAACCATTTCAAGGAGACCAAGATGACAGGAACAAACAAACCGGTTGAAGAAATCAATGTCTCCACGTTCACAAACGGGATCCTGGATCCGGGGGAAGCTATGCTGGGCCCTGTCAGGGATGGAGGCGTCATTCGTGCTTCGACGGCGCCGGGCTGCTGGGGCCCCATGATCAACCCTCGACTCCGGGGCGGCCATGAGGTGACACAGCCGGTCTTTGTGGAAAATGCAGAACCGGGGGATGCTGTTCTCATCCGGATCAAGGAGGTGAAGGTCAGCTCCGTTGCAACGGCATCGGGGCATGATCGCATTGTAGATGGTTACTTTGTGGGTGACCCATACGTGGCAAAACGCTGTCCCACGTGCGATACCATGTACCCTGAGACGAGGATCGAAGGGATCGGGCCGGAATCGGTACGGTGCGTCAAGTGCGGCAATCCTGTCACTCCGTTTCAGTTCGCACACGGATACACGGTGGTTTTTGACGAAGCCGGGACCCTTGGCGTCACTTTGGATAAAGAGCAAGCGGAGCGCATCGCGCGGGATTCCAGAAATTTAGCCAAACTTCCCGAATGCAGCATACAGCACTCGGTTTTGCTTTTCGCCCCTCACGATCTTGTGGGCACGGTGGCCAGGATGCGGCCTTTTCTCGGCCAGTTGGGGACGACCCCGGGTGTGAGAATGCCCGACTCCCATAACGCCGGCGATTTCGGTTCGTTTCTTGTCGGCGCGCCTCATGAGTATGCCCTAACAGCCGAGCAACTGGAACTGCGCACGGACGGGCACATGGATATCGATGCGGTTCGGCCGGGGGCCCTGGTCGTGGCGCCAGTGAAGGTGCGGGGGGCCGGCGTGTACATGGGCGATATGCATGCTCTTCAGGGAGACGGCGAGATAGCCGGACACACCATGGACGTTGCAGGAACGGTTGCCTTACAGGTCCAGGTGCTCAAAAATCGAACGCTTCAGGGACCGGTGATCTTTCCGTTGCCTGAAGACCTGCCTTTTTTGGCGCGACCCTTCAGTGCCGCCGAAAAAGAAAGGGCCCTGGCCCTGGCAAAGCAGTGGGGGTTGGGGCAAATAGAAGAATCCGGTCCCATTTCCGTCGTTGGCAGTGGAGGCGACTTGAACGCGGCTACGGAAAACGGCCTGAGTCGATCAGCCGCACTTTTGGGGATGAGCGTTCCGGAAGTCCGCAACCGCGCGACAATTACCGGGGCCATTGAAATCGGCCGTCTTCCCGGGGTCGTCCAGGTTACGTTCCTGGCCCCCCTCAAAAAGCTGGAGGATGCGGGTTTTCTGCCGTTGGTCCGGGAGCAGTACGGCATAGGGTGAAAGGATTTTCGCTTC